>JBFFXF010000141.1:0-18488 GCA_041569895.1 Planctomycetota bacterium | reverse complement strand
GCGATCGCCTGGGGGTACATCGAGGAGGCGCGGGTCGCACGGGCACTGGATCGGATCGACCGGTTTCAGGCCATGGTCTCGAAGCTGACGCGGTGACCCGCGGCGCGTACGGGCAGGCGGGACGTGCTCGCCTGCCCGTGTCGTTCGTCTCGGCGAACCTCACTCGCTGTGGGATCTGCCAAGAGGACACGACGGCCCGGAACAACCGCGATTTCGAGGATGAAACGCCAGCAAGGACCTGCGTTGTCGGGTCCGATTCCGATGTCCGATACCGATTCCGACTCCGAGACCGAGATCCGAGGTCCGAGGTCCGTCCTCAATCTGCGTAATCTGCGTAATCTGCGTCATCTGCGTTCCCGTCCTCTTCGTTCGTCGGCCGCGTTTGGGCACGGGGTCGGGGACGGGGACGGGGACGGGAACGCGATCAGGAGAGCGCCACGGCGATGGCGTCGGCGATGGCGAGGCCGGTGGGGGTGAGGGTGAGTCTCGCTCCGGTGACGGTGGCCTCGCCGTCGCGGACGAGGCCGGCGATGAGCTCGTAACGTTCCGTGACCAGGTCGGTGTCGAAGTCGCGGCGGAAGGCGTCGAGGTCGACGCCTCCGGTGGTTCGCAGGCCGAGGAAGAGTCTCTCGAGGCGGCGCTGGTCGCTCGAGAGCGCCTCCTCGCCCGCGACGGGTGACCCGCCCTCGAGCACCCGGCGGGCGTAGTCGCGCACGCCCGGTGCGTTCCACCAGCGCCGGCCGTCGCGCCAGGAGTGCGCCGCCGGGCCGATGCCGAGGTAGGCGTTCTCGTCCCAGTACTTCGAGTTGTGGCGCGAGCGGAAGCGCTCCGCGCGGGCGAAGCTCGAGACCTCGTACTGCTCGTAGCCCGCCCGGGCGAGGCGGTCGCGGGTGAAGAGGAAGAGCTCTCGCGTCTCGGCCTCGGTCGGCTCCGGGAACTCGCCGGCGTCGCGGCGCCTCGTGAGCGGCGTACCGGGCTCCCAGGTCAGCGTATACGCCGAGATGTGCTCCGGGCCGAGTCGTCCGGTCTCATCGATCTGCCGCGCCCAGTCGCCGCGGGCGCGCAGCGGCAGGCCGTAGATCAGGTCGACGCTGATGTTCGCGAAGCCGGCGCGCCGCGCCGCCGCGAACGTCTCCCTCGCGGTCACGGCGTCGTGCGGCCGGCCGAGGAAGCGCAGGTCCCCGTCGTCGAGGGACTGGACGCCGAGGCTGAGCCGGTTGACGCCGGCGGCGCGCAGGCGGGCGAGATCGGACTCGGCGAGGTCTCCCGGGTTGACCTCGATGGTGACCTCGGCATCTCCCGTCAGCGCGAGCAGGCCGCGCACCTCGCTCAGGAGGCGTTCGATCGTCCGCGCGGGGAGCAGCGAGGGCGTGCCACCCCCGAAGTACACGGTGTCGAACGCCTGCGGCCAGTCCGGCGCGCGGAGCCCGAGCTCGCGCTCGACGGCCTCGAGCCACCGATCGACGTCCTCGCGCGCCGTGGTCACGGCGAAGTTGCAGAAGGGGCAGCGCACGGAGCAGAAGGGGACGTGGATGTAGAGACCGCACGCCGGCCTCGTGGCCGTTGCGGTCGCAGTCGCCGTGCAGGTCGCGTGGTCAGCGCTCATCGTCCTGGTCCGTCTTCAGCACCGCGAGGAAGGCTGACTGCGGGATCTCGACCGAACCGACCATCTTCATGCGCCTCTTCCCCTCCTTCTGCTTCTCGAGGAGCTTGCGCTTTCGCGTGATGTCGCCGCCGTAGCACTTCGCGGTGACGTCCTTGCGGAACGCCGAGATGGTCTCGCGGGCAATGATCTTCGAGCCGATGGCGCCCTGGATCGGGATCTTGAAGAGCTGCTTCGGTATCGTCTTCTTGAGCCGCTCGCAGATCTTCCGCGCCCGCGTCACGGCGCCATCGCGGTGGGTGATGAAGCTCAGCGCGTCGACGCGCTCGCCGTTGACGAGGATGTCGACCTTGACGAGGTCGGTCGCGCGGTAGCCGATCGGCTCGTACGAGAACGACGCGTACCCCTGCGAGAGCGACTTCAGGTGATCGTAGAATTCGAAGAGGATCTCGGCCAGCGGCAGGTCGTAGTAGAGCTCGACCCGCTTCGGGCTCAGGTAGTTCATCTTCTGGTTGGTGCCGCGATTGTCGATGCAGAGCTGGATGATGTTGCCGAGGTAGCGGTCGGGCACCATGATCTCCGCCCGGATGTAGGGCTCCTCGGCCCTCTCGACGTGACTCGGGTCCGGGAAGTTGAGCGGGTTGTCGATCTCGACGATCTTGCCCCCGCTGAGCTCGATCTGGTACTGCACCGTCGGCGCCGTCGTGATCATCGACAGGTTGAACTCGCGCTCGAGCCGCTCCTGCACGATCTCCATGTGGAGCAGCCCGAGGAACCCGCACCGAAATCCGAAGCCGAGGGAGATCGACGAGTCCTTCTGGTAGGTCAGCGACGCGTCGTTGAGCTTGAGCTTGGCGAGCGAGTCGGCGAGCTCCTCGTAGTCATCCGACACCGTCGGGTAGATCGACGAGAAGACCACGGGCTGGACCTCGCGATAGCCCGGCAGCGGCGAGTCGGCGGGGTTGTCGACGAGCGTCAGGGTGTCGCCCACCCGGGTGTCGGAGACCGATTTCACGCCGGCGATGATGTACCCGACCTCGCCCGCCTCGAGCGACTTCTTCTTCTGAAGGCCGAGACGGAAGAGCCCGACCTCCTCGACGTCGTAGGACTTCTCGCCGGAGTAGAAGCGCACGAAGTCGCCGGGGCGAACGCAGCCGTCGAAGACGCGGCAGTAGATGACGGCGCCGCGGTACTTGTCGTAGTGCGAATCGAAGATCAGCGCCTTGAGCGGGCTCGACGGGTCGCCGGAGGGCGGCGGTATGCGCTTGACGATCGCCTCGACGATCTCCGGCACCCCGGTGCCGAGCTTCGCCGACGCGAGCAGCGCGGTCGACGGGTCGAGGCCCAGCTCCGACTCGATCTGCTCCTTGACGCGATCGATGTCCGCCAGCGGCATGTCGATCTTGTTGATCACCGGGATGATCTCGAGGTCGTGCTCGAGCGCCAGGTAGAGGTTCGAGACCGTCTGCGCCTCGACTCCCTGCGTGGCGTCGACGAGCAGCAGGACGCCCTCGCACGACGTCAGCGCGCGCGAGACCTCGTAGCTGAAGTCGACGTGTCCGGGAGTGTCGATCAGGTTGAGGGTGTAGTCGACGTCGTCCGCCGCGTTGTAGGTCAGCGTGATGGCGTTCGACTTGATGGTGATGCCGCGCTCGCGCTCGATATCCATGGTGTCGAGGACCTGATCCTTGAAGGCCCTGTCGTCGACCGCGTGGGTGAGCTGGATGAGCCGGTCGGCGAGCGTCGACTTGCCATGGTCGATGTGCGCTATGATGCTGAAGTTTCTGATCCTCTCCTGGTTGGACACGCGGGGAACCGCTCCTTCAGAGGGCCGGGCCGGTCCTCACAGACCCGTAAAGATCGCGTTCACGAAGGTGCTGATCGGGGCCTGTTCCCGGAAGTCCTCGACCGCATCCGCGAGGTTGTCGAGAATGCGCATCAGCTGGTCGTAGGCCTCACGGTTCTTGACGAGCTGGCCGATCGTGCCCTCGCCCTCGTTGATGCCAGAGATCGTGTCTTTAAAGGCGGCGACACTGTCTTTCAAGTCTTTTTTCACCTCGGGGTCGCTGAGGAGCATCTGCAGCGCGCCGTCGCCCTCGTCCAGGCGCTTCGTGAAGCTCTTGACGCTGCCGATCGCCTCCCGGAGGTCGTCGTAGACCTCGTCCTCGTTGATCAGCTTGCCGACGGTCCCGGTGCCCTCGCGGATCTCCTTCATGGTGGCGGCGGCGTCGTTGATCAACTCCTCCGCCCTTTGCCGCAGGTCCTCGCGCTTGATCAGCGCGCCGAGGATCCCCTCGCCCTCGTTCACCGAGCTGACGACCTCGCGGATCTCGGTGACGATGCGCTCGAAATCGCTGCCGATGCGCTCGTTGTGGATGAGCTGGTTGAGCAGCCCGTTGCCCTCCTTGATCTCGTCCACCAGGCGACCGAGGTTGTCGAAGAGGTCGCCCTCGGCCTCGCCGCGGAAGGCGCCGGTCTCGATCGAGACCAGCTTCTCGCTGTCGCCGCGGTCGATCTCGATGAAGCGCCCGCCGAGCGGGCCGGCGCTCCGCACCACGAACCGGCTGTCCTCCGGCAGCCGGATCGGCGTGTTGATCCGGCACTTGACCACCAGCCGCGTCTGCCTCTCGAAGCGCGGCTCGACGCCGGTCACCAGTCCGACGCTGTAGCCGTGGAACTTGACGTCGTCACCGACGCGGATGCCGTTGACCTCGGAGAACGGCACCTCGATGTCGCGGCTCCGTCCGAGGACGTCGAGAGTGACGACCTTCAACGTGCCCCAGCCGAAGAGGCCGAGCGCGCCGAGGAACACCAGTCCGATGACGAGGTCCCTGCCTGCCGTCGATCGTCCCTTCATTCTTCGACTCCTTCAAGTCCGTTGTTGTTCGTTATCGGTCCGTGCGAGTTGCCCGTGATGAACTGCTGCACGATCGGGTTCTCGTGTCGTTTGATCTCCTCGGGCGTGCCGAGCGCGATGATCTTCCCCTCGTAGAGCATCGCGACCCGATCCGCGATCCGATACGCGCTCTCCATGTCGTGCGTGACCACCACCTGCGTCACGCCGAGGACCTCGCGCGTGTGGATGACGAGGTCGTTGATGGCGCTCGCCATCACCGGGTCGAGACCGGAGGTCGGCTCGTCGTAGAGGATGATCTCCGGCTCCAGGATGATCGATCGCGCCAGGCCGCCTCGCTTCTTCATGCCGCCCGAGATCTGCGACGGGAGCTTGTCGACGGCGTTCTCCATCTCGACGAGCCGGAGCTTCTCCATCACCCGCTTGTGAACTTCGGCGTCGCTCAGCCCGGGCGAGTGCTCGAGGAGCGGCAGGGCGACGTTCTCGCCGATGGTCATCCAGTTGAGGAGCGCGCCCGACTGGAAGAGGTAGCCGATCCGCAGCCGCAGCTTCTTGATCTGCTTGATGTCGAGCGACGCGAGGTTGCGGCCGAAGACGAAGACCTCGCCCTCGTCCGGCTCGAGCAGGCCCATGATGTGTCGCAGGGTGACGCTCTTCCCCGTGCCGCTGCGGCCGATGATGACGAGCGTCTCGCGCGGGCGCACGTCGAGGTCCACGCCGTCGAGGACGACGAAGTCACCGAAGCTCTTTCGCAGCCCGCGGAGCCGGATCACCGGCATCGCCGGGGCGTTGCCGTCGGTGACCGTCGTGGGTTTCTCCGCGCGCTGGGTCTCCATCACACCGCCAGCCGATAGAACGCGAACGTCAGGTAGTAGCCGAGGACGATGATCAACAGATAGGATATAATCACCGCGCTGCGCGTCGCGCGGCCGACGCCCATCGCTCCGCCGCGAGCGCGCAGTCCCTCCGAGCAGCCGACCACCGCGATGACGATCCCGAAAACCACCGACTTGATCAGACCGGTGTAGACGTCCTTGAACTCGAGGTTGTCGAAGGCGTCCGTCTTGAAGAGGACGAACGAGACGCCGTACTGAGCGTAGCTCGTGATGGCGCCGCCGAGGGTGCCGAGGACCGTCGCGTACACCGTGAGAATCGGCGTCATCACCGTCATCGCGAGGAGACGCGGCATGACCAGGAACTTCGCGTCGTCGACGCCCATCACCTCGAGCGCGTCGGTCTCCTCGGAGACCGCCATGGTGCCGAGCTCGGCCGCCATTCCAGAGCCGACGCTCGCCGCGAGGATCAGCGCGGTCATGAATGGGCCCATCTCGCGCGCCATCGAGATGGCCACGATCCTCCCCATCAGGTGCTCCTGGCCGATGTCCGCGAGCGTGATGCCGCCGTTGAGCGCCAGGATCGCGCCCGTGAAGACGCTGACGACGAGCGTCACGGGGATGCTCACGATGCCGCAGACGTACATCTGATGGAGCACGTCGCCGCGCGAGCGCCTGGTGATCGAGTAGGGCAGCCACACGAACGAGCGACCGAGGAGCGCCAGCGAGTAACCGGCGCCGGTTGCCGCGTCCGCGATCAGCTTGCCGAGAGAAAGGACGGCGGATTTCATCGTGCGACGACTCCGCTCAGCGCCAGGGCAGGTAGAACAGCCGCACGCTGTGCCCGCCCGGATCCACACTCCATTCGAACAGCCCGTACAAGATCGAGAAAGTCGACTCGTCTTCCACTTTCTCGTTCCGGTAGCTGAGAAATCCGTAGAGAAATTCCCATCCGGACCGTTCCGGACCGCTCTCCCAGAGAAAGAGCCGCCACAGCCGCGCGTAGAGCCGCTCGAAGAGGTTCTCCTGGCGGAACCAGAGCGGCGACGGGAAGTAGAACGAGCCGCGGACGGCGTCGCGACGATATCGGAACAGCGGCCAGATCTTCCACTCGCTGGTGGTCTCGAAGGTGTCTTTGTCGATCGACTGGAAGTTCCACAGCAGCGGCAGCGCCCAGAGCTTCGTGCGCTCGTCCGGTCCCCGCTGTGTGCGGTCCCAGCGGTGGACCGGAAAGAGGGTGAACTGCCGGAGCCTCGTCTCGAGGTCGGAGGGCGCCATGCGGTCGGACTTTTCCGGCCGCCGCCCCTCCCAGCCTCCCGCCGACGCGATGCCGCGCAGGTCTCGGGCGCCGAGGGTCCTCAGCGAGGTGCGGCTCTTCCAGCCGAAAAGCGGCCAGAGGTCGAACTGCCCGCCCGTGAAGCGGTACGGCAGGAGGTATCCGAAGTAGAGCGTGTCGCCCGAGGCGACGTCGGTGGTCGTGTTGAAGAAGGGCCAGAGGTACGTGTACGTCTCGGTGCGCGCGTTGATGCTCTGTCCGTAGAAGGGGAAAAGGAAGAGGAGCTCGGTGGGCCGGTCGCTGTCGAGGTTGTTCGACTGGCGGATGTAGAACGGCCACGCGATGAACTTCCGCCGGTAGCGCGGCTTGCCGTCGTCGACGCGTTCGGCGTGGAAGTTCCCGTAAAACGGCCACAGCCGCCACCCGCTGTGACCGCCCCCGCTCTCCCGCTTGAAGAACGGGAAGAGGATGTGCAGGGAGTCGAACTCGCCCTCCCACGTCTGCCAGTAGAGCGGGAAGAGCGCGAAGTACATCCGATCCTTGGCGAGCAGGCCCTTGAGCACGCCGCCGAGCGGGAAGACCGCGAAGTAGGAGCCGTGCTCCGGATCGCTGCCGTAGAAGAGGAGCGGAAAGAGCGTCCAGTCGAAGTCGCTGCCCGGTCGGTCGGGGTAGGGCCGATCCCGCAGGTAGAAGATCGGCAGGATCCATCCGCGCGTGTCGCCCTGTCCCCAGGCGAAGTCGCCGAGGGGCCACAGGAACTTCAGCCGGTTGCGGCGTGACGACGGCGGTCCGATGAGCTCGAAGCTGCCGATCGGCCGGACGACGATCTCGCGACTGGGCTGCCGGTCGACCGACTCTCCCTCCGGCGCGACCACCGCGCCCGGTCCGGCCGTCGCGGCGGTGCCGTCGATGATCTCGAAGAAGGGAACGATCGCCCGGCTGCCGTTGTAGGTGCGGCACGCCGAGAGCAGGAGAACCGGCGCGACGGCGCAGAGGAGGATGCGGGTTCGCGGGGAGGTCGCGGCGAGTGGACCCGGTCTCTTCACTTCTCCTCCAGCCGGCGTCCGTCTGGAGCAATCGCGACGTAGCGGTCGTCTCGGGCTCGAATCACTCGAGGACCACGGTCGGGAAATACTTCGGTATCAGATGGCGCCAGATCGATCTCGAGATCTGGTCGCGGGGAATCAGGTGACACGGCTTCAGGCTCATCATCTTCGTGGCCCCCTGACCGGTGTCGTCGTCGGTCACCACCAGGCTGAGGCCGAAGCGCTTGCGCGCGAGCGGCGGGCGGCCGTCGAGGCCGGGTCCGAAGCTGTCCCACGGGATGGCGGCCTCGTAGATCACGCCGCTGTTGTCGTCCTTCTTCTTCACCGAGTACTTCCCCTTCGGCTTGCGCTTCTCCTCCTCCTCGCCGTCCTCGCCCTCCTCGTCCTCGTCGCGAGGCTTGCGGTTGGGCAGCGTCAGGGCGAGCGTCAGGAGCTGGTCGCGTCCGCTCTGGTAGAGGCCGCCGTCGCCCTCCGGATCGAGTCCGATGATCAGGCAGTCGCCCTTCCAGAACTTCGCCTCCTTGTCGTAGGGGAAGATGCGGTTGTCCCGCACGTCGATGGCGAAGTAGAAGTAGTCGTCATCCCACCCCGTGTAGAGCCGGCCGCTGAGGTCCTCCTTGCCCTTCCAGATGTCGGAGTCCTGGCCGATCGAGGGAATCAGGTTGATCGAGCGGAGGTCCTCGAGCGACCTCGACTCGGTGAGATTCCAGTTCTCGTTGAGCTCACCGTCGACGTTTGGCGGCGTGCGGAAGCGGCGGCAGACGATGAGGTCGTCCGGCCTCTCGTTCTTGATCGACTCCTCCTTGATGCCGTCGAAGATGGCGCGCAGCTGCTGGTACTTGCCGGGACTGTCGAGCGACGGCAGGTGCTCCGAGAGCAGCGCGCGACCGAGGATCTCCAGGGCCGCATCCGCGTTCTCCTCCTGGAAGAACTTCAGCGCCAGCCACAGGACGTTCTCCCAGTCGGTGGGCTCGCTCAGATAGCGCTTCAGGCGGTCGATCTTCTCGCGCTCCGAGTAGAGGTCCACCCGCTTCTGCGCCGCGCCGAATCCGCCGTCGCCGCGATCGCTGAGCACCAGGAGCATGCCGTCCTTCACGGCGCACTCGTAGCCGGGTCGCTTGTCGATGAGGAACTCCTCGAGCGCGGTCACCACCGCCCGGCGGTCGGTTCGCTGGCGCTTGTCGAACACCGAGATGGTGTTGGAGATCGGATCGGGGAAGATCACCGAGTCGTGCGTCACGATGAGATCGAGCTGCCGGCCGAACTTGAGGCCGAGATCGATGTCGTCGGACCAGATGCGCAGCACGGTGAACTCGCCGACCTCCGGACCCGGCCGGACGTCGAACGCGGCGAGGAAGCGGTTCTCGCTGCCGTACAGCACGTAGAGGCTCGTGCCGTCGGGCCGGATCAGCGGCTTGACCGGCGTGCTGAAGCGCTGCTCCTTGAACTTGTCGTAGCGCCAGAGCTCCTTGCCGGTCGTCATCGAGACGCCGGCGACCCGCCGCCGCCCGCGGTGGACCGAATAGACGAGCACCTGGTCGGGATACGCGGGGAAATCCCAGAGTCCGTCGAGGATCCCCTCATCGAGCGCGTAGCGCGACAGAGGCCGGCGCCCGTCGATGTCGACGACGACCACGTCGCGCGTCGTCATCAGCAGGGCACGGCCGCCGTCCAGCGGGAGGACCCGACGCAGGGTCGGCCGGGTGTCGGGGAACGTCTCGCCCACCCGCACCGTGTCGATCTCCTTGCCGTCTGTCGGATCGAAGTAGGCGACCTCGATCGGCGCCTGACGGAAGAGGACGATCGCCCGGTCGGTGACGATCGGCTCGCCCTTGTACCGGGTGTTGGTGTACGGCAGCTCGAGAGAGAAGACCTCCTCTCCGGTCCGGTCCAGTGCGTGCAGGCGGTTCTTGCTCGTTCGAACGACGACGCGCGTCGGATCGCGCGCGACGCCGACGCCGACGACGGTCTCGTCGGGCACGGTCGAGAAGATGCGCCGCGCATCCTTCTCGTTCTCGCCCTCGTCGACCTCGAAGGTCTTGTTCCAGAGCGGCTTCCCCGTCGTCGTGTCGATGCACAGGACGTTGTTCGTGTCGTGGAAGATGAGCAGATCGCCGACGAAGGCCGCGCCCTCGTTCCGGAACGAGAACCGCGGCAGCTGGAACTGCGGCACCATCGCGAACTCCACCTTCCAGACGACGAGTCCGGTGTCGATATCGCGGCACTCGATGACGTCCTTCGAGTAGGTGAGGAACAGCTTCGCCAGGTGAGGCGGCGCCTCGCCGGACGCCTCGAGGAAACGCCGCCGCGAGGTCACCAGGTTGGCGGGCGAGCGCCACTTGAGCTCGATCGGGAACCGCAGCCAGCGGCCCTCCGTCGGCAAGCTGAGCTCCCGGAACCCGGGCTCGCGGATGCGCCGGCGGACGTAGGTGGCGACCGTCTCGCCGAGGCCGCGCTGCTCGGCCGAGGTGAGGCGCTCGTCCGGTCGCTCGTTGGCCAGCGCCAGCAGGAGGTCGCGCGCCTCGACGTACGCGCCGAGCTCGGTGAGCTGGTTCGCCGCCCGCAGCGCGACGGGAACGTAATCGTCGGCGTCCGGATAGTCCCGGAGGTAGCTGAGAAGCCATCGCACCGACTCGTTGAGGTTCTGCTGATCCTGGAAGATGTTCGCCAGCTCGAGGTGCGCGAGCGCACGCGCACGCGTCAGCGGGAAGCCGCGCACGACGCTCTCGAACGAGACCTGCGTCCCCTGCTGTCGCGCGCGGGCGAGCGCCTCCTGCGCGTCCCACTCGAAGTTGGTGAACGCTGTCTTGCCCGCCGTGCCGCTCGAGCGCACCCCCTCGAGCACGCTCTCGGCGACGACGCGGCCGGGACTCGCGAGGAAGCGGTTGACCGGGCACGACGCCTCGCCGAGGCCGCGCTCGAGCGCGTCGCGGACGACGGTGACGCCGTCATCGTAGCGCCCGCGCTCGACGAGCAAACGCGCCGCGCGAAACGCCGCCACGGCGGAGAACTCCGGCAGGCGCTCGGTGCGCGAGAGGAACTGCAGCAGATCGGGAGCGTTGTCGTCGTGCTCGCCGCGGATGTCGACCGTGTACCGCAGCGCCTCGGAGATCTCGAAGAGCAACCGGTCGATGCGCGAGTTCGGCGCCGGCTCGGGAAAGCCGCGGTTCGACCAGAGCGCCAGCGACCGCTTGGCGGCCTCGGCGTCCCCGGCCTTGAGGTGCAGCTTCGCCATCTCGAGCAGCCGTTCCTCGCTCGCGGGCGGGAGCAGCTCGATGCGGCGCGCCTCGGCGTCCCTGTGGTTGTAGACGAGCAGCCCGCCGGCGGAGCCGACGCCGAGGAACTGCCCTCCGGCCAGCCGGAGCAGGTTGCCGCCGCCGCCGCGGAAGTCCCACAGCGCCGATGACCTCTGCGCGCCGGTCTCGGCGTCGAGCGCGTAGAGCGCGTTGATGTCCGACACGAACACGCGATCGCCGTCGACGAACGCGCGACCGAGAGAGATCAGGGAGCGGCCGCTCGGCTGCCAGCGCCACAGCGCCGTGCCGCGTCGCGCCGGGTCGGCGAGCTCGATCGCCGTCACCGAGGACCCTCCAAGGAGACACGCGTGCGAGGTGGCGCCGAGGATCGTCGAGTGACCCTCACGCGGGACGCGCCAGAGGATCTCGCCGGTGCGCGCGTCGAGCGCGATCAGCGTGTCGGTGTCCTGCGGCGTGACGATCAGCTGCCCGCGCCAGGCGAGAATCGGGTTCGGCTGCCAGCGGTCCCAGTCGTCGATCGACCGCTTCTTGCCGCCGTCGCTCAGTCGCTCGTACGCCTGGAGCCAGAGGATGTTCCCGTCCCGCTCGTCGAGCGCCGCGACGAACCCGCGATTGGTCAGCAGGTAGACGCGACCGTCGAGGACCAGCGGTGGCGACAGCGTCGACGCCATGCCGAGATGGTCGGGGCTCTGGGTCGAGCCGAGATAGGTGATCCACGCGGCGTCGCCGTCCGGACGCAGGCGCGCCACGTAGGCGAGCACCTGGGAGTCGACCCGCGCCGCGGCGCCGATGACGTAATCGCCGAGGCTCGGCGTCGCCGGCGTGAGATCGACCGGCACGAAGAGGACCTCGTCATCCTCCTCGTCCTCCGGCTTGTCGCCGACGCCGACGACGACGCCGGGAGCGTTCCCGTCGTCCCCGTTCTCGTCGCCCGCACCACCAGGATCGTTCCCGTCGTTCTCCTTCGGGTCACCGCCGTCGACGTCGTTGTCCGCGACCCCGGCGTCGCGCCCCGGATCGCCGGCGCCGTCCTCGACCACGGGCCGCTCGCGGGCGGCTCGCGCCTCGCCGGTGACGCGCGCCAGCTCCTCCGGCGAGTCGACGCGGAGTCGCTGGGCCGGTCGGCTGTAGGTCACGACGCGCCGCCAGAGCACCGAGCCGGTGGCGTCGTCGGCGCACACGACGTTCTCGCCGGCGGTGGCGATGATGCGGTCCGGTCCGATCGCCGGGCAACGAAGCGAGCCGAGGGCCTCGTGAGCGCCGGTCGAGATGGTCGCCGTCCACGCCGTCTCGAGCGAGGGCACGGAGTAGGCGATCAGCTCGCGGTACGTCTGGAAGTAGACACGCTTGCCGCGCGCCGTCGGGAAGAACGGCAGCGGGAAGTCGAGCGTCGTGACCGACTGCGTCCCGTCGCGGAGCGAGCCGGCGCCGCCCGGGATCGGCTCCTCGCCGGAGCTCGAGGCGCCGCCCTTCGCGGGGCCGAGGAGCGGCGACACGACCGGCGTCGGCGGTGGCAGCCGCGAGTAGAGATGGTTCCGGAGCTCGCCGACCTCGAAGCGCCGCCTCGCCTGCACGTTGCCGAGCTCGAATCGAATGCCCTCGACGGCCGAGCCCCTCGGCTCCCGGAGCACGAGCGGGCTGAGGATGGCCGAGGACGGCGCGCGCCACTCCGCGGGGAAGGGCTCGTCGAGCTCCCGGACGATCGCCGCGCGCGTCGCATCCGAAAGGTCCGCGGCCTGCTCGAGCCCGGCGCGGAGCTCGCCGGCGGTGCGCCGCCAGAGCTCGCCGTCGCCGCGCAGCCGGGCGATCTTCGCCAGCAGCCAGCCGGCGCGCAGGCGCTCGCCCGCGTCGGGCGAACGCGATCGCAAGAACGCGCACGCCTCCGCCGCACGATCGAGCGCGCCGTGCTCGAGGCTGCGCTCGACGTCCTCGCGAGCTGCCTCGAGCGCGACCGGTGTCCACGCGTAATCGCGCACGATGATGCCGCGTATCCGGGCGCTCTCCTGTGGCGACGCCGCGTCGTCGGCCTCGGTCCACCGCGCTCGCAGCAGCGGCTCGAGTCCCGTGCCGAGCTCCGCGCGCGCCTCGGGCGGCAGGAGATCGACCAGGCGGTTGAGCGCGGGCCCCGGCCCGAGCGCGAATCCGCCGCCGGAGGCGAGCACCACGGATCGGGAGGTCTCGCCCGCGTCGGGCCGGCGCTGCTCGAGCCGCCGGAAGAGCTCGCGGACGCCCTCGATCGCCGTGCGCCACTCGCCGGCGCGGATCGAGGACTCGACGCGGGTGTAGATCGAGGTCCAGTCCGCATCGACCGGATAATAGATGCCGGTGGCGGCCGAGTTCGCCATCACGGGCGCGCCCGCAAGCGTCGCGAGGAGGAGCCACACCCCCGGACGGGGTCGCACCGTCCTTTCTGCTCTCCGATCGCCGTGCACCGCTTCTCTCCTGCCGCGTCCGCCCCGCCGCGCCGAGCCGAGCCGTCCGCAACGTATCTTCAGTGTCGGCGGGCGCTTGTCGGCCCGCATCGGGACGGTCGGATGATCAGTTTAGTGGGGTTCGTTGCTTCCTCAATAAAATAGTGGGCCACCGCGGCCCGGAGGTCCCGCTCGGGGACCGGCGGCGGCCAGATGAATATCGTGAGCGGCGCGCCGCGGCTGGAGTGGTCTCGCCCCGCGGCGATCATTGCCCGGCGGTGGCGCCGAGGAAGACCGACGCGAGCATCGGCGCCAGGACGAGATACGGATGGCCGTTATCGAGGAAGTCGGCGTTCTTGAGCTCCTCCGCCCGCTTCGTGAAGAAGAGGAAGAGCGAGCCGCGGTGCACGCCCTCGAGGACGAGGGGCAGGTGGATCGCCATCGGGCTCTCCTCGAGCGCGTCGGGGACGTCCTCGAGCAGGTCGCCGCGGAGGTCCTCCGTCGGGAACACGAAGACCCGCCCCTGGAGCACATCGCGGAACTGGTCGAGGCTGGCGAACCATTCCTTGCGCAGCGGCGTCGGGCGCACGTGGCCCCAGTGGTGACGCGCCTCGAACTCCTCGCCGGATCGGACCAGCAGGAGCCCGCTCGAGATGCCGAACTCGGCGTCGAGGGCTTCCTGGACGCCGGTCAGCGCGGACCACGCGCTGTCCCGGCCCTTCTCGTCGGCCCGCCACACAGCGGCGATGTCCGCGAGTTTCAGGAACTTCTCGAAGAGCGCCAGGTTGTGGTAGGCGAACTCGGAGTTGCCCTGGAAGCCCCGATAATCGACCGTCGTTCGGGAGCGCAGCCGATTGCGGCGGTGGAGGATGGCGTCCTCGACGACCTTCAGGAGCTCCTCCTCGAAGTTGACGATCGGCTTGGTGATGTAGTCGAACGCGCCGTTGCGCATCGCCTCGATCGCCGAGCTCAGGCTGCCGCAGCCCGTGGCGATGATCACCTCGACGTCCGGCTTCTCCTCCTTGAAGGTGCGCAGTAGCTCAAGGCCGTGGACGCCGGGCATCACGAGATCGAGGAGGATGACGTCGACCGCGAAGTCCTCGGACTGGAAGACGCGCAGGGCGGCCTCGCCGCCGTCGGCGACACGCACGTTGAACCCGATGGTGTCGAAGAAGAGCTCGAACGCCTTGCGGATGAAGACCTCGTCATCGACGACGAGGATGTTCCCGCGGCTGCGCGGGCGCGGCGGACGCGCGCTCGGCAGGGACTCGGCGAGCTCCTTCGCGGCGGTGTCGGCTCCGGTCTGCTCCACTTCCTGTCCCATGTCGGTTGACTCACCCGGCCGCGCTCTCGTCGGCGGCCGCTCCTGGTGATCTCCTCGATCTTCCGGTGTCGGTGTTCAGCGTCTCCCGCTTCTCGGCCACCAGCTCGCGAACCAGGGCGATCAGCTCGTCGAGCTTGCGCTCCAGGCTCGACACGTGCTGCGCGTCGCCGGGTGGCTCGGCGCCCACCGGCGCGCTGTCCGGTGAATGTGGCTCCGTGTCCCCGTCGTGGTCGCCGACGGACTCGAGTGCCGTGGCGGCGTCCTCGCGCAGCGCGCGCATGACGCGCACCAGCTCGTACCACTCGCGCGACGCTTCCTCGAAACGGACCTGGATCCGCTCGAAGATTGGCTGCAGCCCGGCCCACTCGGCAGGGGGCCCGCCGGGGCCGGGGGTCGCAACGTCGCCGCGCTCACGCCGTTTCGCGCCCGGCTGCTTTCCCGCGAGGCTCTTCACCGTGTCTCCGTCTGATTGGCGGCGCCGCTCTTCCCAGCACGGCGTCCACGGGATCCCCCAAAAACGGGGGCATGGGCCGCGAGCCCGGCGGAAGGCGATGAGAGCGCTCCGGCGCACCAACGCACTCCAGGCTCGCCCCTGTCGAAGTCTACTACGGGGCTCTGCATCTGTCATTTCGAGGCGCCCAGTGGGGCGACGAACGCGGGTCGACGTCGGACGCGACCGAGGAAGTATCCACTTCCTGGACATCGTCCCTCGATCGGGGAACCCGGCCGCCGCCATCGACGCGCGCCGCGCTCTGCAGGGCCGTCCCGCGCGATCAGGAATGACCGTTGCAACAGCCCGCTGCACACGGTTTGCTATCGACACCCGCGACCGAGGAAGGAATGACCGAAGGCGAGATTCGTTTCGAGGAGAGGCAGGTCGACATGGGCGACCTGCTTCGCGAGATCGGCACCCCCGGCATGAAGAAGAGCTTCAAGCTGCCGGCCCACGTCGCCACCGAGCTGCGTCGTCACCAGATCACCCGTCTCGAGGAGAACATCGCGATCCTGCGCAAGAAGCAGGAGGAGTTCCACAGCAAGATGGAGGACTACATCAAGAGCCTCCGCAGGCTGATCGCGAACCTCGAGAAGGGTCTCGAGTCCGCCGAGCCCGAGCCGGCACCGAAGGAGACCTCGAGCGGCACGCACGTCCGCTGCATCGGCTGCGGCTCGGAGCAGGTGTTCGACGATATCGATGTCCTCTTCGCCCGCGAGCCCGAGGACATGTTCGCGGGTCCCACCGAGGTGATCGTCCGTCGCGGCGGCGGCCTGCGCAAGGGCAGCTTCCGCTGCCCGAGGTGCGGCGACTGCAATCTGTCGATCAAGCCGCGGTGATGCACCTGCGGGATCGGGGTGGGACCTGGGCTTCGTTCCCGTCCCCGTCCCCGTCCCCGTTCCCGTTCCCGTTCCCGTGCCCGTTCCCGTGCCCGTGCCCGTGCCCGAAAGCCTTCGTCGTCAGCAGCATGTCCGACGTCGGGGCCGAGTTGTCGGTGTCGGAGGGCGAGGTTCGATTTCGAGACCGATTCCGACTCCGACTCCGATTCCGATACCGATGACCGATACCGATACCGATACCGATACCGATTCCGATACCGATTCCGACTCCGACTCCGATTCCGATGACCGACTCCGACTCCGATTCCGAGGACGAGGACGAGGACGAGGTTGGGGGTCGGGGGGCAGATGAAGGTCGGCAGGCTGTCTCACGCCCCCACGCACAAGATACACGACAGGTTCTCGATCGAGTACGGCTTCAGGAGGTGGAGGTCGGTTCGCGATTTGGCCTCGCGGAAGTCGATGCTCGAGTGAGTCGAGGTGGTCAGGATGACACGCAGGTCGGGGCGCACGGCGAGGAGCTTTTCGAGGTGGTTGATGAATCGGTCCTCGCCCGGCAGGCTCGTGTCGAGGATGGCGACGTCGAACGGTCGTCTCTGGATGGCGGCCGTGACGTCCTTCCACGACGTCGCGGCGACGAGCTCGCAGCGCGTCAGGTAGCCTCGCACCATCTCGCGCACGTTCTCGTCCGGGTCGCCGATCAGGACGCTCGCCGGACCCTCGATGACGGCTCCGCCCTCCTCTGCGGACGCGGCGGCCGCCGTCGTGGCGAGGGGCAGCTCGACGGTGAAGGTCGACCCCTTCTTCTCCTCGCTCGTCACCGTCAGCCGTCCGCCGTACGAGTTGACGATGTTGTACGAGACCGTCAGCCCGAGGCCGCTGCCGGCGTCGCTCCCCCCGCCGAGCGCGCCCTTGGTGGTGAAGAACGGATCGAAGATGCGTTGCAGTGTCTCCTCCGACACGCCGCAGCCGTCGTCCTGCACTCGCGCCACCGCGCGGTCCCCGTCGATCTCGATGCGCAGCGTGATGGTGCCGCGCACATCGACCGCCTGACAGGCGTTCAGGATCAGGTTGAGAAAGACCTCCTGGAGCTGGCCGGCCTGGGCGAGGACCTCGGGCTCGTCGCGGTACTCTCGCACGACGTTGATGTCCTTCTGCTTGAGTCGCTTCGTCACCAGGCAGAGCGCGTTCTCGATCTCGGGAACGAGGGGCGTCGGACCGACCTCGACGTTCGAGTTGTAGTACGTCGCCAGGCTGCGCGTGATCTGGAGCGCGCGTTCCGACTGGCTCTTCGCCAGCTCGACCAGGCGGTCCTTGAACGCCGGGTTGGTCTCGGCGAGCTGCGCGAAGCCGGAGATGCCGCTCATGATGTTGTTGAACTCGTGAGCGATTCCGGTGGCGAGCAGGCCGATCGTCGCCATCTTCTCGGAGCGCATGCGCTCGCGCTGCGAGCGGAGCAGCTCGCGATTGCGCTCCTCGATCTCGTCGGTGAGCTGCTTGACGCGCAGCGCGGACCGCACCCGCGCCATCAGCTCGGGAAGCTGGAACGGCTTCGTGATGTAATCGTCCGCGCCGGCCTCGAGACCCTCGACGAGGTTGTCGGTCGAGCCGCGACCGGTGACCAGGATGATCATGATCTTGCGGGTCTCGCGGTCGCCCTTGAGCTGGCGGCAGACCTCGAGCCCGTCGATGCCCGGCATCATGACGTCGAGGAGAACGAGGTCGGGGCGGTCGCGGCGCGCGAGCTCGAGCCCGGACTTGCCATCCTTGGCCGTCAGCGTGTCGTAGTCGTGCCGCCGGAGTATGCGGCGCGTGACGGCGAGGATGTCCTCGTTATCGTCGACGATGAGCACGCGCGGCCGTCGGCTGTCCGAGCGGTCGGCGGCAGGTTCCGATGACATCATTGCGGATCGTCCCCGCTGGGGTCCCCTCCACCCGAGAATACGATGCGCTCCGCATCTTGGGCAGCCGGCGGGGGCTCCCGCCCGCCGACTGGATCCCCGTCCGAAACGCGGCCCCGAGTGGGAGATCCGGCCTCCGGAGAGGCCTTGAATTCGGCCAGAGAGCGTCTACAATCTGGGATTTGGCATGGCAAACAATCGTTTGATATACTGAACAGACGGTTGGCTTGCCGAACCGGGCGCGGGCGCGTCCATGGAAATCACCAAGTCCGTGGAAACACGAAGTCCGTGGAAACACTGACCCGACATGCTCCCGGCGAGCGGGCCGCCGGCAAGGTGCTCCTCGTCGGCCACCCGAACGTCGGCAAGAGCGTCCTCTTCAACCGGCTCTCCGGGAGCTCGGTGACGGTCTCGAATTATCCCGGCACCACGGTCGACCTCGAGCAGTCGATCGTCGCGCTCGCGGACGGATGGAACGAGCTCGTCGACACGCCCGGCACGCGGAGCCTCGTCTCGGGCTCCGATGACGAGCGCGTCACGC
Source organism: Planctomycetota bacterium (assembly GCA_041569895.1). Lineage (GTDB taxonomy): Bacteria > Planctomycetota > UBA8108 > UBA8108 > JACQVS01 > JBFFXF01. Next base: position 110 of record JBFFXF010000141.1, on the reverse strand, counting down.
TCCGGTGCCTGCTCGACAACCCCGCCGCGCCGGTCGTCCAGGTCGGCGACGCGAAGAACCTCCAGCGCACGCTCTTCCTGACCTCGCAGCTGATCGAGCTCGAGCGGCCG
>JBFFXF010000140.1:0-18489 GCA_041569895.1 Planctomycetota bacterium | reverse complement strand
GATTGGAGACAGCCGCCGAGTCGGACTCGGAATCGGATCTCGGAGTCGGAATCGGCCATCGGAATCGGAGTCGGTCGTCGGACTCCGATACCAGAGCCCTCGAGGACGGGAACGGGCACGGGCACGGGCACGGGAACGGGTACGGGTACGTTTTTGCAGCGTTGGAGTCGGAGTCGGTATCGGTCCTCCGGTCTCTGATCTCTGTTCTCCGGTCTCGGTTCTCTGATCTCTGTTCTCTGATCTCCGTCTCTGTCTCCGTCTCCGTCTCCGTCAGTGATCCGTCACTCGCACGCCGGATCCGACTCGCAGCCCAGGTCGCCCGCCGAGCCGGGCTCGTCGGGGTCGAGGCCGCAGTTCTCGTGGCCCGGCGCCTGCGGTGGCGGCTGGCCGAGGAAGAGGAAGCCGAGGATGCGGATGCCGTCGGTGATGTTCACGTCGCCGTCGTTGTTGACGTCCTTGGCCTCCGCGCACGGGATGTCGGGGTCACCGAGGAAGAGGATGCCGAATATCTTCACCGCGTCGGTGATGTTGAGGACGCCGTCCTGGGTGGTGTCGCCCCGGCGGAACGGCGTGCCGGTGGGGCACGCCACGTTGCCCGCGCAGTCGGCATCGTCGCAGTCGGTGTCTCCGTCGTTGTCATCATCTATGCCGTTGTCGCACACCTCCCGCTGCGGCGGGGCGACGCCGGTCTCGATGACCGCGTCGACGCGGAGGCCCGACGGATTCCCCGCCTCACCGCCGTTCTGCACGACGAAGTCGATGTCGTTGTCGCCCGGCAGGAAGAGCCCCTTGCCGAAATCGGGCGGGAACTCGGTGTACGCGACGAACCCGCTCACCGTCTGGAAGCCGGTCGACTGCTCGTTGATCAGCACATCGACGAGGATGTCGTCCGCCGCCACGACACCGCGAATGAACGCCGCGTTCGCCTGCTCCTCGCTGTCGAGCGCCACGGTTGTCCTGTACGAGTAGTCACCCGGGCTCGCCGCCAGCGCTCCGACGATGCCGATCCAGCGAGAGGTGTTCGTGTTGCCGGCCCAGGTCCCCGGCACCTCGCCGTCGGCGAGCACGATTGCCGGCTCGCCGATGCCGAACGGGTCGGAGACGATATACCCGTCGTCCTCCTCTCCTCCCCCGAGCGTCTCGCCGGCGATCTCGGCGAAGCCCGTGGAGATGTCGAGGGGATTCGGCCCGGTCACCGACGTCAGGCTCGCCTCGACGCGGAGCGCGGTCGGCGAGTCCGCCTCGACGGTGAACTCGAAGACGTTGAGACCCGGGAGGAACTTGCCGAGGCCGAATCGATCCGGCAAGGGAACCAGCCCTCCCGGTCCTCCGACCGAGACGTCGAGCGATTCGCCGTTGAGAGCGATGTCGATACCACGGCTCGCGGCGGCCCACTCTCCGGCGAGCGACGCGCGCATCGGATTGACCCCGGCCGGGAGCACGATGTCGAGCGCGTAGACGTAGCGGCCCGCGATCCCGTCGGAGGCCTCTCCGTCGAGGCCGACCCACTGCGACGTCTCGGAGTTCGGCGCCCACGATGCGTCCGGCGAGCCGACGACGACGGCGGGTCGCGCCTCGAGCGCGTCCGGCTCGAGGACGGTGTAGCGCTCGTCGTCGATGCCCGCGGGAAGCGGCCCGATCCCGCGACCGCTGATGCCGGTCGACACGTCGCTCGGGTCGATGGTTCCGGTGCCGACGGCCGCCTCGACGAAGAGTCCGACCGGGTTCAGGTTGTCGCCGGCGTTGTTGACGATGATCTCGACGGTGTTGACGCCGTTCTCGAAGAGGCCGAGCCCCAGATCGGGGGGCATGGGGGCCAGCACCGGGAAATTGCCGTCCGGCGCCGCGCCGGCGGAGATGCCGTTGATGCGGATCTCGCGGCCGGCGTTGTCCGAGGTCCATCGGCCGACCAGTCTCGCCTCGGTCGCGTCGACGGCGTCCGGCAGCTCGACGAGGATCCGGAAGGTGTAATCGCCGGGCGGCCCGTTCGAGGAGATTTCCCTCGTGCCGATCCACCTGGCGCGGCTGGTCGGCGCGACCCACGGTCCGGCCGGAGCCACCGGCCACTGGTCGTCCCGCACGATGCCGGCGAACTCGAAGAGCCCGGAGCCGGGCGGGCCGATCATCACCCAGTGGTCGTCCTGGAGCCCGTTGCCGATCAGCTCGCCGTTCTCGTCGTCGAAGCCGGTGTCGATGCTGAACAGGTTCGGTGACTGCTCGACCGGCGGCGGTCCCTCGACGAGCTGCCCGTCGACGCGGAGGCCCGTCGGGCTGTCACCGACGTTGTTGACGACGAACTCGATGGCGTTCACGCCGGAGCGGAAGAGGCCGCGGCCGGCGCCGACCGCGAAGGGCGTCAGGTTCTCGGTGCCGAACGCGGTCATGCCGATCGAGTTCTCGTTGACGAGCACGTCGACAATCTCGTCGTCCGACGCGACGCCCGCGTCGAAGACGACGAGAGACGCATCGATCTCGTCGGGGATGGTGACCTCGGTCTTGTAGGTGTACTCGCCCGCCGGCCCGACCGAGTTCGGGTCAGCGAGACCGATCCAGCGCGAGTCGATCGTGTTCGGCCTCCACGGCGGGAAGTCGGGGAGGTTTCCGGCAGGCACCGCCGTGGCGGCGACCTCGCCGCCGGTCCCCGGACCGTTCACCGTGTAGTGCAGGTCCTCCTCGCCGTCGCCGAAGGTCGCGTTCGCCGCCCGGTTGAATCCCGTGCTGATGTTGAGGGGGCGCTCCTGCGGCAGCGGGCTTCCGATGCATGCCTCGACGCGCAGCCCGGTGGGGTTGTCGCCGGGTGGGGCGTTGTCGACGATGAACTCGATGGTGTTGAAGCCGTCGACGAAGAGCCCCGCGCCGGCGTCGGCGGGAAAGTCCGTCCACGCGCCGAAACCGCCCGCCCTGACGCCGCTCGGATTGCCGTTGATGATGACGTCGGTCCCCGAGTTGTCGGTCGCCCAGCGCCCGACGATGGTGGCCAGCTCGGGTTCCGGCGCGTCGAGATCGATTTCGATGGTATAGACGTACTGTCCGGGCGGACCGTTGGCGTCGGGATCCGCGTTCGGCACGATCCACAGCGACTCCTCGCTGTTCGCCAGCCAGGGACCGATCGGGAAGCCGTCGGTGATGAGAGTCAGGGGCACGGCGTCGACGCCGAAGGGGTCGGTGACGATGTAGTCCTCGTCCGGCACGCCCTCCTCGAGCGCGAGGCCCTCCTCCTGATCGAAGCCCGTGCTGATGGTCACGAGGCACTGCGCGGAGAGGCGCGCGGAGACGAGAACGCAGAAGATCAGCGGAAGAATCGCTCGAGGCATCATGGCGAGCACCCTCTCTGATTCGCGTTGCGCCGGCGACAGAGCGCCGGCGAGCTGTCGGACGTGCTGAATCAAACCCTCCCGCCACGTACCGTCACACGTCCCGGGCCGGAAGGCAAGAGGAAAGACATCGTCGTCCCGACGCGCTCATGCCTCCGCGCACGACGCGAAATCGGAGCACCCGAGGGGGTCCTCGGTCGGGTCGGGGCCGCACGTGTCGCCGGGCGCCGCCGGAGCGGGCCCTCCGGTGAAGAGGAACCGGAGCAGGGCGAGGGGATCGGCGATGTTGAGCGCGCCGTCGTCGTTGGTGTCGGCCGCGTCGTCGCAGGAGGGCCCCTTCTGGCCGAGGAAGAGGTGATTGAGGACGAACACGGCATCCGTGAGAGCGAGGCCTCCGACGCCGTCCGCGTCGCCCCTGCGGAACATCGGCACGAACTCGCGTGCGACTCCCGCCAGGCGCATCGTCGTCAAGGGCGCCTCTCCGTCGTTGCTGTCGAGTACGAGCATGCCTCTCTTGGTGCCCGCGGACTGCGGCCGGAATGCGAGGCGGAGCTCCGTCGTCGACGCGGGTCCGACGGTGAAGGGCACGGGCGACGCCACCTCGAAGTCGTCGGAGTCGATCGAGGCCCGGCAGACGACGAGCTCGTCGGTGCCGTTGTTCGAGATGACGATCGACTTCTCGTCGACCGCTCCGGGCGGCGTTGTATCGAACCGGAGCGCGGCCGGCTCCACCGCGAGCGACGGGATTCCGTCCTCCCACCAGTTCGCCCGGACGGTGTACCGGATCGTCGAGGAATGGCAGTTCCCCGGCGCGATGAACCACGTGCCCGGTCTCAGGAGCGGCGGCTCGATGAGAGCGACCTCGTGCCTGCTCGGCGGGAAGTCCCAGTAGTCCCACACCGCCTGCCCGTTGACCACGTCCACGGGGCTGCCGTGGCGGAGGAAGAGATCGAGATCCTGCGTCGCCGTGAGGTCGACTCGCAGAGCGGTCGCCTCGGGCGGGACGTCGATCGCGAACTGGCTGACGGGGATGATGCAGAAGTCCGGATCCGACGGCGCGTCGGCCGTGCCGGGAATGCACGGCTCGAGCGGCATGTGCTGCGACAGGCACGGCCGACAGAGCGAGCACAGGGAGAGTGCCGAGAGGATCCAGAGGCAGGTCGACGCTTTCGTGGCCACCATGCTGCCTCCTTTTTTGCCCGGAGAGGTCTGCCTCGAGCATGGTACCGCCGCGGCCCGCTCCGGAGCAAGCTCAATCGCTCGCGTTGGCGCCCCTCGGGGCCTGCGGCCACGGCGTCTTGCCGGGCGGCCAGGTCTTCGGCTGCCTGGCGCGGACGCGCTCCACTGCCCGCCGGAGCCACTCGGGCGCGCTGGCGTTCTCCTCGATGCCGTAGACCCACGGCAGGGGCGGGTGCATCAGCAGCGGCTTCTCGCCGAGCGGCGGTCGCTGCCTGGCGGCCTCCCGGAGGCGCGCGGCGAGCTTCGCGACCACGACGGGGTGCCGGTCCGCGATGTCGGTCGTCTCGGCGGGATCCTTCCGGATGTTGAAGAGCATGTCGCCCATCAGCTTGTAATCGCCGCTGCGGATAGTCGGCAGGCGAACGCTTCCGGTGACCTCGAAGATGATCTCCCGGCGCGGGCTCGGCTTGCCCTCGAAGAGCATCCCGGTCATGTCGAGCGAGTCGACCGGCAGCTCCTGCTCATGCTTGCCGCCGGCGAGCGTGATGAAGGTCGAGAAGAAATCGGCGATGAACATCATGCCGTCGTTCGACGCGCCCGGCTCGGTGCGACCCGGCCAGCGAATCAGACAGGGCATGCGCACGCCGCCCTCGAAGGTGGTGTTCTTGGTGCCGCGGAAGGGCTTGCTCATCTCCGCGAGCACGGGCCCGTTGTCATTGGTGAAGACGACCAGAGTGCTCTCCCTCAACCCGTGGCGGTCGATGGCGCCGAGGATCCGTCCGACCGCGTCGTCGAGGCACTTGAGCATGGCGCTGCGGACGTCGAACCGGTCGGTGTACCGGGGCGGCGGGTTGAGCGGCCCGTGCACGGCGTTGAAGGCGACGTAGAGAAAGAACGGACGGCCCTTCTTCCGGTCGGCGATGACGCGCTCGGCCTCGGCGGCGAGGAGGTCGGTGACGTACCCCTCTTCCTCGATCGGCTGCTGGTTCCGGTGCCAGTCGTAGACCGCGAAGCGCGCCGGCGCGTTGTGCTCGATGGTCTTCGTGTAGTAGTCGATCCCCCACGCGTAGTGTCCGTACTGGTGCATGAAGCCCTGTCCCATCGGCAGGTGCTCGGGAAGCCATTCCCCGCAATGCCACTTGCCGACGAGGGCGGTGAAGTAACCGGCCTCCCCGAGCGCCTCGGCGATGGTGCGCTCGCGGGCGTCGAGAGCATGGATGCGACGCGTCGGCTCGCCCGCCTCGTTGTGCGCCAGCGTCAGGCCGAGCCGCTCGAGATAGCTCGGCTTGCCGAAGTCCTCGGAGCGCCAGTCCATCCAGTTGCGAAAGGCGTAGCGCCCCGTGAGGAACGCGCCGCGAGTCGGCGCGCAGACCGAGTGGGTGTAGAAATGGGTGAGCCGAACCCCCTCGGTGGCCAGCCGGTCGATGTGCGGCGTGAGCTCCTTCGAGCCGCCGTTGAAACCCGGCTGCGCCCAGCCCATGTCGTCGGCCAGCATGAAGACGATGTTCGGGCGGCTCCCGGCGGCGTCCTGAGCGTCAATCGCGGGAGCCGCGAGGAAGGCGCTCACGAAGACCAGCATGCAGAGTCTGAGTCGTTTCATGGTTGCGCTTTTCTCGATCGGTCACGTCGTTGGTGGTTGGCGGGAAAACGCCAGTGTCGCGCGTCCGGGCGCCGTTTGCAACGGGTCGCAAAGCGGTGAGAGCCCGACGGCGCGCGCGGGCCGTGGAGAATCGACGCCAGACCGATTTTCCTGAACGCATCCGGCCCGCCTCCGGCATCTGGCATCTACATAGGGCAGCCCCCGGCCCCCCGGTGGCCCTGCCGCGGAGTGACTTGTGGTACACTCTGGAACCCGGGGGGACGCGGAGCAGGGGGCTGATGGAGACGCCGGATTCTCTCGAGCTCACCACGCTGCGGGCGGCGCTCGCCGGTGATTCGTCGGGGCTCGGGGCGTTGCTCGAGAGCTACCGGGATCGGCTGCGGCGCATGGTGGACCTGCGAATGGACACGCGCCTGCGCGGCCGGGTCGACCCGTCCGACGTCATCCAGGACGCGTTTCTCGAGGTCAACCAGCATCTCCAGCGATACGTCGACGATCCGAGGATCCCCTTTTACCTCTGGGTCCGTTTCCTCGCGGGCCGCAAGCTCCGGCGCGTCCACAGGACGCACCTCGGAACCCAGAAGCGTGACGCTGCTCGCGAGGTGCGAGTCGGCGCGTGGGTGACGCCCGGCGCGAGCTCGATCGCGCTCGCCGAGGTCATCGCGGACGGCGGCCCGACGCCCTCGCGCGTCGTCAGCCTCGAGGAGCAGCGACGGCGAATCGTGGAGGTGCTCGATTCGTTGCGGCAGGAGGACCGTGAAGTGCTGGCGCTTCGCCATTTCGAGCAGCTGACCAACGTCGAGATCGCCGCGCTCCTCGACATCACCGAGAACGCGGCGCACCTTCGCTACATGCGCGCGGCGCGCCGGCTGAAGGACCGGCTCTCTCGCGCGCTCTCGTCCCCGACGGAGGGAAACTGTGAGTGACGGCGCGCAGGCAGAGCAGAACGATCGAGAGACGCGTCTCGCGCAGCTCGCTGAGCAGTACTTCGCGCGCGTCCGCGCCGGCGAGTCGGTCTCGGTCGACGACTACGCGACGCGTCACCCCGACCTCGCCGACGAGATCCGCGAGCTCTTCCCGTCGCTCGAGCTCCTCGAGAGCAGCGAGTCGACCCGTCCGCCCGTTCCAGCGAGTCTGGCCGGCACCATGCTCGGCGAGTACCGCCTCCTGCGCGAGATCGGCCGCGGCGGCATGGGTGTCGTCTACGAGGCCGAGCAGGAGTCGCTCGGTCGCCGCGTCGCGCTGAAGGTGCTGCCGGGACACTGCTCGCTCGATCCCCGCTTCCGGGAGCGCTTCCAGCTCGAGGCGCAGGCGGCCGCCCGACTGCACCACCCGGGGATCGTGCCGGTCTTCGGCGTCGGCGAGGCGGACGGCGTGCCGTACTTCGCGATGCAGTTTATCGACGGGCACGGGCTCGACGTGGTCATCGACGAGGCGCGCCGGTGGTTCGGAAGCGACCACGACACCGGCGAGGAGACCCCCGGGGTGCTGAGGAGCCTCGCCGGGCTCGATTCGCCGGGTCCGATCGATGCCGGCGACACGACTCCGGAAAGCGACGCCGACGCGGAGTCCGGTCCGGCGCGTGAACCGGAAGACGCGCCCGGCCCGCCCGATGGCGCCGGGCGTCGCTCGAGGTCGACGCACTTCCGGCGGGTGGCGCGCATGGGCCTGCAGACGGCCGAGGCGCTCGCGTACGCCCACGGCCAGGGCACCCTCCACCGCGACATCAAGCCGTCGAACCTCCTCCTCGACTCCGGAGGCAAGGTCTGGATCGCCGACTTCGGCCTCTGCAAGGCGGATGGCTCCGAGAACCTGACGCAGGCAGGCGACCTGGTCGGCACGCTGCGCTACATGGCGCCGGAGCGATTCTCCGGGCAGTCGACGATCCGCAGCGATGTCTATAGCCTGGGGACGTCGCTCTACGAGCTTGCCGTGCTGCGACCGGCCTTCACGGGGAGCGATCGGGCGGCCGTCGTCCGGAGCATCATCGAGACGGACCCGCCGCGACCGTCGCGGATCGATCGGTCGATCCCGTCCGACCTCGAGGCGATCATCCTGAAGGCGACCTGCAAGGAGCCCGAGGGCCGGTACGCCAGCGCCGACGATCTCGCCGCCGACCTCCGGGCGTTCCTCGAGGACCGCCCCGTGACGGCGCGCGCGCCGACGATGGCGCACCTCGTGTGGCTCGCCGTGCGGCGGAACCGGGCGATCGCGGCGACGGTGGCTGTCGCGGTGCTCCTGCTGGTCTGCGCGACCGCCTTCTACGTCGTGACGCTGCGCGAGTCGCGCGAGGAGGCCGTGCGCGAGAGTCTCGAGGCGCGGCGGCAGAGCGTCCTCGCCAATCTCTCGGCCGCCGAGAGCGCCCTGCGCATCGGCGACTGCGACAGCGCCCGGCGGTGGCTCGCGCGCGTGCCGGAGGAGGACCGCCACTGGGAGTGGCATCACTTCGCGAGCGTCGTCGATCAGAGTCTCTCGACGTGGGAGCAGCGCCCGCACGGCAGTGTGGTCGTGCGCTACTCGCCGGACGGCGCCCTCGTCGCGCGGGCGAACTTCACGACCATCACGCTGACGGATGCGGAGACCGGCGAGATCGTCCGCGAGCTGCGCGGTCACCGGAGCTGGGTCGTGTCGCTCGAGTTCAGCCGGGACGGGCGGCTGCTGCTGTCGAGCTCGAGTGCGGGAAAGACCGCGCGTCTCTGGGACGTCGAGACGGGCGAGGAGCTCCTGCGCATTCGCCACCCGTGGGAAGAGATCTGGGATGCGGCGCTGAGCCCGGACGAGAACCGCATCGCCACCGCGTCGAGGGGATACTCCGTGCGGCTGTGGGACGCCGCCAGCGGCGCCTTGCTCGACACGTTCGAGGGGCACACCGGCAAGGTGACCGCGGTCGCGTTCGCGCCCGGTGGGGGCGAGCTCGCGTCGGCGTCCGAGGACGGGACGGCGCGTATCTGGTCCCTCGGCGACGTGGGCGCTCCGCGCGTCCTCCGCGGCCATCACGACAGCGTCAACGACGTCGAGTACAGCCCGGACGGGGCGCGGATCGTCACGTGCTCCGCGGACGAGACCATCCGCGTCTGGGACGCGGCGAGCGGGAAGGCCGTCGCGACGCTCGTCGGGCACGACGCCGGGGTGCGTGCGGTGTCCCTGTCCCCGGACGGCGAGCTGATCGCCTCGGCCTCGGACGATCACACGCTGCGGCTCTGGAGTCTTCACGACGGACGGTTGCTCGCCACCCTGCGCGGGCACTCCGGGAACGTCGCCGACGTCGACTTCCGCCATGACGGCGCGCGTCTGGTCTCCGTCTCCGGCGACTCCACCTGCAGGCAGTGGGACGCCGCCCCGGTCGGCTCGGTGAGGGTGCTTCCCGCGTATCGCGCGAGGACGGTGGCGTTCATGCCCGGCGGGGACCTGCTCTTCAGCGCCGGCGGCGATGGCCTGGTACGACTGTGGGACCTCGCGACCGACCAGGAGATCACGACGCTCGCGGGACATGCCACCACGGTCATCGATCTGGAGATGTCGCCCGACGGAGCCCGCCTGGCGTCGGTGAGCATCGACGGCGTGGTGCGACTCTGGGACGCGACCACGCTCCAGGAGCTCGCGGCGTTCGCGGGAGAGCAGAGTCCGGTGGGACACATCTCGTTCAGCCCCGACGGGTCGCGCCTCCTCGTCTGCCAGCGCGACGGCACGGCGATGATCCGCAGCCTGCCGGAGAACGTCGAGATCGGGCGCATCGAGATCCCCGCGGAAAAGGGCGCCTTCAGTCCGGACGGTCGGCTCCTCGCCCTGAGACACAGGGACCTCGTCACGCTCGTCGATCCGTCGACCGGGCGCGTCGCGCGAACGCTGCCGCGGCACGGGGAGCCGGTTCACGACCTCTGTTTCAGTCCGGACGGCGCCTGGCTCGTGACGACGAGCTGGGACAGGACGGCGCGTCTCTGGGACGCCCGCACCGGCGAGCTCATCCGCATCCTCAGGGGACACACGAGGCCGGTGTTGACGGCCTCCTTCAGTCACGACGGCAGCCGGCTGGCGACGGCGTCGATCGACAGCACGGTCCGGGTGTGGGCGATCCCCGGAGGCGACCAGGTCGCGACACTCGTCGCCGCCGAGAAGGACTGGGTCCGCGCCCGGTTCAGCCCCGACGGGACCCGGATCGCCGCGGCGTCCTGGACGGACGGGGTCGTCAAGGTGTGGAGCACGGAGCCGAGGTCGCAGCGTGTCGCCGCGGTCCGCGCCGCTCGCAAAGCGGCCCGCGAGGGCCGGCCGCTCGTCGAGGCCCTCTTCGACGAGCTCGGCGACGAGGCGCGCGTCACCGAGCGTCTGCTCGCCTCCGACGAGCTCGATCCCGACGTGCGACGGGCAGCGATTCGTCTGGCGAGGACCCGCAAGGGGCGGCCCGACGTCATCATGCAGTCGTTCTGGAGCACACTCTGCACGGGAGACGCTCCGGCGGCCGAGCAGCGCCGCGTCCTCGGGTTGCTCCGTGCCATCTCCCGCGAGCTCCGGGATCCGGACGAGCAGACCATGCGCGGCCTCGCGCTCCTGCGCTCTGGCAACGCGCCGGGCGCTCTCACTCGACTGTTGCGCGCGGAGAAGGTCGCGAGGGACACACCGAACCGGCTCGAGATCGCGCGACTGGCCGCGCTCGCGCTGACGCACATGCGGCTGAAGAATCACCGCGAGGCCAGCGAGACGTTCCTGCGGCTCGAGGAGGCCCTCGCGGGGTCGCCGTCGATGGACGAGGACTCGCTGCGTCTCGTGGGGGAGGCGCGAGAGACGGTGCGCATCTGTCCGTTCGACCTTCGCTGCGTCGAGAACGAGGACGGCAGCGTCACCGGACGGTGGGAGCCGGGCTTCCGAGTCGACATCGACGGCTACGAGCTGCGACGCGACGGCGAGCTGCTGCGCACGCTCCCGCCCGACGCGACGGAGTTCACCGACGACGAGCCCGGGCGTGGGCGCGTGACCCACTACGCGCTCGTCCCGATCGTCGAGGCGTCGCCGGACCCGGGCGACTCGCCGTGCACGGCGGCGGGCGCCGTGCTCCGCTCGACCGTCGTCGACACGTCCCGGGCGTTCGGCGACGTCGTGCGCATCAACATGGGTGGACCCGACGTGGTCGATTCACGGGGCCGGATCTGGTGGGGGGATCCCGGAGAGGGCGAGGACGTGCTCGACATCCGCCCCGACGACAGCGGGGGAGCCATCGCGACGCTGAACTGGGCAGCGCAGCGATTCAAGCCGGACAGCATCCGCCACCTCGGGTTCGATCCCGAGAGCGCCGCCGACCGATCGCTCTTTACCTCGGTCCGCTGGGGCAAGTCCTTCGACGCGTCGCCGTTTCGGCTCGAGCTGCCGCTCGCGGAAGGACGCTACACGGTGCGGTTCTACCTCTGCGAGAACTACTGGCACCCGCCGGAATCACGCGGCTTCCGCCTGGAGATCGAGGGCGAGGTCCGCGAGTCATACGTCAACGCGCGCGTCTTCAGCCCGGATCGCCCCCAGACCGGCTGGGCCGGCTCGTTGACCTTCAACGACGTCCCGGTCACCGACGGCAGCCTGTCGATCGGCCTCCTCCCCTGCGACCCGCGGACCGAGTGCCCCGGCGCCCGCGATCGCAACCCCACCATCAACGTCCTCGAGGTGATCCGCGCCCCGGATCCGCCCGCCGACGGCGCCACCGACCCCCGCTGAGCCGTCCCCGCGAGGAAGCCCGAGATTCCGTGAACGCATCCGCGATGCGGGCGGCATTGAGGAGGACGACGGTAATCGCATACCAGACCGCCGCGCAGGACAGGAGGCACAGCATGTTCTTCTCGAGGCTCTCGTCGATCTGCCGAGGATTCCTGCGAGCGATGCTCGTGCTCGCGTTGTTTCTGCCGAACGGCCCACTGCGCGCCAGCGTCTCGCCACCGGTGAAGATCCGGCTCGTGGACCCGGTCCCGGCCACTCCGGGCGAGCCATACCACGGCACCCTCCAGATCGAGTCGGGGGTCGACGGGACGCTGGCGGACCTCCAGCTCGTCGGCGAGGGCTGGTCCGTCGTCGAGATCGCGGCGCCTCTGTGGCTGCACCTCGTCGCGAGAGAGCCGGTCGTTCTCGAGTTCACCGCCATTCCGGCCGAGCCACTCCGGCCGCTGACCTTTCGCGCCGAGCTCGAGGATCGACCGGTGGCGAAGCAGTTCGATCTCTCGCGCCAGCATTTCGACCTCATCTCGGATCCACTGCTCCTCGAATCGAGGCCCGCCAGCTGGGGAGGAGAGTTCCCCGGTGTCGACTTCTCGCGACCCAGCCCGAGGCCGGCCCCTCCCGGCGAACGCGAGCTGGCGATGCTCGAGCGCATGAAGTCCGCCGGCGACGGCGGCGGCGCTGCGTCCAGGAATATCAGGGTGTACGGCCAGCTGATCTATCGTCGCCGGGACGGCAAGGAGCTCGGCGTTGACGGCGCGACGGTTCGCGTCAAGGACGAGGGCGTCATCGACACCACCCTTCGGACGGGCAGGACCGATCCGGACGGTTACTTCGACATCCACTTCACCTGGGACCCCAACTTCTTCAATGAGCTCCTGTTCGGCGATCCCGACATCTACCTCGAGTTCGAATCGAAAAACGGCGCCGTGGAAGTCGAGAGCCCGACTTTGGAGCGCAACTACAAGTGGAAGACGGCGGTCCGGAGCGACTTTCTCGGCACCGAGATCGACTACGGTGTCCTCGGTCCGGGTGATCTGGACTCGGGTGACGCCACCAGCAACCAGGCGGCGTTCCACATCCTCAACACGCTGACCCGCACCAGGCGCTGGCTGATGGAGACCGAGAACCACCGGCTCCCCAACGTCGACGTGCAGTGGCCCGACGGGAACTCCGGCGCCTACTACAACCCGGTGTTCAACGAGATCCACATCAGCCGGCAGCACGAGTGGTCCGAGTGGACGGCAGTTCACGAGTACGGGCACTTCTTCATCGACAAGCGCGCCTCTGCTGCGCGGCCGGACTACTGCAACGGCTTTGGAGACAACGAGAGGGAGTGGTGGCTCGACGATTGCGGTCACCTGTTGTGGTGCCGGGAGAACGAACATATCGCGTGGAGCGAGGGCTGGCCGGACTGGCTCGCCGACGTGGTCACCCGATCTCTCGAGGAGTACGGTGAGCGGCCTCTCGTTACCGGGGATCAAGAGGAGTTGCGGGAATGCTCGGAGGACGGGACGTATCACGACCCGTGGCAAACGGAGGGATTCTTCGGCGCGCTCCTTCGAGACATCGAGGATGACACCAACGAGCCCGACTCGCCGGTGTCGTCGGGAGGAAAGGCAGAAGATGCGCTTTCCCTCGGGACGCACGAGATCTTCGAGGTCACCGTTCGTGACAGGCCGCGGATGTCGCGGCAGTTCATCGCCGCCTTCATGGAGCGATACCCGGAGTACCACGAACAGCTCTATCGCACCGCGCTTCTCAATGGATTCGAGATCGAACAGCCGGAGTGGGTCCTCGGCGACTCGTTCGAGGACGATTTCACGGGCGGCGCCGGTGTTCCGGATCGCTGGACGAAACGCGGCGGGCTCTGGGTGAAACGGTCGGACGAGCTGTCGGTCAACACGGGAAGTCGCGCCGCACTGCGAGGGCTCAGTATGGCGCCCTCCGTGCTCGGCGACGCCGGGTCTGTCGACTTCTTCACCCTGAACTTCGAACGCGAGCTCATTCATTTCAACGGTTCGCTCGATCGCGGGTGGGACGCCGTGAATCTGACCCGGGAGCTCTCCCGGGACGGGCCTCACATCTGGCGAAAGCCGGTCGTGGTCCGGCGGACGCCGGATACGTTCGACGTGTTCTCGACGACCGTCGAGCGCTTCACGGCGGGGAGTCGCGAAGTCATCCACTACAGTCGCCGCCCTTCGACCGGCTGGTCGGCTTCCAATCTGAACCGTGTCGTGCCGGTAGGTAATCTCCATCGCGTGCTCGGCCCCGTCGCCGCGGTCTCCAGCCTGAAGTCGATCGACCTGTTCGGGATCGGCATCGACGGCTCGCTGATCCGCTTCTCGTGGGCGTCGGGAGGCTCCTGGTCGGTGGAGAAAGTAGACGGACCGCGATTCTTCGCCCAGAGCGGCCATGAGCGGCCGTTCCGGGTCCACCGCACGCCCGACGGCACGATTCACGTCGTCGGGGTCAGCCGCACCGTCGGCGGGTCCGCTCCGCTGATTCACTACCGCTACGAGCCGTCGACGCGCTGGGTCTCGCCCGAGCCCGGTGATCCCCGCGGTCGTGTCCTCGTCCAGGCCGGCTGGACGGCCTCCACGGTCGACGGGCCACCCATCGACTCGATACACTCGACGTTCAACGAGGAGCTCGACACCGTCTTGCGCGACGACGGCGGCCTCGACGTGGTCGTCGCCTCGTCGATCGGAACGGACAGGAACCTGTGGCGTCTCGGCTGGTCATACTTCACCGGCTGGACCAACCAGAACGTCAGCGAGCTCACCCGAGAGAGCCGGGGCGTCGACACGCTCGCCGCGGTCAGTCGCGTCAACGGCAGCCTGGACGTACTCGCCACGACCGTCGAGCTCGGCCGCACTCGCGACCTCCTTCACTTCTCCTGGTCGGCGAGCGAGGGCTGGCAGGCGAATCCGGTCTGGGAAGCGCCCAACCAGTTCTTTCGCACCATCGGCCTCCCCGTGGTCCGCGCTCCGACTGTCGACACGCTCGAGGTCTTCACCGCGGTGGGAGGTGATGTGGGCCCGTTCGAGCTGTGGCACTGCCGCTGGGACACGCTCGGCGAATGGGACATCGAGCAGGTCTCGGACAGCCTCGATGCCGCGGGCGAGCCGATCCAGCTCGCACGGCTGGGCCACACGGACATCGCGGCGCACGCCGACGCCGCGGGAACGCGCCATGTGTTCGGCACACGGTGGGCTTCCATCGACGGCTCCACCGAGTCAAACCTCCTTCACTTCTCGCGGGTGGCGGGCGGAGAATGGGCCGCAGAGGACCTCCACGGTGGTCTCGGCGGCACCGAGCCGTTCCTGGTCGCGGGCGATCCCGCGCTGCGCTTCCGGGATGTCGGCTCCGTCAGCGTCAGGATGCGGTTCCTCTCGCGGCCGGACGGGATGGCGGGACGCCTCGGCGGCATGTTCGTGTGCGCCCAGGGGCCGACCGCCCCGGAGACGGGCAACAGCGGGTATCTCGTCTACTGGTCGGATGAGTCGTCGTCGCGGGGATATCACGTCGAGCTCGTGAGGCGCGGGCGCGTGCGGGAGCGCGCCGTGATGCCGGATACGGAGCCCGGAGAGCTGTGGCGCGTTGTTCTGGACGACGCTGCGGTCCGGCTCTTCGTCGACGGCGAGGAGAAGGCCGTTCTGGACAACGCTCGCTACCGTTCTGGATACGTCGGCATGTGGGTCGGCCGGGACGGTCAGGACGTCCGCTTCGACGACGTGAGCATAGGCCCCCGCAGGAGCAGCTTCGATATACCGCTCCGCATCAACATGGGCGGACCCGAGACCGTCGATTCGCTCGGTCGAGTGTGGCTCGGTGACTGGGAGGAGGGAAACAACGACCCGCTGAAGATCCGTCCGCCGGGGAGCGGCGCCCCGGGCACCGTTCGAGGCTGGCGGTCGCAGGTCTTCCAGTCGGAATCGTTGTCGCGCCTCGGGTTCGATCCGGAGAGCGAGGCGGACCGGAGCATCTTCAACTCGATCCGGTGGGACAACGGCACGGACGACGCTCACTTCGTGCTCGAGATCCCCGTCCCGAATGGCCTCTACCTCGTCAACCTTTACTTGACCGAGAACCAGCGGCCGCCGATGGCTCGGCGCTTCCAGGTCGAGATCGAAGGCGTCCTCGTGGACGACGACGTCAGCATCCGCGACTTCAGCCCCGACAACCCCGTGCTCGGATGGGCGGGCCGGCTGCAGTTTCCGGAGATCGCCGTCGAGGACGGGATGCTGACGATCGCGCTCCTGCCGTGCGACGAGGCGACATGCCCCGGAGTGGAGGTCCCCAACCCGGTCCTCAGCGCGCTGGAGATCATGCCGACGCTGCCGCTTCCGTTGCCCTCGACACCCACGGGCCTCACGGCGGTCGTCGACGGACAGCGCGTCGAGCTCGACTGGGACGACAACGACCTCGACGAGCTCGCCATATACACCGTCGATCGGGCGACGTCCCGGGCCGGGCCGTGGAGCGTCATCTCGGTCGGCAACGTCGCGGAATCGCGATTCGTCGACGAGATGACCATGTGGGGCGCGAGCTATTACTATCGTGTCCGTGCGCTCAACGCCACCGGGTTCAGCCATCCGACCGCGCCGGTGTCGGTCACCATCCGCGCCGTCGACAGCATCGTCGACTGTTTCGACAGCAGTCCCGATTTCGCGGGTCGCTGGCGCGTGGAGCAGGGGTCGTGGAGCGTCACCGACGACCAGACGATGGTGACGCGCACGACCGGCAGCAAGAGCTGGGTCTGGGCGCGCGATCCGATCTCCGGTGTCGATACCGGACAGACCCTCGTTTTCGAGTTCGAGGCGCCTCGCGTGGCGTTCACGGGCGGCGCGAGCGACGGCATCAAGCGCCACTTCGGCATGATGTTCTGCGCCAACAAGCCGACCACGAATCGCTTCGCGGAGGACTCGAGCGGCTACGGCATCTACTGGATCGATCGGGACTGGGACTTCGGCCTCACGCTCGCCCGCTGGGACGGGCGCCAGATGGTGCCGCTGCGGCAGGGCACCGGCGCGCTGATCTCGGACCCGCCCGCCGTGTGGCGCGTCGAGCTCGAGGGAAGCACCATCCGGTTCGTCGGAGACGGTGTGACGTTGATCGAGGTCGAGGACGACACCTACCGCGGCGGGTTCACCGGCTTCTTCGCGTGGACACGCATGGCGCTCGAGATCGACAGCGTGCGCTTCGGGCCCGCGGGCGATCTGCCCCCGTGCCGGCCCACGACGGTCTCGGGATCGCGCCGGCCGGGCGACTGCAACCAGGACGGTGTCCTCGACATCTCCGACGCGGTGTGCCTCCTCGGGCATCTCTTCCTGGGCGATCCCGTGCAGCTTCCGTGCTCGGAGCCGGAGGTGCCGGCCGGGACCAGCGTCGCCCTCTTCGATCACAACGGCGATGCGGCCCTTGACCTCTCCGACGCCATCGGCGTGCTCCACTATCTCTTCCAGAGCGGCACCGAGCCCAGCCTCGGCGCCGGCTGCGTCGAGGTCGAGGGGTGCGCCGGCGACTTCTGTTCCGAGTGAGGCGCACCGCTCGACCGGTTCGGCGCCGACTCGCTCCCGTCAGGGCGTCTCGCTGCACGGGGGCGGGTCGGCGCAGCCGAGCTCGAGGTCCGTCTCGAGAGTCGCCAGGCCGCAGCTCGAAATCGGCGGCTCCGGGGCGGTCGTTCCGAGGAACATCCACCCCAGGAAGCGGACCGCGTCCGTGATGTTCAGCCGGCCATTCCCGTCGCCGTCGCCGGCGGCCTCGCACGGCAGCGCGGGCCCGCCCGTGGCGAGCCAGTTGAGCAGGTAGACCGGGTCCGCGACGTCGATCTTGCCGTCGTTGTTGATCTCTCCGCGGATGAAGCGCGGGATGTCGATGCACTCGAGCTCGACGTCGCACGCCAGGGCGCTGATCGGCGGACGGAGCTCGGTGAAGCTGCGCATCTGATGCGCCGCGACGATGCCGATCTCGGCCTCGCGCGGGAAGCTCTCGTCGAGCTCGACCTCGCCGAGTGGCTGCCAGTTCTCGCCGTCGAGGGAGGTCGAGGCCTCCACCGCGCGATCGGCGCGACGGAGGCGGAGCCACGCGTTCGCGAGCATCTGGTCCCTCTCGAAGACGATGCTCTCGATCGATGTCGCCCTCGCTCCCGCGACGGGGCGGTGACGCAGGCGCAACCGCGTCAGCGCGGTCGCCGAGAGCTCCACGGCGAGCGACACCGAGGCGGCATCCGCGTCGAGGCCCGCGCGCAGCATCAGACCGAGCTGGGTTCGGAGCGGCAATTCGGTGGGGCCCGGGATACGGACGCTGGCCTCGAAATCGCAGTCCCTCGACTGGTGCACGAAGAACACCCGATCGCTGGTCCCGCTGGCGACGGCGCCGCCGGCGTGGAGCCGGAGACAGGTCGACTCGCCGCTGGTCTCGAGGAGCGCCGCGCCGGGATAATCCGAATCGCCGAGATCGGTCGCCGTCCAGGGGGTCACGTCGCCACCGGGTATCGCAGCGACCACCTCGACGCTGACGGTCGACTCGAGCTCGAGGTTGTTGACGACCGTCAGCTTGACCGGCAGAAACCCTGGCTCCTCGACGAGGTACTCGACCTCCTCCCCCTCGAAAATCTCCCCGCCGATGTCCCATCGGTACGCCTCGATCGTCGTGCCCTCCGGAGTGGTCGATCCCGCCGCGCTCAGCTCGAGCGTGAAT
>JBFFXF010000139.1:0-18546 GCA_041569895.1 Planctomycetota bacterium | reverse complement strand
GCTGCTCCTCGAGCGCGGCCACCTCTCGCGCGAGCGCATCCTCGACGCCGACGTGGTGATCGTGCTCGAGAACTCCGGCCTGCAGTACCTCGACCTCCGTCTGCCGGAGAACTCGCAGAACGTGCGCGTCTTCGTCGGCGGCAAGGAGCGCGTGCCGCAGCGCCGCCCGCGTGACGGCGAGGCGGGCGCCGCCGGTGCGACGGGGGACACGAGCGCCGCGGCGCGCGATCGCGAGCTGCGCCTGCCGCTCGGGGAGCGCGGCGTGGTCGTCGTCCAGGTGCGCTACCAGGTCGCGCTCGGCGGTTCGCTCGGCACGGTCGGCGGGTTCGACATCGTCACGCCCGCCGTGCTCGAGCTCGAGGGACGGCGCGTGCCGGTCGAGAAGATCGAGCTCGAGCTGCGGGTGCCGGCGGACCTCGTCTATCTGCCGGGAGGCGGCACGCTCTACACCACCGACGTCGACAGCATCGACCCGTGGACGTGGCTCTCGCTGAGCGTCTTCTCGAACGCGGCGGTGGCGCGCGCGCACACGGGGCCGCGGACGCACTACGGTCCGCTGAAGCTGCCCGAGCTCTCGCCCGAGCTCGCGCGCGGCGACATGAAGCTTTTCCGGCTGCAGACCTTCCGTCCCGAGGGCGAGACGCGCTTCGCCTACATCGGCAGGAGAGCCTACACCGTCCTCAACCTCGGCGTCTTCGCCGTGGCGATCGCGGCCGGCGCGCTCTCGGTGCGACGGTGGCGCGGGCGCCGCTGGTCGATCCTCATCGGCAGCGCGGCAGTGCTGCTGCTCCTCGCCTGGCTGTCGGCGGCGCCGGTCGCGGTGCTCTTCCTGTCGGCGTACCGGGGCGTCCTCCTGGTGTTCGTCGGTCTCGCGGTCATCGTCTGCGTGCCGCGGGTCCGCGGCCGCATCCAGCGCTGGCGCGCCGAGCGCTTCGAGCTCGCCCCCGATCCGTTCCTCGAGGAGGCGGAGCCGGTGGTCATCGTGTCGGACGAGCCGTCCGCCGAGAAGCCTGCCGATGAGAAGGGCGCCGGCGAGGGGGAGGGCGACGGGGAGAAGCCCGCCGGGGACGACTCGGAAAAGAAAGAGGAGAGATGAAGCACCTGAAGCCTGCTGACACGCCGCGCGCGCTGGCCGCCGCGATGATCGTTCCGGGGATGCTCGCCCCGGCGATGCTCGCCTGGCTGGTCGTCACGCTCGGCGTCACGCTCGGTGTCACGACGACGCCGCTCGCGTACGCCGGCGACGCGCCGCTCGTTCGCGAGGTCTACGTGCCGCACGACGAGCTGCTGAAGATCGCCGCCACCGATCCCTCGGGCGTCGTGATGTCGCTCGAGGAGTATCGCGGCCTGCTCTCGCGTGCGCTCGCCAACCGTCCCGCGCTGCGCGCGCCGGTCGAGCCGCCGCCGCTGGGCGCTGTGGCGGTCAGCTCGTCGGTCTCGGGAACGGTCGAGGGCGCCTCGGTGCGTCTGCGCGCCGTGATCGACATCGCGGTCGCCGGCGAGGGGTGGGTGCGCTGCGATCTCGGTCCCGCGCCCGCCCACGTCGGCTCGGTTCGCGTCGACGACGCGCCGGGCTGGGCCATCCTCGAGGCGATCCCGGGCTCCGGCGGACCGAGGCTGTCGCTGATCCTCCGCGGCGTCGGCCGTCACCGCGCCGTGGTCGAGCTCTCGCTCCCGGCGCGCGAGGAGGACGGCTGGTTCACGGTCGAGGGCACGGTGCCGAGCAGCGCGGGAACGTTCCTGCGGCTCGACGTGCCCGGCGACGTCACGGGCGAATCGAATCCGCCGTTCCTGGCGCGCTCGACGAGCGGCTCGGAGAGCGACGCGCGCACGTCGTTCCGAATCGGACTCGGCAGCGGCGGGCACTTCAACCTGCGGTGGAAGCCGAGGCGCGACGGCGGACGCCAGCCGGCGATCTTCGCCGCCGAGCACCTGGTGCTCTTCGATCTCAGACCGCGCAGTCCGACCTTCGGGTGGCGCGCGATCGTCGACGTCTTCCGGAAGAAGACCGAGGCGATCGAGCTGGTCGCGCCACGCGGCGCTCGCGTGCTGCGCGTCCGGAGCGCGGCGGTGCATTCGTGGACGACGTCGGCGTCCCCGGACGGCCAGCTCATCCGCGTCGTGCTCCACGAGCCGACCGACGGTCGCGTCGAGATCGGCATCAACGGAGTCCTCGACGAGCCCGCCTCGCTCGGGGACGAGCCGGACGGCACGCGCCGGGTGCGGTTCACGCTGGGAAGGCCCCGGCTTCCGGACGCCGTGCGCGATCGTGGCGCCATCGCGCTGCGCGTGCCGGCGGGCAACCGCATCGGCGCCGTCACCGTCAGCGGGCTCGAGTCGATCGCGCCGGGCGATCTCTCCCACGACGCGGCCTTCCTGACTCGCTGGGGCCCGCAGAGGCTGTGGGCGTTCAGCGGCGCGGAGGCGCGCGTCCAGGCCGACGTGCGTGCGCCGTCGGAGGCGCTCGAGGCCCGCGCCACGCATCGACTGACGATCGAGGAGCGCTCGGCGCGCCTGCACGGCGCCATCGTCGTCCGCGCGACGACCGGCAGCGTGTACACCGTCGAGCTCCGCGTGCCGCGCTCGTTCGCGATCGAGGAGGTCGTCGAGGCCGGGACCGGCCGCGGTCTCCGTCCGTTCGAGCGCGACGTGCCCGCCGAGGCGGACGGGTCGCGACTGGTGCGGCTCGACTTCGAGCGCGGCATCACGGCGGAGCAGCCTGTCGCTCTCCACGCCACGTTCGCGTGGAGTCGCGACACCGGCGAGCCCGACTTCCCGCTCGGAGTCGAGACGCAGCTCGTGTTGCCGGTCGTCGATGGCGCGACGCGCCAGCACCTCGCGCTCGGCGTCGAGCTGGTGCGCTCGCTGCACGTCTCGCTCGGCAGCGTGCCGGGCTGGGACGCCGTCGCCACCGAGCGACTCGGCGCGCTCGGCTTCGAGTCGGACCGGCTCGTCGCCGCGCTGGAGACCGAGCTCGGCGCGTCCGACGTCGCGCCGCCGGTGCCGCTGTCGGTCGTGCGCCGCTCGACGCGCGGCGTCTACGAGGCGGTGACCCACTCGGTCGTCGACGAGCAGGCGCAGCACGTCCGCGCCGAGCTGCGCGTGGCGGTCTCCGGGCGGCCGATCGAGGCGCTCCTCGTCTCGCTGCCGATCCCGGTCGACGCCGCGGCCAGTGTTCGCGCGACGGAGTTGCGCGAGTGGACGGTGGATCCGCAGAGCGGCCGGCGTCTGCTCCGCTTCCAGCGTCCGTGGAGCGGCGAGCGCGCCGTCCGCTTCGACTTCACCATCCCCGTGACCGTCGGGCAGCCGGCGGCGATCCCGGTCGTCGCCATCGATCCGGCGCCCGATGACGGAGGCGACCCCGGCGTCCTCGACGCGCTGCGCTTCGTCGTCCTCGGCAGTCAGGGCGGCGCGCGCATCGACGCCAGCCCCGGCGCGCTGCTCTCGCTCGCGAGCGTCGACGACCTGCCGGAGTTCTTCGATGTCGGGTCCGCCGGGCGCGTCGTGGCGGTGTACCGTGTCAACGAGCGCGCCGCCGTGACACCGGCCGCGGCGACCTTCGTGGCGACGGCGTTCGAGCGCTCGCCAGTCCTCGGTCGCGGCATCTCCGAGCTCCACCTCGAGACGACCATCGACCAGAGCGGCGTGTCGCGAACCGAGGCGAGCTTCACCCTGCGATACAGCGGCGACCAGCACCTCGCGGTCGGACTCGAGGCGGGCACCAGCGTGCTCGCGGTGGAGATCGACGGCGAGAGCGTACGTCCGGTTCGCAGCCCGGAGGAGAACGTCGTGCGGCTTCCGTTGCCGCCGCGGTCGTACGCCACCGTGCGGTTCGTGACGGAGCGCATCGAGAGCCTGCCGGGTCGCCAGGGGACGTGGCGCGAGCGCGGCCCGCGGCTGCTCGGCGACGACGGCGAGGAGGTGCCGGTCGGCCGGGTGACGTGGCGGATCTATCGTCCCTCGGGTCTGCTGACGACGCTGCGCGGCGAGGCGGTCGATTCACTCTCGGGTCGTCCGATCGAGACCTTCGCGAGGAGTTTCTGGGGACGCCTCCTGAGGCTGCGGTTGCCGCGCTGGACGGCATGGCGGACGATGAGCCCTCCCGTCGCGCGGGCCGCGACGTCCCAGGTCTCGCTGTCGATTCCGTCCTCCGGGAGCGGGAGCGGCGGCGTGTCGCAGCTCCGTCCGATGCAGCTCGATCGCGGCGCCGACGTCCCGGCGACCGCGCTGCGCATCACCCACGAGGGCGCGCCGATCACCGTCACCAAGCTCGGCGGGTCGCCCGAGGTGACACTCGAGTACCGCGACCCCCGTCTCGACCGCTTCCAGCGACGATTCGTCTTCCTCGGCGCGGTGGCGGTCGGAGTCGTGCTGCTGCAGCTCGGTCGGCGACGCGCGCTGGCCGGCTACGTGCTCCTCGGACTGGCCATCGGCACCTTCCTGCCGCCGGCGCTCGGCTGGGAGTCGCCGCTCCTGATGATCCCGTTCGCCGAGGGCATCGCGGCGCTGGCGCTCGGACTCGCGGCGCTCTGGATCGTCCGGCGCCTGGTCGCGCTCGCGCGCCGCTGGCTCGGGCCGATGTCGCTGCGTCGGTCCGGCGCGGCGGCTGTGCTCCTGTCGGCGATGCTCGCTCCCGTTGCCGGCGTCGCGCAGGAGACGCAGCGAGCGATGCCGGGCGGCGGCGCCCCCGCCGTCGACGCAGCCGTCGATCCGCCGGTGCTGATTCCGTACTCGCTCGACGACCTGGAGATCCCCGGGGCGCCCGAGAAGCGCAAGGTGTACATCCCGTACTCGAAGTTCGCCGAGCTCTGGAACCTGGCCTTTCACGGCCGCGACCCGGAGGACGAGGGGGAAACCGCGCCGGTCGATCTCGTCGTCGGCAACGCGACCTACGTTCTCGCCACCGACGGGGACCGCTACCGCATCGAGGGCACGCTCGACGTGCGCGTGTTCACGAGCGAGTGGACGGCGCTGCCGCTCTCGTTCGGCGGCACGCAACTGGCCGAGGTCCTGGTCGACGGCGCGCCGACCGGAGTGTCGTCGGGCGGCGGCACGCCCTTCGTGCCGTTGCGCGGCGCGGGACGTCGTGAGGTGCGTGTCGTCCTCGAGGGTTCGGTCGCGCGTGGACTCGGCGAGGCGACGGTGGCCGCGGAGCTCGTTCCGGCCGCAGCGACGCGCATCACGGCGCGGCTTCCTGCGCAGGTCGAGATCGATCGGTCGGCCAGTCCGACCGGAGCGCCGGTCCGGGTCGAGCGCGGCGACGCCGGCGATGGCACCGTCTGTCACGTCGACCTCGGCACCGACACGCGCCTCGTGCTGCGCTGGCGATCGCCGTCGATCTCGTCCGAGCGACCGCCGCTCGTGACCGCCCTCTCGGCCAGCTCGTTCGAGCTCGAGCGCGGCGGGTACGTTGTCGACCGACTGCAGCACGTCGCGATCGAGGGGCAGGAGGCGAGCCACCTGCGCTTCCGCGTCATCGGCGCCTGGGTGATCACCGGCGTCAGCGGCGCGGACGTCAGCGAGTGGGTCCTCCGGGAGCCCGAGGGCGACGGCCGCGCGCTCGAGGTCTTCTTCACGCGGCGCAAGAGCTCGTTCGGCCTGTCGATCCGCGGCTTCGCGTCGTGCGACGAGCAGCCGTCGGCCCCGGCGGACCTCGACCTCGACGGCGCCACGCGCCAGGAGGGCTTCGTCGCGCTGCGCCATCACTCGCTGCGGCGCTTCCCGCTCGATGTCCTGCGCGGGCTGTCGCGGCGATCGCACCGGGACTTCATCGCCGAGCTCTCGCGCTCCGTTCCGGCGGTCTCGAGTGATTTCCTCGCGGGCCACGACCGCATCTTCCACTTCCACGACTCGCTCGCGAACGAGACCATCCGCTCGGTCTCCGCCGAGCCAGAGGGCGCGCTCGAGACGCAGGCGGTCGGGCTCTTCTCGAGCGAGCGCGTCGCCGTCGCGGTGCGAGTGCGGTACGCCGGGATCACCGGACCGGGACCGCTCCGTTTCGAGGTGCCGGTGCCCGCGGGCTGGACGGTGCGCGTCGCGCGTGGCGCCGCCGTCGGCGACTGGGACGTCGAGCAGGTCGGCGACCAGCGACGACTGGTCGTGCGTCTTCGCCAGCGCGCCACGGATGGCGCCGAGATCGAATGGTACGCGGAGGGACCGGAGCCGGACCCGGCGGCGCTGTCGCGCGGCATCCCGTTGCCGCCGTTCCGCGCCGTCAGTCCGCTGAGGCAGACCGTCTACTGGGTGGTCGCCGGATCGACTGACCTCGAGCTCGGCGAGGGGCAGCAGACCGATCTGGCGCCGCTCCCGCTCGAGAGCTCGCCGCGCTGGCTCGGACTGGATCCGCACATGACGTATCGTCTCGGCTATCGCTCGCAGCAGCCGGGAGGCACGCTCGTCGTCACGGCGACGCCGCGACGGACGGTGGTGCGCTCGGTGACCACGACGCTGCTCCGCGTCGCCGAGACGCACGTCGACGCGAGGACTCGCGTGCGCCTCCGCGTCGAGCGAAGCGGCGCGAGCGTCTTCAGGCTGCGGCTGCCGTCCGCGGCGACGAGCGTCTCCGTGTCGCTGCCGAACCAGCTGCGCCGGCGCGACGAGAACACGCCGCAGGGGCGCGTCATCACGCTGACGCTGCCCTCGCCCGCGATCGGCGACATCGAGCTCGACGTGGCGTTCCGTCTCGAGCGACCGGCGGGGCGCTCGGTCGATCTCACCGGCGTGGAGGTGCTCGACGTCGACTCCGCGCGCGACTCGGTCGCCATCGTGCGCAATCCGCTCCTGGCGCTGCGCGTCGCGAGCACGGAGGGCCTCGATCCGATCGACGCCGGCGCCGGCGAGTCGGTGCCGCCCGATCTCGCCGCGCTCGGCGTCCTCGGCGGCGAGTCGGTCGAGATCGACGAGTCGTTCCTGGTCGTCAATCGTCCGTGGCGCATCGTGCTCGTCGAGGAGGAGGCCGAGGCGATCACGGGTTTCGAGGCGCTCGTCGAGTTCGCCGAGATCGAGACCGTGCTCGCGGCCGACGGCTCGAACTGGACACGCGCGGTCTACACCATCCACAACCGCACGCTGCAGTTCCTCGAGATCCGCATGCCGGAGGAGGCGGAGCTCTGGCGCGTCCTCGTCAACGGCCGGCCCGTGCCGGTCAGTCGTCGATCGGGCGTGGAGGGCGAGTCGATCCTCGTTCCGATCGAGCGCATGACGGCGACCGATCTCAGCATCCGCGTCGCGCTCACCTACACGCTGCCGCCGATCGCGCTGCCCGCGGCGTCGGCGACCTTCGCGCCCGCCGCGCCGCGCGTCGTCCTCGACGGGCTGCAGAGCTTCGAGACGCTCTGGCGCGTGCACGTCCCGCAGGGTCACGTCGTGTCGTCGATCGACGGCAACCTGCGCGAGGTGATCGCGGGCGTGCACCACGGCGAGCGCGTCCGCAACCTGATCGGGCAGATCGGCAGGATCCAGAAGCGGCTCGACGAGCCGGAGACCGACGCGGTGACGCGCCGCGAGCGCACCCGCGCGCGACGCAACCTGATCGAGCTGCAGCGCGCACTCGAGGACGCCGTCCAGGACCTTCGCGACCCGGCCGCGCAATCGCTCGGCGAGGGCCGCGCGATCCAGGCCGACGAGTACGCCCAGCAACTGAAAGAGAGCCGCGATTTCATCGATCGCGGCACGCGTCGAGTCGTCGAGCTCAAGAAGCAGACCGCCGCGCCGGAGGAGGAGGGCGGCCTGCCGCCCGTCGACCGGGCGTTCGAGGGCGCGCGGGAATTCCTCGAGGGCCGCTGGTCGGCGACGAGAAGCGGCGCGCCGCAGTCGAACGAGGGCCAGCAGCGGGGCGGCGGCGAGGGCATCCCGCTCGACAGTTTCCGCGACGCGCTCGGCCCGGTGCAGGCTCCGGCCGTGTCACGTGACGAGACCGATCCGTCGGCGAGCGGCGGCGCGAACGGCGTCCCCTCGATCCTCGGCTCGACGACCAGCGACGACCGCGCCTTCCTGGCGGAATCGCTCGGCGTCGACATGACGTTGCCCTCGGGCGGAGAGCTGCACACCTTCAGGGGCAAGGTGAGCACACCGAACCTCGAGCTCGACCTCGCGGCGAGAGACCTCGACGCCCGCCTCTGGCACGCCATCGGCCTCGCCGCGACGGTGGCGGTGATCGTCCTCTGGACACGAAGGACGCGCCGACGGGTGAGGTGATTTCGGGATCGACAGCGCGAGCGTCTTTCGACCGGAGCGGGAACGCAGATTACGCAGATTACGCAGCTTGCGCAGATTGACGCAGCTTGCGCAGATTGACGCAGATTGGGTCCATGCGCATTCGCAGGCGGATTCCGTTCGATCTCGGGCTCTGACGTCGGATCTCTGATCTCTGATCTCTGGTCTCTGGTCTCTGACTCGGAATCGGAATCGGACTCCGACTCGGAGTCGGACTCGGAAGTCGGACTCGGAATCGGAGTCGGCATCGGCCATCGGTATCGGAGTCGGTCATCGGACTCCGCAAGCAGAGCCCTCGAGGACGGGAACGGGCACGGGAACGGGAACGGGGACGGGTTCGAGGACGAGGACGAGGACGAACGGTGCCGCTCCATCCCCTTGTGCTTTCCCCCCCGCCCATGCTACGCTCGCCCTCCAAATCGAAACTCCCCCGGAGGGTCACACATGACACGATCAGCTCGTGAGACGACCATCAGTCGGCGGCGGTTTCTTCGCACCACCGGCGCCGGTGTCGCCCTGTTTCACATCGTTCCGGCGTCGGTGCTCGGCGGGCCCAATCGGACGCCTCCGAGTGAGAAGCTCAACGTCGCGTGCATCGGCGTCGGCGGCCGGGGCGCGGCGAGCGTTCACGCGTGCAAGGAGCACAACATCCTCGGTCTGTGCGACGTCGACGACCGCCAGGCGTCGAAGACGTACGCGCAGTATCCGAAGGCGAAGCGGTATGTCGACTATCGCAAGATGCTCGACGATCTCGACGGCAAGATCGACGCGGTGACCGTCGGCACGCCCGACCACACGCACGCCGTTGCCGCGCTCGACGCCATCCGGCGCGGCAAGCATGTCTACTGCGAGAAGCCGCTGGCGCATTCGGTCCGCGAGGTGCGCACGCTGACGGAGGCCGCGCGCGAGCACGGCGTGGTCACGCAGCTCGGCAACCAGGGGCACTCGTCGGGTGACATCCGGAAGTTCTGCGAGTGGGTCTGGGATGGAGCGATCGGCAACGTCACCGAGGTCCACGCGAGCTGCGACGCGTTCCCGCACGTCTACTGTCAGATGAACAAGCTGCCGGAGGTCTCGAAGAAGCACGAGGTGCCGCTCGAGCTCGACTACGATCTCTGGCTCGGGCCGGTGGAGTATCTGGCGTACAGCCCACTCTGGGTGCCGTGGAACTGGCGCGGCTGGATGCCGTTCGGCACCGGGTGCGTCGGGGATTTCGCCTGTCACGTGCTCGATCCGTCCTTCTGGGCGCTCGACCTCGGAGCGCCGACCTCGATCCGCGCCGAGGTCGATCCATCCTACGACCCCGAGAAGCACGCGCTCGTCTACCCGCCCGGAACGAAGATCACCTACCAGTTCCCGGCGCGCGGCAAGCGAGGCCCGGTGAAGCTGATCTGGTTCGACGGCAACATGAAGCCGCCGCGTCCCGACATCCTCGACGGCAATCCTCCCGGCACGGGCGCCATCGTCTACGGCGATCGCGGCGCCATCGTCCACGGGTCGCACGGCGCCGGCGGATGCCGGATCATCCCCGAGGCGCGGCGGAAGGAGTACAAGGAGCCGGAGAAGAAGATCCCGCGCGTCAAGGGAGGCCACCATCAGGACTGGCTGGACGCGGTCCTCGGCGGCGGTCGAGCGGGCTCGAACTTCGACTACGGCGGGCCGCTCACCGAGGTGGCCCTGCTCGGCGCCATCGCCATCCGGTTCCCGGGCCAGGAGCTCAAGTGGGACGCGGAGAAGATGCGCTTCACCAACTTCGGAGCGGCGAACGAGTACGTCGATCCGCCGTACCGCAAGGGCTGGAGTCTTTAGGAAGGATTCCCGTTCCTGGCCCCGGGCCCGGACCCGGCCCCGAAACTCTTCTCGGGAGAAACCTCGCCGTGCGTGTTCACCCTTGCGTGCTGCTTGCGGCCATCGCGCTCGCGTCCACCCCCGCCTGCCGCGAGTCCGCCACGCCGGCCCGGGCTCCGCGCCAGGCGGTGGCGAGCTTCGAGGCGCTGCCGCCGCTCGTGGTCGACGAGGCCGACTGGCCGTGGTGGCGCGGACCGACGCGTGACGGCAAGGCGCGCGGGGAGCCGCCGCCGATCGAGTGGGGGCCCGACAAAAACGTCATCTGGAAGACGCCCGTCCCGGGGCGCGGGCACTCGACGCCGATCGTCTGCGGCCGGCGGGTGATCCTCACCACCGCCGACGAGGAGCGCAAGGAGCAGTTGCTCGTCTGCCTCGATCGGGCCACCGGCGCGCCGGCGTGGAAGAAGGTCCTCCACAGCGGCGGCTTCATGCGGCTCCACCGCAAGAACTCGCAGGCCTCCGCGACGCCCGCGTGCGACGGCGAGCTCGTCTTCTCGGTCTTCATCAACGGCGGGGCGATCCACGCCACGGCGTGCGACCTCGACGGCAACGTCGCGTGGACCAGGAACGTCGGCACGTTCGACTCCGAGCACGGCTACGGATCGTCACCAGTCCTCCACGGCTCCTTCGTCATCGTCCTCGCGGACGATCTCGGCGGAGGATTCGTCGCAGCTCTCCATCGCAAGACCGGCGACGTGATCTGGAAGACCGACCGGCCGAACGACTCGCGTCATGGAAGCTACGCGACGCCGATCGTCGGCGTCGTCGCGCAGCGACCGCAGCTCCTCGTCAGCGGGACGCACTGGGTGTCGTCGTACAATCCGGACTCGGGCGAGCTCCTGTGGTACGCGAGCGGGCCCGCGCAGGTGACCGCGAACACCATGGCGTTCCGCGGGGACCTCGTCTGGGTGAGCGGCGGCTATCCGGAAAAGGAGATTCTCTGTATCCGCGCCGACGGCTCCGGCGAGGTGACGGACACCGCGGTCGTCTGGAGCTCGACGCGCGGCGTCGCGTACGTGCCGTCGCCGCTCCTCCACGACGGACGGCTCTACCTGGTGAGCGACGACGGCATCGTGTCGTGCCGCGACCCGCGGACGGGCGATGACCTCTGGCGCGAGCGCGTCGACGGCCGCTTCAGCGCGTCTCCGGTGCTTGCGGGGGACCACATCCTGCTCACCAACGAGAGCGGCGTCACCTCGGTGCTCGCCACCGGCGACGAGTTCCGGCTGGTCGCCACCAACGACCTCGGCGACGGCGGCGGCTTCGCCTCACCGGTCATCTGCGACGGACGCCTCTTCCTGCGCACCGGACGACACGTCGTCTGTATCGGCCGGGAGGGGTGAGCGCCCGCAGAGCGCCATCGAACACTCCGGACGTCCTCATGCGATCCGCAGCTCTGATCCTGCTCGGCGCGGTGCTCGTCGTCTCCGGCCGCGCCCGCGCATCCGACGGCGCGGCGGTGGTCGAGCTCCCGCCGCTCGTCATCGACGGCGTCGTCGCCTCGGCCCACACGCAGGGTCTGTGGATCGACGATGGCGTGGTCGAGGATGGCGTGGTCGACGATGGCGTCTACTGGGTCACGGCGCGCCGCGACGACGTTTCGCCGAGACGCGCGCTGTTGCTCCGAACGCGGGAGACGCGTGACTCGTGGGACGCGTGGGACATCACCCCGGACGCGACCGGCGACGCACAGCTCGATCACCCGGGCGGCCTCGACTCGGACGGCTCGCGGCTGTGGATTCCCATCGCCGAGAGTCGCCGCGGCGGGCGGACGCTGGTCCGCGCGTACGAGATCGCATCGCTTCGCCCCGGCGATCGCCCGCGAGCGCGCGCGGAGTTCCCGGTGGACGATCACATCGGCGCGCTCGCCGTCGCGCCGTCGGGTGTGGAGCTTCGGGGCGCGACCTGGGACACGACCGACGTCCTCGTGTGGTCGCTCGACGGACGACAGACAGCGCGTCTGGACCGCGACGTGCTCCGCGGCGCGCGTCTCGGCGTCGATCCGGCGGTCCCGGCGCGTTCCGGACTGGCCGTGCAGGACTGGACGTTCCACGGCGATCGAATGGTGGCCAGCGGCATCCTCAAGGGGAGCGACGCGGCTGCGGAGCCGCCCCGCAGCCGTCTCCTGGTGATCGGCGGCGCCGGCGACTCCCTCGCGGTCGAGACCGAGGTCATCCTGCCGCGACCGTTCGGGGTCGAGCTCGGTCGTGA
This sequence comes from Planctomycetota bacterium, assembly GCA_041569895.1. Classification (GTDB taxonomy): domain Bacteria; phylum Planctomycetota; class UBA8108; order UBA8108; family JACQVS01; genus JBFFXF01. The sequence goes on along the minus strand of JBFFXF010000139.1, from coordinate 6,273 downwards.
AGGGATGGCGATCGACGGCGACGACGTCGTCTTCCTGCCGGAGGATCTCGGCGAGACGAATCGAGCGTACCGCCTGCGGCTCGTCGGACTGCTGCGACGCTCGCCCGACGTCACGGGAACGCCCGACCTGCCGCCCGACCTGCCGCCCGTTGGCGAGCTGCCGTCGATCCGCGAGTTCCCCGATCCCTTCCTGATGGCCGACGGTGTGCGCGTCTCGACGACGGCGGACTGGCGGCTGCGACGGGAGGAGATCGCGTCGATGGCGCAGTACTTCGAGTACGGATCGCTGCCGCCTCCGCCGGGGAACGTGGTCGCGAGGACGGTCGCCTCACGCGACGGCGGCGAGACCGACCTGCGGCTCCGGTTCGGCCCCGGTCACGGCGTGTCGATGCGCGTCCGCATCCGCCGGCCGGCCAGCGGCGCGGGTCCGTTCCCGGTGGTCATCCAGAACGTCGGCCGCCTCGTCGACACGCCGCGCGCCGCCGGTCTCGTCGAGCACGGTTTCATGGTGTGCGATTACGTCCGCGAGGACCTCGATCCGGACCGCCGTGGCGTGATCGGTCAGGCCCAGGCAACGTGGCCCGAGCACGACTGGGGCACGCTCGCGGTGTGGGCCTGGGGCGCCATGCGGGTCGTCGACTATCTGCTGACTCGCGACGACGTCGACCCGGCGCGCATCGCCATCACCGGGCATTCGCGCGGCGGCAAGGCGGCGCTGCTCGCCGGCGCGCTCGACGAGCGCATCGCGCTGACCGCGCCGAACGGCTCCGGCGCCGGTGGGGCGGGCTCGTATCGCGTCCTCGGGCCGCGTCCGGAGACGCTCGAGGCGATCACCGAGACGAGCCGATTCGCGTACTGGTTCCACCCGCGGCTGCGCAGTTTCCGCGGTCGCGTCGATCGCCTGCCGCTCGACCAGCACTTCCTGGTCGCGCTCGTCGCGCCGCGCGCGTTCATCTCGACGGACGCGTTCGGCGATCTCTGGGCCAACCCGACCGGCACGCAGGCGACGCACCTGGCGGCGCGCGAGGTGTATCGGTTTCTCGGAGCGCGGGAGCGGATCGGCATCGCCATGCGCGAGGGACGCCACGACCAGAACGCCGAGGACTGGCGCGCGCTCCTCGAGTTCCTGCGGCAGCAGTTCCACGGCGCTGCGCCGGCGGGTGGACGTCGCTTCGACGAGCTCCCGCTCGGCGACACCGCGCCGCCCTTCTCCTGGCGCGCGCCGGAGCCGGCGGATGCCGAGCGCAGGGGTGAACGGACGGCCTCGATCGCAGCCCGCCATGTCACCGTCTTTCGCGCGCGTGGCCGTTTCGGCGGCTGGCCGGCGAACCACGGCATCTGGTCCTGGGGGAACGAGATCGTCGTCGGTTTCGGCGTCGGGCAGTTCCGCGATCTCGGACCGCGCCGCCACGCCATCGACCGCGAGCGTCCCGAGGAGCACTGGCTGGCCCGCTCGCTCGACGGCGGCGAGACGTGGTCGCTCGAGCATCCGGGCGAGCGCGGCTTCCTCGTGCCGCGGGGGGAGGCGCTCCACGGCACCGTTCCGGAGTACCTCGACGGGCCGGAGCCGCGTGACTGCCCCGGCGGCATCGACTTCACCGCGCCCGGCTTCGCGCTGACGCTGCGCATGACGGACAACCACGGCGGACCATCGCTGTTCCACTACTCGCTCGATCGGTGCCGCACGTGGCGCGGCCCGTTCCGCTTCCCCAACCTCGGCACGCCGGGCATCGCGGCCCGCACCGATTACCTGGTCAACGGGCCCCGCGACTGCACCGTGTTCCTGACTGCCGCGAAGGCGAACAGTCGCGAGGGGCGTCCGCTCTGCGCGAGGACGACCGACGGCGGCGCATCGTGGCGGCTGGTCTCGTTCATCGGCTCCGAGCCGTCCGGCTTCTCGATCATGCCCTCGACGGTGAGACTGTCCCCGACCGTCCTCGTCACCGCGGTGCGACGGCGCGACGGACCGCGACGCTGGATCGAGGCGTGGCGCTCGGAGGACGACGGCGCCACCTGGCAGCCGCTCGGCGACATCGCCACGACCGGCGAGGGCAACCCGCCCTCGCTGATCCGCCTCGCCGACGGCCGCCTCTGCCTGACGTACGGCCATCGCGCGCCGCCCTTCGGCATCCGCGCCCGCCTGAGCGACGACGGCGGACGGACGTGGGGCAGGACAATCGCGCTGAGAAACGACGGCGGCGGCCGAGACGTCGGCTACCCGCGCTCGGTCCAGCGTCCCGACGGGCGGGTGGTGACGGTCTATTACTTCCACCGGGCGCCGCGCGGGGACCGGGGAATCGAGGCGACAATCTGGTCGCCCTGACCCTTTCGTGCCCGTTCCCGTTCCCGAGGAGGCTGCTCGACACCGCCTGCGAGAGTCTGAAGGCAGGAGAGCACGGCAAGGAAGGCAGGAAGAGCAGGAAGGCAGGAAAAGAAGATGATGAGAGAGGAAACGCGCATGTCACAGAGCGACAGCACGGCCGAAGTCCGACGAGGAGGGGAACGCAGATTTCCGCAGACGACGCAGATGACGCAGATGACGCAGAGGCCAATCTCAAAACCCGACTCTGATCTCTGATCTCGGTCATCGGTCTCGGTGATCGGAATCGGAATCGGGATCGGGATCGGGATCGGTCATCGGAATCGGTATCGGTATCGGTTTCGGCCATCTGTATCGGAGTGGGTCATCGGACGATGAGGCCTATGATCCCTTCTACAACTCCAGACGCAGACCGAAACCGACTGGTCGCATGAAAACCGCCGGCTGATGATCGATCCGCGCAGGCGAGCCAGCTCAGAGCGAGAACGAAGAACAACCGTCACACGATGAGTCGAGCGGAGAGAGACAACCACAGTCAATTGCCCAGTCCGGGCGACTGCGACCTCGGACCTGTCCAGAGGCACTGCTTGCGAGCAGTGCTTCGCCACAGGGTCCGAGACCGAGATCACCGACAGAGGTCAGAGGTCAGCGACCGAGCGGTGCCGCTCTAACCAAACTCGGAAAAGCAGAGCCATGTGGCCTTTTGGACGGAATCCCCGTTTCGTGAAGTACCTCAACGATCCGGTTGTCGGCCGTGCAGCGGAGAAGAGCTTCCGCAGCAAGCGTTCGTTCGCGCGCTTTCTTCTACGATTCTCCGAGGCTCAGGCCCAACGAGTAATCGAGGCCTACATCAACCAGACGGGACCGACCAGGTACGACCCCATCGAGGATAGCGTTGAGCATTCCGAGGTGTTCGCCGACGTAGAACGGGAGCTGGCGTCGCTTTATTCCGTGCGACGCCGAGGCATGTGCCACACGGTGTGGAGGAAGAAGAAGCTGCTGTTGCGGTCTCGAGGAGTCGACTGGATTTCTCCTGCAGATTTGAATCCTTATCATCGATTCGACTGAACTGCCCGGTCGCTCACGCCGGCGGTGTCGCGCAGATTCTTCGGGCACGGGCACGCAACCAGGACCGTCAGAAAATCAGGCCGAGAAGCAAGCGGTAGGCGACGAACAGGGCGGCCCCGATCACGGAGCCCAGCCACGAGGCTCCGATCCAGAATTTCATCCCGAAGAAGAGCACGATGAACCAGGTCGCCAAGGCGAGCGCGGGCGGCGCGCCGCCGAACACGATGAGCGCGCCGGACAGGATGAGCACCGCCGCGAAGACCACGAAGCGAAACATCTCCTCCGACATGTTCTGTTTCGCCAGAAAACTCGTGATCGCCCAGAGCGCGACGACGTCGAGAAGGAGCACGAGCACTGTGGGAGACTCCCTTGAATGAGGTTGCCGGTCGCCCCGACGCGTGGACGCATTGTAGACGGCGGCGGGCGAATGACGTCTCGGTTTTCGGTCACGCGTGGCCGCGGAGGCGGCTTCGGTCCTCGAGGACGAGGACGCCTTTCGGGGCCGGGACCGGGGCCGGGAACAGCAACGGAATCGGAGGTATACTGCCCGACATAAATCTCTCGGCTCCCGCAGCCTCTGATCCTGCGTGGTTTCGCATACCGGGTTCTCAGCCGCCTCTTTCACTGGAGCGACGATGGCCGAACTCCTGCCGTCCAGCTGGGCCGTGCCGCAGATTTTCCGCGACCGGCTCGGCACCCGCGTCGGCCGCCAGCGCGCCATGAGCGCCGACGGTCACCTGCTGCTCGTGCTCCACAAGCCGCCGACCCATGGAGACGAGTGCCGAAGCGGTCGATTCTTCTGGCGGCAGCCCGACGGGACGTGGTCATCGACCGGTCTCGGCAGCGGCCCGTCAGCACTCCGGACGCACGTGCGCGAGTACGCCGCTCGCGTCGATGCGCTGGAGAAGGACCTGGCGCTTGCCGATACGCCGAGGGAGCACTGGGGGGTCGTGCAGAAGCTCGGACCCCTGCATCGCGCCGCGGGCAATCTTCACACCACGCTCCAGCATGCGCGCGACCTGTTCCCCGTGTACCGCGACATCATCGATTTCCGCGACGAGGCCTACGCGGTGCATCGCGACGCCGACCTCCTCTATCACCTCGCCAAGGACGGCCTCGAGCTCGCGACGGCGCGGCAGTCGGAGGCGCTGGCCGAGAGCAGCCACCGGATGTCGGTCGCCGCGCACCGGCTGAACATGCTCGCGGCGTTCTTCTTTCCGATCGTCACGCTGGGGACGGTCTTCGGCATGAACTTCCTCCACGGCTACGAGCAGGCCGATCCGCCGGGGCCGTTCGTGGTCGTGATCGGCGTCGGGCTGGCGCTGGGTCTCGTGCTGACGGGGATCCTCGCCGCCATTGGCTCCAGGGCCCGGCGGCCCGAGAGGCGCGTCGGGCCGGCCGACTGACCCCGGGGGGGGTTCCCGCGATGGGGGGCGAAGTTCTGTGGCGAGAACGCCCGGCGTGTTTCATCATTATTAGGGTGATTTCTACCGATCGATGTGGTTTAAGTACCGGCTTCCGTGCGCGCGCCTACCGGCGGGCTCCGGTGAACGCGGGCGTGCGGAAGAGGCGTTTTCGGAATGACTTCGGCATGAAAGACGGCGGCGCGCGACGACGAGGGCCGCGGTGGTCGGTCGCCCTGGCCCTGCTCTCCTTGACCCTGACGCAGTCGAGCTGCGCCTACGTCTACTACAAGATCGGCGGCAACTTCCGGGGCGAGCCGTCGGAGATGGTGTCCGAGCTCAGCGCCGGGGCCCACCGGCTGCTCGAGCGTTCCTTCGAGGGCATCGACACGCTCAACGACTACCACGTCCACATGCTCAGCGCGCAGTTCCACCGCAGCTGGGTCTCGTGGTATCACCCGATAAAGCGAGCCCGGACGATGGTCTATCTGAGCGCGGCGGGGGTCGAGCTCGGGGACACCATGGTCCAGGACTACGTGCGTCGCCTCCAGGAGCTGATCCGCACCATTCCGCGGCCCGGCAGGCATTACCTCTACGCGCTCGACGCGTTCTATGGCCCCGACGGCGAGGTCGACTGGGACCGCACGCCGCTCTACGTGCCGAACGCGTCGGTGGTCGACCTCGCGGATCGCGTGCCGGACGTCTTCGTCCCGGTCATCTCGATTCACCCCTTCCGCCGCGACGCGATCGAGAAGCTCGAGGCCTGGTCGCTGCGAGGGTGCCGGCACGTCAAGTGGCTGCCGAACAGCATGGGCATCGACCCGTCGAGCCCGCGACTCGAGCGCTTCTACGCCAAGATGCGCGAGCTCGACATGGTGCTCCTCTCGCATACGGGTGAGGAGAACGCCTTCGAGGCGGGCGCCCAGCAGCTCGGCAACCCGCTGCTCCTTCGCAAGCCGCTCGACATGGGCGTCAAGGTGGTGGCCCTCCACGCGGCGAGCAAGGGCGACTACCCCGATCTCGACGACCCCGACGGCGGAGATCGACGGGTCTCGGGCTTCGACCTGCTCGTTCGACTCCTCGAGGAGCCGAAGTACGAGCACCTCCTGTTCGCCGACACCGCCTGCCTGACGTTCTTCAATCACCTCCAGGAGCCGCTGCGGAAGCTGCTCGAGAGACCGGACCTGCACCACCGCTTCGTGCACGGCAGCGACTACCCCTTCCCCGCCGTCAACCTCGCCCTCCGCACGTCGAGACTCGCCGCCGCGGGTTTCATCACCAGGGAGGAGCGGCGCCTCCTGAACGAGATCTACAACTACAACCCGCTGCTCTTCGACTTCGTCGTCAAGCGCACCGTGAAACACCCCGAGACCGGCCAGCGACTGTCGACCGCGGTATTCGAGGTGCCATCGCAGTTGCGTTAGAGGCGCAGGTCCCACCCCCCGTCCTCGTACCCGTTCCCGTGCCCGTACCCGTACCCGT
>JBFFXF010000138.1:0-18688 GCA_041569895.1 Planctomycetota bacterium | reverse complement strand
TTCTCGGTCTCCGAGAGCTCGAGCGTCTCGCCGCGGAGGACGCGCTCGAGGTCGACCCGTTCCTTCTCGTCCGCGGTGGCGAGCAGGTTGGCGCTGAGCGCTCCCATGGCGCCACGTGAGGGCGCCGAGACGTTGATGATCAGGTGGTACGGGCGCGCCTCCCGTGAATCTCCCGCGGCCTCGATGGACGCGGCCAGCTCGGCGACCACCGCCAGGTCGGGTCGCGGCGTCGCGCGCAGCGCGTTGATGGCGCGTCGCGCGTCGGCCGAGGAATGGGTCACCGTGCGACCCGTCGAGGCTGCCTCGATCCTCGCGCGCACGAGAAAGGACCGCGCCAGCGCGAGGTACGCGGCGGTCTCGAGCGGGGAGCTGTCGATCACCCGTCGCAGCGAGCGCTGCATTCGGAGGAGGAGCTTCTCGATGGCGTCGTAGTCGACCCGGGGCCGGCTCGCGAGAAAGCCGATCCGGCGGTCGATGGCGCGTGCGAGGAGAAGGCTCGCCTCGCCGCGCATGGACATCTCGCCGGCGAGCTTCTCGAGCGTCGCCATCAGCTCGGCGGGCACGTCCTCGCCTTCCTCGATCGACTGCAGAGCGAGGCCGGCGATCTCGAGGCGATTCGGGAGGTGCTCCGGGCTTCTCTCGAGCTCGCGCGTCGCGGCGTCTCGCACCGCGTCGACGTCGACGGCGGTGCCACCGTTCCGTGCGGCCTCGAGGACCGACGTGCCGCGGACGAACGACAGGAGCGGCTGGAACGCATCGTCGGTCGCGATGGCCTCGCTCGACGCGAGCACCGCGGCGAAGCGTCCGCGCAGGTAGCTCGCAACCGTGTCCGCGAAGCGGGCGACCTTGTCCTCGGCGACCTCCGGGAAGAGCGGCGAGACCGCCTCGCGCACCGGCTCCGTGCCCGGTCCGAGTCGATCGAGCCGCGCCAGCAGCCTCCTCGACGCTCGCAGCGTGGCGATGCCACCCGCCGGTCTCGTCACCAGCACGCGCAGGTGCAGCGCCAGGGCGTTCGCCCAGCTCGCCGCGGCGTCTTCCTTCTTTCCCGCCCGCAGCGCGACGTCGCCCTGTGCGACCAGCAGCTCCGCTGTCTCGACGGCGAGGCGGGTGTCGTCCGGAAAGGTCTCGATGACACCCCGGAGGTGATCCGCCGCGGCATCGATGCCGCGCAGGCTGACGAGGATCCGCGCCACGTCGAGATGGTCCGAGGCCGTTGTCGCCACCTTCGAGAGTCGCGCGAGCGTCCTCTCGATCCAGGCGCTGGCCTCAACCGCATGGCTCTCCACGCTCCTCGCCGCGACCGCGACCTGGAGCGTCCTCGCCGCCAGGGCGAGCGGGGCGCGCCCGGCGTCCGCGCCGCCCCCGACCTCCGCGTCGCGCAGGAATCGGAAGACGAGCGGCGAGTCCCGCGCGATCCGCAAGCATCGGTCCGCCACCGCGATCGATGCGCCGGCGCGCTCGTCGGCCGGCAGCCCCTCGACGTACGACGCGAGCAGTCGCTCCGCTTCCGCGGCGTTCCCCTGCTTGAGCCGTGCGAATCCCTCGATCAGCGAGAAGACGCCGGCGACTCCCTCGTCGTCGCTCTGGAGCGCGTCGCGGATGCGCTGGGCGAGGGCCAGCGGCGAGCGGTCCTCGAGGAGACGACCGGCGTCGGGGGATTCGAGGTACGCCGTCGCGACGCTGATCAGGCTGCGGACGTATTCGACGCGGTCTCGCAGGCGTGGGTCGATGTCGATCGCCTCGCCGCCGGCGATCGGCTCTTCCGGCCCGCCGAGCGCGAGGAGTTTCTTGCACTCCGACAGCGAGCGGCGGCCGAGCGCGCCCTCGAGGTGCGCCTCGGCGCGCGCGACGAACTCGCCCCGTCGAGCGGCCTCGAGCTCGAACCACGCCGCCTTCAGAGTCAGCACGCCGAGCGACGCGAGGAAGGTCGGCGAGACGGTCCGGGCGTCCCGGCGCAGAGACTCGAGCAGCTCCTCGAGCGCCGCGACGCCGTCGGCGTAGGGGGTCTCACCCTCTCGCTTCAGGGCGGCGCGCTTCTCGACGAGTGACGCGAGCCACAGGAGGACATTTCCCCGCGCCGCCGGTCCGCGGGCGACGTTCGCGAGAGCGTTGATCGCGGCATCGACCGACTCGCCGGCCTGCTCCCGCCACGCCTCGCGAAGGACGGAGCTCGATTCGTCCTGATCGGCTGGTTCATCGGCCGGCGTCGTCCGCAGCGCCGCGAGCAGCGACAGGGCGACCGCGCGCGACTCGTGCGCTCGCGCTCGCTCCCAGTCCCCGGTCGCGAAGTCGCGCAGCGCCGCGTCGAACTGATTGATCGCCGTGGCCGGGTCGAGGAGCGCGAGCGCCGTGTTGCCGAGCTCCATCCTCGACTCGAACGGGAACGAGTCCATGACGCTCAGCGCCGCGCCCTGCGCGTCGCCGAAGCGGCGCAGCGCGCGCAGCACCCGCGATCGGCTCAGCGACACGGCGAGGAGCCGCGGGTTGTCGCTGCTCGCGAGCACCGTGTCATAGACGCCCAGCGCCTCCTCGAGCGCCGCGATCGATCCCCTGCGCTCGAGGATCCTGGCGCGCGTGTAGAGGTCGTGGATCGAATTCGGCAGCAGCTCCAGGACGCGCGCGTTGAGCTTCTCGGCGGTGGCGAGATCGCCGGCTTCCTGGAAGAAGAACTCCGACGCGGCGCGCCAGCGGCGAATCTTCCCGTGGGGGCCCTCGCGGAGGAAGAAGTACCAGAAGCCGGTGGTGATTCCGGCCAGGATCGTGAGGAGGACGGCGATTCGGATGATCAAAAGAAGTAATCCCGCCAGAAGAGGCGGCACACGAAGGGGATGGTTTGCTGGTTGACGATGACTCCCGAGAGCTCCTTGCCCTGCTGTTCCGTGAGCTCCTTGCACCGGTTGACGTCGACCAGCGGGGTCTTGCCCGCCGTCACCGTGAGGTAGAGGTGGTCGACTTCCGGGACCAGGAAGACGTTCGAGGAGTTGTTGAGGAGTGGCGGCATGTCGATGATCGTCAGGTCGAACTTCCGCCGCAGCTCGGCCAGGAACTTTCTCAGCTGCTTGTCCGAGAAGAAATCGAGGCTGCCGTCGACGCCGATCGAGGTCAGGAAGTAGATGTTGGGCTGCGACTCGCTGTGGCAGCCCCAGACCTCGGTGGCGCCCTTGAAGACGCTGAACTCGTTGCGCGTCAGGCCGAAGACGCGGGAGACGGCGTCGAAGCGCTCGCCGCTGAAATGGCCGTCGAGGTGCGCGATCTTTCGATGGACGCAGCCGCCGAGCGACAGCGCCAGCATCAGGGAGAGGATGCTCGTGCCCTCGCCGCCGCGGACGCCGGTCAGCGCGACGATGAGGCCGTTCGCCTGCTCGTCGGCTTCGGTGCCGTCCTTCTCGAGCGCGTCCTCGTCCCTCTTGATGATCGCGCGCAGGACCGCGTCGCGCAGGCGCTGGACCGACTCCATGAAGCGATCGTCCTTCGCGGCCCGCTTCAGGAAGCGCAGGAACTTCTGCTGGCGGCGGAGCCTCGAGGGGAGCTTCGTGGAGCCGATGAACTCGTCGAGCAGCGATCGAGTCGGACCGCGCGATGGCGCCAGCGCCCGATCGGCGGGCGCCTGGTCGTCCGGCGGGATGATGGAGTCGTAGTTTTTTTTCATTTCATCGTCTCGGGATCACGCCGACCACCCGCAGGTCGAGCTCGTTGAGGAGGTCGTGCTTGAAACGCACGCGGCGGCAGAAGATTTCGAAGACGAGCGCCAGGAGGATGCCCGCGCCGAGGCCGCCGAGCGACGCCAGCGAGATCACGAAGAGCGGGCGGTACTCGTGCGGGGACGACGGCACGTGCGGGTCGTCGAGACGCTGGACCTTCACCGTCTTCCAGGACTCGCGCATGTCGAGGGTGTCGTGGCGGATGCTCGAGTAGCGCTCGCGCCGGTCGCGGATTCGCTGCAGGTCGTCCTCGAGCCGCTTGCGCTCGGCGAGCTGCTCCTTGAGGGCCGTCCGGCGGACCATCTTCTCCCGCAGCTCCGCGGTGAGCGACTCGATCCGCTTGGCGATCTGCTCCTCGAGGCGCTTCTGCGCCGCCGCGAGCTCCGCGTCACCGGACGTCGGATCGTCGACGCCGAGGCGGATCTGCTGGATCTCCTTCTCGACGAGCTCCCGGCTGCGGAGGATCTTTTGCACTTCCTGGCTTTCCTCGCGGAAGCCCTCGGCCTTCTTCTGGATCAGCTGCTGTGTGAGGACGTTTAGCGCCTCGGTCAGCGACGCCAGCGCCGGGTCGATGACCCCGCTGCCGGCGCCGGGCACGAGCGCGCCGAGACCGCCACCCGGACGGGAGAGGTCCCCGCGCCGGACTTTGAGGTCCGCGATCTGCTCCTCGAGCCACTGGAGCTCGCCCTCGGAGACTTCCGGGTTGTCGCGCTTGAAGGCATCGAGATGCTCGACCGCCTCCTTCTCGAGCTTCGAGTAGTAGTCGAGAAGGTTGGAAAAGAATTCATCGTGCGCCGTGCTGTCCATGTCCTCGACGTGAGTGATGTAGGCGTCGACCCAGCCGTCGAGCTCCGCGCGTATCCGGGCGTGGTCGGCGCCGTAGACCTCGAGGGTGATCGTCGCGCTGTCGGGGTCGGCGACGACATTGGAGCGTTTCCTGAAAGTCTCTGCCGCGTTCTCGAGCGCCTGCTCCCGCGCGAACCCGCCGGCCCGCGGCTCGTCGAGATCGAGCATCTCGAGGGCGGTCGACTTCGCCTGGCCGATCTTGCGGCGGACGGTCTCGACCGGCGACTCGCTCGCGAGCGGCGCGTCTTCCGCCGGCGTGTCGAGTCCGGTGCTCTGGGCAACCTTCCTGAGCACGGAGTCGCTCGTCAGGATCACCGTCTGCGTGTTCATGAAGAGCTTCATCTCGTCGCGGAAGCGGTACGATGCCTGCTCGCCGAGAATCGACGCCACCGGATTGACCTTGAGCTTGACCGTCCCCCTGTAAACATGACGCCTGGTCTGCGCGAAGACCCAGCCCGCGATCGCGGCGATCACGATGCAGATGACGATCGCGAACCAGTGACGGGAGACGGCGTAGGCGATCTCCGGGACGCGGGTCACCGCACGGGTCGCGCGGTCCTTGACGAACGCCAGGCTCCAGGTGTGGCCCTTTTTCGGACGCACGGGGTACTGGTCGGGATCGGTTTCGATGATGTCGTTCATGTCACACCACTACTGGTCAAGACGGGCACAAACGTGCTCCGTCCGCAGATTATGCGCGTGGTCGCCCCGTACTGGCCGGACGCGCCCTCTCTCGCGTGATTGCGATCGCGTTGACTCGCGTTGACGTCCGCGCGGCGCCCCTGCGCTCGGAGGAGCGCGCACCGCCCGGTTCGCTTACGACACCCGCAGCGACTATAAACCGCAATCGAACGGCGAGAAAGAGAATTCCGCGCCCGGAGCCCCGCAGGATCTGCGAGGCCCGGTCAGTCCACCGCCTCCACCACCGGCTCGACCGTGTGCTCCGGCACCCAGCCGACCGAGGTGTCGGGGAACTGGATGAGGTGCCACTGCCCCCTGGTCTCGAGGACGGTGACCTCGACTCCCGAGGGGACCGGCCGATCGAGCGCCAGCTCGAACTCCAGGCCCTTGCCGCTGCGCACCTCGACCTCGTCGGCCGTGACGACCGCGTCGAGGCCAGTTCCCGCAAGAGTTTCGAGAGCAAGAGAGGTGCCGGTAATGATGGAAACGACGAGCAACGTCGCGAGCGCGAAGCGGTGGAGTGGGAGTCGCGCGCGCAGGCGCACGGCGAGCAGCAGCCAGAAGGCCGCCGAGGCGATCACGAGCACCGTCAGGCGGCCCCGGAACGACGTCTGGAAGTGCCAGAAAAACAACGTGTTGAGAAGGTCGTCGCGGGGCTCCTGGCGGTAGAGTCCGGGACTCTGCTCGCGCACCTGGCGCCGGGCCTCGTCGAGCATGGCGCGCGCGTACGGATCGTCGGGGATGTACCGCAACGCGCGACGGAAGTGGAGGATGGCGCGGCCGTGGTCGCCGAGACGCAGGTAGGTGTTTCCGAGATTGTAATGCAGATGTCCATTTCTCGGACCCTTTCGCAGCAGCGTCTCGTAGCCCGCGGCGGCCTGGCGCAGCTCCTCCTCGGAGCGGGCGGACTCGAAGAGCGCGTTCGAGCGCGTGAAGATCTCGATCGGCGGGGCATCGGAGAGATCCGATAATGTCTCCGCGCTCTCCTGCGCGCCGAGCGCGCCGGCGCCGACCACGCCGAGCAACGCGAGCGCGAGCGCGGTGAGCCGGAGCGCGCTCATCGGATCTCCGCCTCGAGGCGGCGCAGCGCCTCTCTCGCCCGCGCGCCGAGCTCCGCCGCGCTCCCCGCGCTCGCGGCTGCGCCGTAGCGGGCCTGCTCGCAGGTCTCGAGGATGGCGCGCAGCTCGGCGCGGGTCTCCGACGCGACGCGGCTCTTCTCGAGCGCCGCGAGCGCCTCGGCCGCGGTGAGTCCGCTCGCGGGAAGGCCCAGTCGATCGGCGACGAACGTCGTCAGCGCGCGCGCGACGCCGTCGAACGCCTCGCCGGTGCGGCCGCTCGCCGCGGCCATCGCCTGCTCGAGCGCGGCTCGCGCCCGGCGGCCGGCCTCCCGCTTTCTGACGATGCCGGGGTCGCGCTCGAGACGTCGCCGGCGCATCGTCATCACGAGCAGCGCCAGATAGAGCAGCGGCGGCACGGCGAGCAGCGCGCCGTCGACCGCCGTGAACGTGCGCTGCGGTTGCTGCGGCTCGAGCGCGTCGGGGCGGATGTAGTTCGGGTAGATCGCCGACTTGATGCGCTTGTGACGGCGGACCGGCTCCGCGCCATCGAAGCTGCGCACGTCCTCCGAGCCGACCGTCCTCCCCTCGCGCACCGTCACCGGAATCGGCGGTGTCTCGATGGTGACGAACTGCTCGAGCTCCGGATCGAAGTACGAGAACCGGATGCCCGGGATGCTCTCGAAGCCGGCGCGCCGCGGGCGCACGCCGTAGACGAACGTCACGGCGTTGCGGTCCGGATCGATCTCGCCGATCTGCGGCTCGTCGTGGACGCGGAAGAGCTCGCTGAACTGCTCCTGCGTCTTCAGCGACAGCGGGCCGATCGACTCGAGCCGCCCCGTCCCCCTGATCGTCACCTCGAGGGTGATCGGCTCGCCGACCCAGATCTCGTCGCTCGTCGCCGCGAGCGACGCCGTCGCGGTGAACTTCCCGACCGCGCCCGTGAACGATGGCGGGCGGCCATCGCGGGGGACCTCGCGCACCTCGATGGTGACGCCATTCGACTGCGTCAGGAACTCGTTCGGGGTCGGCCGCGCCCCCGCCGTGTCGGACGTGAAGATGACGCCGCGCGCGGTCACCGGCGCGAGCTGGAACGTGCCCGCCTCCACCGCCCGGAACGTCTTCGACAGCGTGTAGACGAAGTAGCTCCGCCTGGTGCCGCTCGAGTCGGTGCGCGTGGTCGTGGACCTCGGCAGATCGAACAGCCACGGGTTGCGGTCGCCGAAGAACCGCAGCCCGTCATCGAACGAGTAGCTGTTGATCGGGAAGCCGCGCCCGCTGCGACGCGGGTTGAGCGTCTGCGCGTACTGCTGGAAGTCGGCGGTCTCGAAGCCCGGGTGGCTCTCGACCCACGGGATCTGCAGGTGCGGCCACGTGGTGCCGCGCGAGGCGAACGGATCGATGTCGGCGTTCGAGCCCGGCAGCCGCTGCGCCAGGACGCGCAACGTGACGACGATCTGCTCGTCGACGTAGACGCGCGTCTTCGAGGCCTCGAGCTCGAGGATGAAGTCGTCGCGCTTCGGGATCTCCTCGACGTGCACCGTGACGCCGCCCTCGCTGGTGTGCGTCTTGCCGTCGACGCGCACCGAGACCGGCGGGATGCTGATCGCCCCCGTGCGCGTCGGCCGCAGGCGGTACGTGAATGTCGTCTCCGCCGATCGCTTGCCGAAGATGGCCTTGATCGACGTCGATCGCCCGCTGTTGACGATCTCGAAGCCGTTCTCGTCGAGGCTCGGCGGCTCGATCTCGCCCCCCGCCGCGGTGACGACGACGCGGAGGTCGAAGGTGTCGGCGAGGGTGACGCTCGTGTCCGAGACGTGAAGACGCACCTCGTTCGCCGCCGCCTCGCCGCGCGCGAGCGCCGCGATCAGCACGCCGAGCGCCAGGGTCGCCGTCCGTCTCCCGAGCATGGTCACCAGTCCTTGTCGATCCGCCGGCCGCCGCCCTGGATCACGCGGCGCTGCTTGCGGTCCTTCTCGCGCTCGCGCTCGCGGCGCAGGAAGCGGCGCAGGAGCTCCTCCGCCTCCTCCTCCGAGAGCTGCTGCTCCTGCTCTCGAGACTGCTGCTCTTGCTTCGCCTGCTGGTCCTGTCCCTGCTCCGACTCGCGGTCCTCGTTCTCGCCCTGCTGCTCATCCTTCGGCTTGTCGTCGTCCTGCTCTTGCTGCTGATCGCTCTGCTGCTGGTCGTTCTGCTGTTGCTGGTTGTTCTGTTGTTGCTGTTGTTGCTGCTCGTCCCGCGGCAGTTTCTCCGCCTCCTCGAGCGCCTTGCGCAGCGCCTCGAGCGCGCCCTCCTGGCCGGAGATGATTCCCGGAATCGCCCCGACCGGCGTCGGCTGCTGGTCGTCGGGCGGGCCGAAGAGCTGCAGCACGCCGTCCATCAGGAACGCCGCCTGCTGCGTGTGCTCGCTCACCTTCTCGAGGATCTCCGCCACCTCGGCAGGCAGCGGCTCCGACCCGGGCGCCGGCGGCCCGGGGGGCTGCTGGGCCTGCCCCGGCGGCGGCACGACCGTGGCGCCCTGCGCGCCCTCGAGCCGCTGGCGGATGCCGGCGACCAGCCCCGCGGCCTTGTCGCGGGTCGCGGTCTGCTTCTCGCGGTCGGTCTCGAGGGTCTCGACGACGCGCGTGTCGAGCTCTCCGGTGGCGGCGTCGAGCCGTCGCGTCGCATCCGCGAGTCCCGGCCCCGCCGACTCGCCGGCCTCGAGCTCCTTCCTCGCCCGCGACACCTCCGCGCCGCCGATGACGATCGCGGGATCGGCCTCGATTTCCGCCAGCTCGGCGAGCAGTCCCTGGCGCGCCGCGGTCGCGGTCGGGTCGTCACCGAGGAGCTCCGCCTTGCGGTGCGCCGTGGCGATGCGCTGGCGCTGCCCCGCCAGCCGCTCGCGCTCCGCCACCGCCCCGGCGGCCGCGCGCGTCAGGCCGATCTCCTCCTCCTCCTCGGCGATCAGCTCGCGGAGGATCTCGACCGGGCTCTTGCCCTCTTCCTCCTGCTGCTTCGCCGCCTCCTCGCGCAGGCGCTTGAGCGTGTCGAGGAGCTGCTTGATGCGGAGCTGACAGACGGCGAGGTTGTGGCGCGCGTCGGCGTGGTCCGGGTCGATCTCGAGCACGTCGCGGTAGGTGGTGATCGCCTGGCGCAGGAGCTCGAGACCCGTCTGCACCTTCTGGGGGCTGGTGACGTCGCCGATCGATCGCTCCGATTCGCGCACGCGCGCCGTGGCGAGGTTGTAGCGCACGCGGGTCTCGAGCTCGCGGTCGGCGCGGACCCAGTTGAGGGCCTCGAGGTAGTGCTCGATGGCGCGCTCGTAGTCTTGCCGCGCGAAGTAGGTGTTGCCGATGTTGAAGCGCGCGATCGCCGAGTCCTGCTTCTCCTCGCGACTCTTGATGTACTGCTCCTCGGCGCGTGCGTAGTCCCCGCGCGCGTAGAGCTCGTTGCCCTCGCGCAGGAAGCGCTCGTACTCGCCGCCGCGGGCGGGCGCGGCGACAGTCAGGAGCAGGACGAGCGCGCTGGTTCCTCTGAGTGCGACGATCCGGCAGTTCATCGGAGAGAGAGACGATGCGGGCCTGGATTCCTTACGCCGGTTCATCGACCCGCCTCCTTTCGCGTCGAGACGAGCGGCTCGATCATCAGGAGCAGGACCGCGAGTCCCAGGAACCACTGGTAGCGGTCCTTGTAGCGCTCCTCCTTGTACCCCTCAAGCTCTTTTTTCTCGAGCGTGTCGACGTGATCGCGGTAGATCTCGGCGAGGTCCGCCGCGCCGGTGCCGATCGGGATGTAGACGCCTCCAGTCGCCAGCGCCGCCTCCTGGAGGAGCGCCGAATCGAGCTTCGTCCACACGAACTGGCCCTGCGAGTCGCGCAGATAGCGGCGGTTGCCGTCCGCGTCGGTGATCGGGATGCGCCGCCCCTCGCGGCTGTCGCCGATCCCCGCCGCGAAGATGCGCACGTTGCGCTCCCTGGCGCGGGCGATCGCCTCGCGCACGAACTCCTCGTGGTCCTCGCCGTCGGTGATCAGGAGCATCGCCTTGTGGTTCGGGAACTCGTCCTGGAAGCACTCGAGCCCCTTGTGGATCGCCTCCGCGATGCTGGTGCCGCCGAGCGCCACCGAGCCGACCTCGAGGTCGTCGAGGATGTGCGCGAAGAACCCGTAGTCGAACGTCAGCGGGCAGCGGATCTCGGCGCGGCCCGCGAAGCCGACGAGCGCGATGCGATCGCCGCGCAGGCTGTCGAGCATCTCCTTGAGGTCGATCTTGGCGCGCTCGAGCCGGTTCGGCCGCACGTCCTCGGCGAGCATCGACTTGGAGAGATCGAGCAGCACGACAAGATCGATGCCCCGCCGCGTGATCTGCTGCGCCTCGGCGCCCCACTGCGGCCGCGCCGCGCCGACCGCGATGAGCGCCACCGCGGCGAGCACGAGCGCGGCGCGGAGATACTGCCGCCCGCGCTGCACGGACGCGACGAGATGGCGGAGCACCTCGGAGCGGGCAAACACCTCGAGCGCCACCCGACGGCGGTGGAAGCCGTAGAGATAGACGAGGGCGAGGGCGGGGACGAGCCAGATCAGATGGAGGTAGGGGAGAGTGGCTGGGTTGAATCTCATTTCATTCAGTATCGGGACCGGGACTGGGACCGGGTCCGGGACCGAATCCCGAGGAGTCGAGGGGCCTCATGGAATCCGCCTGAAGATGCTCTGGCCGAGGATTACTTCCAGGACGATGCACACCAAACCCGCCAGGGCCAGTGGGAGGAAACGCTCCTCCCAGCGGTAGAAGCGGGTGGTTTCGATTTCCGATCTTTCCAGTCGGTCGATGGCCGCGTAGACCTCCGTCAGGGCGCCGGTCGTTGCCGCGTTGAAGTACTTGCCACCGGTGGTCTCGGCGATGCGCTCCAGGGTGGCCTCGTCGAGGTCCGAGCGCTGGCGGACCTTGCGCGGGCCGAAGAAGGGGTCGTTGACCGTCACCAGGGTGACGCCCGACCTGCCGATTCCGATGGTGTAGACCTTGATGCCGAAGGTCTCGGCGATCTTGGCGCCCTCGAGCGGCGACAGCTCGCCGGTCGTCTGCTCGCCGTCGGAGAGCAGGATCATCACCTTGCTCTTGACCGCGGCGTCGCGCAGGCGGTCCGCCGCGAGCGCGATGGCGTCTCCGATGGCGGTCTCGTACTCGTCCGGGTAGAGCGCCCGGCCGCGGCTGTCGCGTTCGGCGGCTCGCGGGTCGAGGGCCTCGATCGAGTCGAGCACCTCGAGCACCGCGCCGTGGTCGAGCGTCAGCGGCGCGCTCGGGACCGGGTAGCCGCTGAACGCCACGATGCCGATCTCGTCGTCCGGCCGTCCAGGCAGTCCGCCGCCGCCGCGTATGAACTCGGTGGCGACCTTCTTCACGGCGTCGATGCGCGCCACCTGCTTGCCGTCGATCTCGAAGTCGGGCGTCGTCATGCTGCCGGACTTGTCGATGACGAGCAGGATGCCGATGCCGCGCGAGCGCTCCGGCGTCAGCTCGGTGCCCTTCTGCGGGCGACTCAGGGCGACGATGAGAAACGTCAGCGCCGCGATGCGCAGGAACGGCACCAGGACGCGCAGGCGCAGGCGAAGGCTCGGCCGCACGCGATGAAACGGCGCCGTCGTCGAGAACCGCAGCGTGCCGCGCGGCACACGGCGCGCCGCGAGCCAGAGCCCGATCGGGATCAGCGCCAGGAGCGCCAGGAACTGCGGGTGAAGCAGTTGATAGTCACCGAGCTCCACCGGCCACCTCCTCTGTCGGCGTCTCCTCGCGTGCGCTGCGCTCGTCGCGCCGCGCGCGCGTCTCGGCGATCGTCTCGGTGATGAAGTCGCGGGCGGCCTCGAAGCTCGCGGTGATCTCGTCCGACGCCGGCGCGTACTTCGCGAACTTCACCAGGTCCGCCTTCTCCAGGAAGCGCCCGAGGAGCTCCTTGTGGCGCGCCTCGAGGCGGTCCGAGCGCGCCAGCTCCTCGAGGAACTCCTCGGTGGTGCGCTCGGGCGCGCGCAGGCCGAAGCGTCGCTCGATGTACTCGCGGACGATGCGGCTGAGGTGGAAGTAGAACTCGCGCAGCTCGCCGCGGTCGACGAATCCCTGCTCGAGCAGCCACTCGAGCTCGCGGTAGGCGATCTCCTCGGGCGGCACGGGCGGCGGTGGCCTCGCCGGCCGGCGCGCCAGCTTGACGGTGATCACCACCAGCAGCGCGGTGCCCGCCAGACTGCCCGCGACCACCAGCGGCCAGAAGAGAGTCGGCGGCACCGCGGGCGGCGCGACCGGACCGGCGATGCCGCGCAGGTCGTCGATCGCCGCGGTGTCCGGCAGCGGCTTGACGGTGATGGTGACCGGGTCGGTGGGGATCTCGTAGGTCTTGCCCGCGGTCGCGATGACCGTGTCTTCGGGGACGGGACCATCGACGGGGGGATCGGTGTCCGCGTCATTCTGTGCGCGGTTGTCGATGAACTTCACCGTCGTCGACGGGATGGTGTACTCGCCCGAGGTGACCACCTCGAGCATGTACGACTGCGACGCGCGCATCATGCCGCCGGCGGTGCGCTCCGGCGGCGTCACCAGGTAGTCGCGGATGATGAACTGTGTCGGATCGAAGGACTCGTTGGCCGGCGCGAGCTGCTCGCCCGGCTCGGGAAAGATCACCTCGACGCCCTCCTCGTACTCGACGTCGATGGTGTAGCGGATGCGGTCCGCGAAGGTCGGCTCCGGCGGCTCGACGCGCAGCGTCACGGTGACCGGGCCGCGGGTGTGTTCCTGGGTGATGGCGTCGTTGGACGACCCGTTGTCGGAGGCGGTCTTTGGCGAGCAGGCGGTGAGGAGGGCGAGAGAGGCGAGGGCGGAGGCGACGAATCCGAGTCGGTTTCGGCCCTGGTGGCGGGTCGAGGATGAGGAGGAACGCAGATTGCGCAGATTACGCAGATTGGGGAGGCTGGTGCGGCTGACTCGGGTTTGCTTTCGGTTTCCGGGTCGGTCTCGATGTCGGAGGGACATCGAGGACGAGGACGAGGACGAGAGCGAGTACGAGTGGGTCATCGTGGGCATGGGCTGGTGTTGTCAGTTGTTCCCATCGCCACCGGACTTCTTTTCCGTGTCGGGGTCTTGCTCGCCCGAGATATCCAGGAAGGCCTCCGTTCGGACCGTGGCTCCGTGCTTTGCGAAGAGCTCCTCGAGGAGTTGCTGCTGGACCTCGATCTCCTTGGCGCGCACGTAGTCCTGGGTCACGCGTTCGCGGGCCTCCTCGAAGGTCGGCGTGCGGCGCGGGGCCTTTTCCTCGACGAACGCGATCGCCCAGCCGCCGGCGACCTCGACCGGTCGCTCTATCGGCCGGCCCGCTGCGGTGGCGAGGATCGCCTCCGCGAGCGCCTGCTCGTTGCCGAGGATCGGCAGCGGCTGGCCCTCGACGACCGGCGCGCCGAGCTCGCCCCCGCTGGCGCGCAGCGTCTCGTCGATCGAGTGCTCTCGCGCCGCCGTCGCGAGCTCCTCCGCACTTCGGACGCCGCCGAGGACCTCCGCCGCCTTCGTCTCGCTCTCGAGGATCGCCACGCGCGCCTTCGCCCGCGCCGGCTGCGTCCAGCGTCCGGGCGAGGCGTTGAAGAAGTTCCTCAGGTCGCTCTCCGAGACGCCGACGCGCCTGTCGATGGCGTCGAGCACGACCTGTCTCGCGACCAGCTCCTCCTCGTACGCCTCGAGCTCGCGCTCGACCACCGGGCTCTCGTCGAGGCCGCGCTCGATGCCCTCGCGATGGAGCACGCGGCGTGCGACGATCTGCTGCAGCGTCTGCAGGCGCGTCTGCGGCGCCCGGAACTCGGACAGCAGCCGCTCGCGGTACCTCGCCCGCTCCTCGCCGACCAGGCCGGGAATCGACATCAGCCGCCGGTCGACCTGCTCGGCGATCATCGCGTCGAGGTCCGCCATGGTGATCGACTCGACACCGATCCGAGCCACCTCGCGCGAGGCCTCCTCCGCGCCCGGCCCCGCCGGCGTGCCCTCGCCGGGCCGGCGGCCCGGACTCGTGCGGTCGGCGAGCTCGTGGGCCAGTTCGTCGTGCTTGCCGAGCTTTCGCAGGCAGAGGGTGACCAGCTCGTCGATGGCGCGCTGCGTGTCGGCGTCCGGCCGAAGGCTCTCGGCCTCGTAGAGCCGCACGAGCGCCTCCTCGTATCGCTCCGCCTTGACGAGCAGCGACCCGAGAGTGACCAGCGCCCGCCGGCGCTCGTCGCGCTTCTCGAGCGGCAGGGTCGCGAGCAGCTCCTCCTGCACGCGTGCCGCCGCGCCGTGGAGGTTGTTGCGCTGGAGTCGCGCCGAGATGTCGCGCAGCGGAAGATCGGTGACCGCCGCGGGCCGCGATGCGTCGCCGGCCGCGGAATCGCGCGAGCCATCGCGCACCAGCGAGTAGACGTGCAGTCCGATGACCGCCAGCAGGAGCACGACGACGATCACCGACGCCCCGCCGCCGGGACGCCGCTTCGACTCGAGTCCCCACTCCTCGCGACGCGGCAGGTCCAGCCGCGGCTTCCCCGACGACGCCGGTCCCTCGCGCTTCACGTCGCTCATCGCAGTCGCTGCTCCCTCATCTTGAAGAACCTCATGATGGCGTCGATGTAGGGCCGGTCGGTGTCGATCTCCACCTGGTCGACGTCGATCCTGCGGAAGAGATCGTTGAGACGACCGCGCTTCTCGCGGCCGATGCGCTCGTAGTCGCTTCGCACCGCGAGGCTGGCCGAGTCGACCACCGTCACCTCGCCGGTCTCGGCGTCCTCGAGCTCCAGCAGTCCGAGCGGCGGCAGCCGCACCTCGCGCGGATCCGCGATCGTCAGCGTCACCAGATCGTGCCGCCGGTTGGCGAGCTTGAGTTGCGTCTCGAAGCTCTCGACGTCGGCGATGAAGTCGCTGATCAGGAAGACGACGGCGCGCTTCTTCTGCACGCGCACCAGGTAGTCGATCGCCTCGCCGATGTCGGTGCTGTGCCCGCGCGGCTCGTGCTGGAGAAGCTCGCGGATGACCCGCAGGACGTGCTTCTTCCCCTTCTTCGGCGGCACGAACTTCTCGACCGTGTCGGTGAAGAGGATGAGCCCGACCTTGTCGTTGTTGCGAATCGCCGAGAACGCCAGCAGCGCACAGATCTCGGCGGCGACCTCGCTCTTGAGCTGAGTCGACGTCCCGAACCGACCGGAGGGGCTCTGATCGACAAGCAGGAGCACGGTCAGCTCGCGCTCCTCGACAAACCGCTTGACGTGCGGCACACCGGTCCGGGCCGTGACATTCCAGTCGATCGTCCGCACCTCATCCCCGGGCACGTAGAGCCGAACCTCGTCGAACTCCATGCCGCGCCCCTTGAACACGGAGTGGTACTCGCCGGCGAGGACATCATTGACGAGGTGACTCGCGGTGATCTGGATGCGTTGGACTTTCTTCAGGAGCTCTTTGGTTTCCACAGGCCTTCACAAATCCAGTACAGCGGCGAGGATCCCGGGGTGGGTTTGTCTTCTTCCTACCGCGACGTTAGGCTCTCTCGACTTTGCCCATCTTCTGCGAAGAGGATTCATAAGGAAGGCAGGAAGGGCAGGAAGGCAGGAAGAAGAACAGGGATGGGGCAGGACACTGGCCTCGAGCTCGGGGACTTGACCGATCGGATCATCGGTGCCGCGATCGCGGTCCACCGCTCTCTCGGGCCGGGCTTCGTCGAGTCCGTCTATGAACTCGCGCTCGCGGTGGAGTTCGATCTGCGAGGCCTCGACTTCGAGAGGCAGATTCCCGTGCGCATTGTCTATAAGAACCGTGTGGTCGGATTGCACCGCCTCGACTTCTTCGTCGCCGAGGAAGTCGTTGTCGAACTCAAGACCGTAAAGCGCCTGGAAGACATCCACTTCTCTATCACCCGATCTTACCTGAAGGCAGTCAGAAAACGACATGGCCTCCTTCTCAACTTCCTGTCTCCGACGCTCGACGTGCGGCGAGTGCTGCTCGAGCGATAGATTCGTGCAGCTCTCGTGAAGAAGACCTGCAAGGGAGGCAGGCTCGTGCAGCGTCCCTGCTTCCTTTCCGTTCCTGCCTTCCTGCCTTCCTGCCTTCCTTATCAATCTGTCGTCCGAAAAAACCTCCGACTCAAGGCACCGGCACCTCGTCGAATATCATCTTCACCACGTCCTCCGAAGTCAGCTCCTCTGCCTCTGCCTCGTACGAGACTATGACCCTGTGGCGGAGGACGTCCATGCCGATGGATTTGACGTCCTGTGGGGTGACGTACGGGCGGCCCTCGATGAACGCGTGCGCTCTTGCCGCGATGTTGAGGTAGATCGATGCTCTCGGCGACGCCCCGTACTCGATCAGCGGGCCGAGCTTTTCGAGGTTGTACTCCGACGGCTGGCGCGTCGCGAAGACGACGTCGACGATGTAATCCAGGACCTTCTCGTCGATGTAGATGCGCTCGATCAGCTCGCGGAGCTCGAGGATCGCCTCCGGGGTGATCACCGCTTTCGGCTGCGCCCGGCGCCCCGTCGCGAAGCGCTGCATAATCTTCTTCTCCTCCCCGCGTGACGGGTAGGTGATGCACACCTTGAGCATGAAGCGGTCGACCTGCGCTTCCGGGAGCGGGTAGGTGCCCTCCTGCTCGACCGGGTTCTGCGTCGCCATCACGAGGAACGGCTCGTCGAGGGGGAAGGTCTCCTCGCCGATCGTCACCTGCTTCTCCTGCATCGCCTCGAGGAGCGCCGACTGGACCTTGGCGGGCGCGCGGTTGATCTCGTCGGCGAGGATGATGTTGGCGAAGATCGGGCCCTTCTTGATCGTGAAGTCGCCCTCCTTCGGGTTGTAGATCAGCGTCCCGATGAGGTCCGCCGGCAGCAGGTCGGGGGTGAACTGGATGCGGCGGAACGCGGTCTGGAGGGTGTCCGAGACCGTCTTGATCGCCGAGGTCTTCGCCAGCCCGGGGACCCCCTCGATCAGGATGTGGCCGCCGGTCAGCAGCGCGATCAGGATGCGGTCGATCATCGCCTCCTGGCCGACGATGACCTTCTGCACCTCGTTCTTCAGGGTCTGGACGAACTCGCTCTTCTCGGCGATGGTGTCCTTCAGTTGCGTGATGTCGGCTTCCATCGTGGCTCCTGTGATCGCTTCGGCCCGGGAGAGACGCCCGTCGCATCCCCGGGGAGTAGACGGCTTCGGGGCGGGGGATTCGCGGAAAAAATGGGGGGAAGCGCTGCGGGGACGGGGACGAGGACGGGAGCGGGTACGGGGACGGGAACGGGAACGGGAACGTGTACGGGAGGGCCGGTCCGAGCGCCGTCCGCGGCTAGTATTCGAGCGTCAGGTTGAAGATCTCCTCGGCGCTCTCGAGGGAGAGCAGGCGGTCGCGGTTGGCCTTCAGGAAGGAGGTGACCCGCGACAGCACGCGCAGGTACTCCTCCTGCTGGGCGCTCGGGCAGAGGATCATCACCATGATGTGGACCGGCTTGTCGTCGATCGACTCGTAGGCGAGCCCCTCGCGGTGGATCCCGAGGCCGATGGCGAACTCCTTGACGCCGCTCAGCTTCGCGTGGGGGATGGCGAGCCCGAGGCCGAAGCCGGTCGACAGGAGCTTCTCGCGCTCCTGGATGGCCTCGAGCACGTCCTCGGTCGGGGGCAGCCCCGCCGACGGGTCGGACGTCTTGACGAGCGTCTCGACCAGCTCGCGGAGGCATTCCTCCTTCGTCGGTGACTGGAGCCAGCGAATCCGATCCTTCGAGAGAAGGCGGGAGAGTGACTTCATGTCGCGGTGTGCAGCGGGTCTCCTGGTGTCTTCCACGCTCTCCGTCAGCGCGCTGAATCTCCCCGACATGTCGCGCGGGGCGACAGCACGCCTTCTCATCGAATACTACTGTCCCACGTAACGGTCGTAAAGTCGGCGCGCCGTCGCGGCGTCGCGCGTACCCCCGACAATCGCTCTTCCGTCCTGGAATACAGTGATTCGGTGCGCCGCGCCATTCGGTGAAAACCGAAGGAGAATGGATCGGAGCTCGACTTTACCGGCCGTGGAGAGCCGCTCGGCGAGCGCCTCGAGGTCGATCGACGTTCCGCGACCGGCGGGGAGGACCTGGACCGCCTCCTGGCCGCACAGCACTGTCGCCCAGTCGGCGAAGTGGCCCTCGAGGAAGTCGCGCTGACCACGGCCGCAGGCGGGGCAGTCGCGGTCCGGCTCGACGCGCGAGGTGGTCGCGGTGGGGCTCCAGAGCGTCAGGCGCACGAGCAGGCCGGCGAGCTCCGCGCGCGACTCCGGATGGGCGAGGCACCGGATGGCGAGCGCCGCCTCGAAGCTGGCCGCCGCCGCGGCTGCAGGCCCGAGGACGCCGGCGGTGTCGCACGTCGGCAGAGACCCCGCGGGCGGCGGATCGGGCAGCACGCACCGCAGGCACGGCCCGTGGGGCGGCGCGAAG
>JBFFXF010000137.1:0-18846 GCA_041569895.1 Planctomycetota bacterium | reverse complement strand
TCATCAGCTTTGCCATCAAGGTGCCGGCTGTTCCGTTCCACACCTGGCTCCCCGACGCACACGTTGAAGCTCCCACCCCGATCTCGATGATCCTGGCGGGCGTGCTGCTCAAGATGGGCGGCTACGCCCTCATGCGGATCAGTTACCCGATCTTCCCCGATGCAGCCAAGTGGGCGTGGTTTACAGTCGCGATGGTTGGCGTGGTCTCGATCGTCTACGGCGCGTTCTGCGCCATGGCGCAGAAGGACTTCAAGAAGCTCGTGGCGTACTCGTCCGTCAGCCACATGGGGTATCTGCTCCTCGGCATGGCGGCGCTGAGCTACACCGGCGTCACCGGCGCCGTGTTCCAGATGTTCACGCACGGGCTGTCGTCGGCGATGCTCTTCTTCATCGTCGGCGTGATCTACGACCGCGCCCATCACCGCGACCTCGACAACTTCGGCGGCATCGGGCTGCAGATGCCGTGGTACACGGGGCTCGCCACCGTCGGCTTCTTCACCTCGCTGGGACTGCCGGGACTCGCCGGTTTCATCAGCGAGGCGCTGACGTTCATCGGATCGTGGGACACGTCGATGAGCCTGATCCCGGAACGCTGGATCATCTACGTCTCGCTCCTCGGCATCGTGCTGACGGCGGTCTATATTCTGTGGACGGTCAAGCGGGTGTACCTCGGGACCATCCAGGAGAAGTACAAGAGCTTCCGCGACGTGTCGTTCCGCGAGGTCGTCGCGCT
Source organism: Planctomycetota bacterium (assembly GCA_041569895.1). Classification (GTDB taxonomy): domain Bacteria; phylum Planctomycetota; class UBA8108; order UBA8108; family JACQVS01; genus JBFFXF01. The sequence goes on along the minus strand of JBFFXF010000137.1, from coordinate 18,113 downwards.
GGCGCCGCTGGCGCTCCTCTGCGTCCTCGTCGGAGTGTTTCCGGGATGGGCGATCCTCGACCACATTGACTCGTCGCTGAAGGCGATCACCGACATGGCGCGCACGGCGCTGGCGAACTGATACTGATGTCGCTACGAAACGTGGACACGATCATGAGAGGCCCCACCCGTACCTGGAGACGGACCCATACCGGTTCCCGACGTGTCGGAACCGGGCACGGGAACGGGTACGGGATCGGGAGCGCCTGAGAGGGACCCGATGCTGCTTCTGGAAGCCTACCCGCCCGAGACGCTCGAGGGATTCGCCGAGGAGGTGGTCTCCAGGGTCACCGCGAGCCTCGACTACTTCGGCGCGGAGTTCCGCGTGGCGATCGCGGCGATGGGCGTCCTCCTGCTCGACCTCGTCTGCTCGCCGAGGGCGTCGCGGCAGCTCGCCTGGCTGGCGATCGCCGCGTGCGTGTGGCCGCTGCCGTCGGTGTTCGGCCTCGGACACTCGCCGCCGGAGGACGGACTCTTCTTCGGCATGCTGGCGATCGACAGCTACGCGAACTTCTTCAAGGTCTTCTTCCTGCTCGGCGCCATCCCGGTGATTCTCCTCTCCTACATGGCGAAGGAGCTCGAGGGCGTGCGCATGGGCGAGTACTACTTCATTCTCCTGTCGACGGTGTTCGCGGGGATGCTGATGGCATCGTCAACCCACTTCCTGACGGCGATCCTGTCGCTCGAGCTGCTGAGCATTTGCTCGTACATCCTCGTCGGCTTTCACAAGAGGCAGCGCGCCAGCTCGGAGGCGTCGCTGAAGTACATCATCTACGGCAGCGTCGCGGCGGCGATCATGATCTACGGCATGTCGCTGCTCTACGGGCTCGCCGGCACCGGCAACATCCCGCAGGTCGGCGAGCGCGTCGCGAGCATCCTGGCGGCGGGCGCGGACGGGGCGTCCGGCCAGCTGCAGTTCACCGTGGTCGTCGCGCTGCTGCTGACCTTCCTCGGCCTCGCCTACAAGATGGCGACGATCCCGATGCACTTCTGGTGTCCGGACGTCTACGAGGGCGCGCCGACGCCGATCACGGCGTTCCTGTCGGTGGCCTCCAAGGCCGCGGGCTTCGCGCTCGCGCTGCGCTTCTTCGGGAGCATGCCGGAGCTCGTCGGCGAGGTGAGCTGGACCGTCGTCATGGTGGTCGTCGGCATCGCGACGATGACGCTCGGGAACCTGGCGGCGCTCTGGCAGGAGAATCTCAAGCGGCTCTTCGCCTACTCGTCGATCGCGCACGCCGGCTACATGATGATGGGGCTGCTCCTCGTCGAGCGCGTCGAGGGCGCCGGGGGGATGGGCTCGGGCCACTCCGGCGCGCAGCTCGTGGCCTTCTACCTGCTGGCGTACCTCGCGATGAACCTCGGTTCGTTCGCCGTCGTGATCCTGATCGAGAATCGCACCGGCTCGGTGAATCTCAAGGAGTACGAGGGGCTCGGCTGGCGCGCCCCGTTCCTCGGCCTGTCGCTCTCCGTCTTCCTCTTCTCGCTGATCGGCATCCCGCCGACTGCCGGTTTCACCGGCAAGTTCCAGTTGCTCCTGGGCGTCATCGACCGCGCCCTGATGATCGAGGACCCGCTGCGGCTGCTCTACATCATCATGGCGGTCGCGGTGGTGATCAACACGGCCATCTCGGTGTACTACTACGTGAAGATCATCCGGAACATGTATCTCGTCCGCATCGACGAGGGCGTCGAGCGCCTGCGCTCGCCGCTGCTCGGCACGCTCGTGGTGCTGGCCATGCTCATCATGACGTTCTACCTGTTCCTGGACGCCGACTCGATCCTCGAGCACACGCTGCAGCTCGAGCTCAACGGCGCGGGACGCCACTGACGGTCGCGGCGAGGCAGCTGCTCGCGGCGCAGCACGGACCAGAGGCGACATGAGATCGAAAGAGGCGATCGAGACGCTGCGGACCATCTACCGCGCCGAGTCGCGCTGTCTGGTGCGGTTCCTCGTCGAGGAGGCGGAGCCCGCGACGCTCGACGAGTTCGACGGCTCCGTCCAGGGACTGCTCGACGCCTGGTGCCGCGACTCGAGGGCCGCGTCCGTGCGGCTCGAGCGGCTGCTGCGTGGCGAGGACGTCATTCCCTCCCCGGGCAGCTGGCCGCTCAACTTCTCGATCTACAACTACCTCCAGTACCGGTACCTCGTCGACCCGGTGCGGACGCGCATGGAGCAGCACGTCGCCCGGCTCGAGGCGGAGTCGAAGGGCGTCGACGGCTGGCCCGGCGCGGAGTCGGCGATCGCCGAGATGATCCGCACGCACCGCGACCACCTCGCCAGGCTCGCGGAGGTCGCCGCGCAGCGCCCGCCGGCCGAGGCGCCACCGGCGCAGCGCCGCCAGACGAGCGCCAATTGGTGGTGACGCTGCCCGGTCGGCGATAGAATCGGACCGGAGCGTTTTTTCGCGAGCTTCAGAAGAGCCGAATCATCATGCGGGTCACCATGCGCGTCTCGCCGACCGAACGGAGAAGACTGGCGGTCCGCGCCGGCCTCGTCCTCCTCGCCGTGAGCGCGAGCGCGCCGGCGCCGGGCCAGTCACGCGCCGTGCGCGAGGCGGTGCGCGACGTCATCGTCGCCGCGCGCGAGAAGGACCCGACCGGATTCCTGGTCGCGGCGAGAAAGGCCATCGCGAAGGGCGACCGCAAGGCGGTGGAGGAGGTCGTCGAGAGGTTCGGCGACCTCGTCGAGACCGCCGACTTCGGGCCCGAGTTCTACTACCGATTCCACAACGACGCCGTGCGCTTGCTCGCGAAGTCGGATCAGCCGGAGGCGGTGGTCGAGCTCAAGAGGCAGCTCGAGCGGTCCCGGCGGTGGCAGTCGCGTCTCCTGGTGCTCGACGTGGCGTCGCTCAACCCCGGGCTCGATGTCCTGGAGAGCGCGTTCAAGGCGCTCGACGACAAGGCGCCGCAGGTGGTTCGTCGCTCGCTCAAGTACCTGCGACACATCGACACCGCGTTCGAGGAGTTCAACGCCAGGCTGGCGGCGCTCGACCGCGTCCTCGAGCGCTACCTCGAGATCGACGACGACAGGAAGTTCCGGGGAGGCGAGTGGGACCGGACGCGCCTGGCCTTCGCGACGGCGCTGAAGGGAATCCTCGAGGTCAGCCTCGCGACCGCCGTGGACTACCAGAACTACCTGTCTGCGCGGCGGGATCGCTCCGATCTCTTCGATCCCGTCGAGGCGAGGGGTGACGGCAGCACGCGGGTGACGCTCTTCGGCACCGAGGTCACCGGCAAGAACATCGCCTTCGTGATCGACGTCTCCGGCAGCATGCTCGCCACCGACAAGGTGAAGCTCGAGCCTCCCCCGGAGACGGGCCGCACCGTGGTGCGCGGCTCGAAGGAGGAACGCGAGCTGATCCGCGAGCGCATCGAGTCGAGGCGCCGGATCACGCGCGCCCGGCGCGAGCTCGCCAAGGTCGTGCGGGCGCTCCCCGACGACATCCGCTTCAACATCGTGGCCTACTCCAGCGACGTGCGGCCCTGGAAGAAGGAGCTCGTCGCCTGCTCCGACAAGAATCGCAAGGCCGCGCTCGAGTACATCGAGAAGCTCGAGGCCGCCGGCGTCACGGTCACCGACCTCGCCATCGAGGAGGCGTTCGCGGATCTCGACGTCGACACCGTCTTCCTGATCACCGACGGCGCGCCGACGCACATCGGTGCGTCCGGACGGGATCGGCCGACCGACGCCGACACCCTGATCAGGGTGATCCACGAGCGCGTCCGGGTGCTCAACTTCCTCCGCGACGTGCGCATCTTCACGCTCGGCTTTCCCGACGCGGAGGAGGAGTTCCTCAAGCGCCTCTCCGGCGACAACAGCGGCACCTACGCGCCGATCCGATAACTCGCCGATTCCGCCCGACTCGATAGATTGGTCGTCCGGGGGTACACTCCTTCAGACAAGGAGCCGAAAACATCCCCCGGGGAGCCTCTGACTGGACGACCGATATGGCGAAAAAGAAGACACGGTCCACGGCCCGCACGGCCAGGAAGAAGACAGCGAAGAGGTCGACGGCGAGCCGGACGAGGAAGTCGACCCCTGCGACCCGCCGCGGAAGCAGTGGTGGCGGCAGCGGCCGGGGCCGGAGCGGCGGACGTGGCGGCGCGGTGGTCATACTCGGCGGCGTGCGCACGCCGTTCGCGAAGGCGGGCACGGCCCTCGACAACGCGACGGCGGTGGACCTCGGTTGCGGGGTCGCCGTCGAGTGCATGCACCGCGTCGAGGTCCCGTTCGACGCGGTCGACGAGGTGTGCTTCGGCAACGTCGCGCAGCCGGCGGACGCTCCCAACATCGCGCGCGTCATCGCGCTGCGGGCCGGTTTTCCGGTGCCGACGCCGGCGTACACCGTGCACCGCAACTGCGCCTCCGGCATGCAGGCGGTGACCAGCGCCTTCGAGAGGATCCGCAATGGCTCGGCCGATCTGATCCTCGCCGGCGGCGTCGAGTCGATGTCGCAGATCCCGATCCTCTACCCGCGCTCGTTCCAGACCAAGCTGTTCGCGCTCGCCAGGGCGAAGACGCTCGGGGCGCGGCTGCGCGCGCTGCTGCGTTTCCGCCGCCGCGACATCCTGAGTCCGATCATCGGCCTCGAGGCGGGGCTCACGGATCCCGTCTGCGGCCAGAACATGGGCGAGACCGCCGAGAACCTCGCCCGCGAGTTCGGCATCACGCGCGAGGAGCAGGACGCCTTCGCGCTCGAGAGCCACGAGAAGACGATCCGCGCCATGGAGTCGGGCGTCTTCACGGAGGAGATCGTGCCGGTCTACCCCGGGCCCGCCTTCGAGGCGGTGGGGGAGGACGTCGGGCCCAGGAAGAACCAGACGCTCGAGGCGCTGGCGCGCCTGCGACCGTACTTCGATCGGCGTTTCGGCACCGTCACGGTCGGCAACGCGTGCCCCGTGACCGACGGCGCGTGCGCACTCCTGATCGCCAGCGAGGGGAAGGCGCGGGAGCTCGGCATCGAGCCGCTCGGGGTCATCCGGGACTACAGCTACGCCGGGTGCCCGCCACACCGCATGGGCCTCGGCCCGGTCTTCGCCACCACGCGGGTCCTCGAGCGCACCGGGCTCGGCCTCGACGACCTCGACCGGCTGGAGATCAACGAGGCGTTCGCCGCCCAGGTGCTGGCGTGCGCGCGCGCCTTCGAGTCCGCCGACTTCGCGCGGGAGGAGCTCTGCCGCGACGAGCCGGTCGGCGCTGTCGATCGCTCGAAGCTCAACGTCAATGGCGGCGCCATCGCGCTCGGCCACCCGGTCGGGGCGAGCGGCGCGCGGCTCATCCTGACGCTGCTCAACGAGCTCCAGCGCAAGCGCCTCAGCCGGGGAATCGCGAGCCTCTGCGTCGGCGGCGGCCAGGGAGGCGCGGTCCTCATCGAACGGAACGGCACGGGGAAGGAGGCGGCATGAGCAGGAAGAAGAGACTCCACGAGACCGGCGCCTTCCGACTCGACTCTCTCGGCGAGGGGGTCGGCGCGCTCGAGTTCGATCTCCCCGGCGAGAAGGTCAACAAGCTGACCGAGGCCGTGCTGCTCGAGCTCGACTCGATCGTCCAGAAACTGGCGCGGGAGACGTCGATCCGCATCCTGCTGCTGCGTTCGGGGAAGTCGTCTCGGGACACGTTCATCGCCGGCGCGGACATCGACGAGATCCGCTCCGTCCGGACCCCGGACGAGGCGATGGAGAAGGTCGACCGCGCGCACCAGATTCTCTCGCGTCTCGAGGCCCTCCCGCAGGTGACCGTCGCCGTGATCGACGGCCTGTGCCTCGGCGGCGGCACCGAGCTCGCCCTGGCGTGCGACTACCGCGTCGCCGCCGACGACCCGAGGACCTCGATCGGACTTCCGGAGGTGAACCTCGGAATCATCCCCGGATTCGGGGGCACGCAGCGGCTGCCGCGATTGATCGGCGTGCGCCAGGCGCTGACGATGATTCTCACCGGCAAGCCGGTCGACGCGAGAAAGGCGTACAAGCTCGGGCTCGTCGACAGGATCGCCCCGGCGCCGATCGTCAACGATGCCGCCATCGCGCTCGGTCACGACGTGGTCGACGGCACGTGGAAGCCGCGCCCGCGCCGCAAGACGCTCGGCGGCCGCTTCCTGGAGAACACCTGGATCGGACGCAAGATCATCCGCCACTCCGCCGAGCGCGACGTCTCGAAGCGGACCGGCGGGCATTATCCCGCGCCGTACCGGGCGCTCGACGCCGTCCTGAAGGGGTACGGGAGATCGCTCCACGCCGGGCTCCGCCTCGAGCGCGAGCTCGTCAGCAAGCTGGTCGCCGGTCCGGTCTCGAAGAACCTCATCGCGACGTTCCAGTCGAGCGAGCGCCTGCGCCGCGGAACCGGCTCCTCGACGCGCACGGACCGCAAGCAGCGCGCGACCTGCTCCCCGGCGCCGCGTCGCGTCGGCATAATCGGCGCGGGCGTCATGGGCGGCGGCATCGCCGCGCTGCTGGTGCGCAAGGGATTCCATGTCCGCATGCGCGACATCAAGCCCGAGTCGGTGACCACCGCGTACCGCGAGGCTTCGAAGTCGTTCGACATCCTCGTCGGGAAGCGGCGGATGACCCGGAGCGAGGCCGCCAACGCCCTCGCGGCGATCTCGGCGAGCACCGACCCCGAGCCCACCGGCCTGGCGCACGCCGAGCTGGTGATCGAGGCGGTGGTCGAGGTGATGGCGACCAAGAAGGCGGTCCTGCGGCAAGTCGAGCCGCGGATGTCGGAGGACGCCGTCTTCGCCACCAACACGTCGTCGCTGTCGATCGACGAGCTGGCGAAGGCCGCGCAGCGCCCGGAGCGCGTGGCCGGGCTGCACTTCTTCAATCCCGTGCATCGCATGCCGCTCGTCGAGGTCGTCGCCGGCGCGAAGACCTCCGAGGCCACGCTCGAGAAGCTCGAGGAGTTCTCGCGCGGCATCGGCAAGTACCCGCTGCGCGTCAAGAACGGGCCCGGATTCCTGGTCAACCGGCTGCTGATGCCCTACCTCAACGAGGCGGCCTACCTCTTCGAGGAGGGATACCGGATGGAGGAGATCGACCGCGTGGCCGTCGACTTCGGCCTGCCGATGGGGCCCTTCGCGCTCCTCGACGAGGTCGGGTTCGACGTCGCGGCCAAGGTCGCGGCGTACCTCCACAAGAAACTCGGCGATCGAGCCGCTCCCGCGCCGCTGCTCGAGCGACTGACCGGCGAGGGGCTGCTCGGCAAGAAGGGCGGCGAGGGCTTCTACGTCTACCGCGGCGGCAAGCGACGCGGACCCAGCCCCCGGACACGCAACTTCGGCGGCCGCGGCTCGCTCCACGCGGCGCCCGAGCGCTGGATCCAGCGACTCCTCCTGCCGATGGTCAACGAGGCCGCGTGGTGCCTCGAGGAGGAGATCGTCTCGGAGGCGTGGGAGGTCGACATCGGCATGGTCATGGGCACCGGCTTCCCGCCATTCCGCGGCGGACCGCTCCGCTGGGCCGACACGCTCGGACTCGACAACGTCGTCCGCGTCCTCGAGGAGCTGGCCTCGCAGGTCGGCGGCACCGGCAAGACGCGGTTCGAGCCGCATCGCTCGCTGAAGCGAAGAGCGCAAGCCGGCGAGACCTTCCACGAGCCCACCACCGCCGCGGCCGAGACGCCGCAGCCCTCCGGCGTGGCGTAGTCCCGCCTCCTGAAGGACCGTGACCGTGGACCGTGGACCGTGGGCCGTGGGCCGTGGACCGTGGACCGTGGACCGTGGACCGTGGACCGTGACCGTGACCGTGACCGTCTCGACCGTCTCCAGATGGGTGGATTCGAGCTCTCTGGGCTGACATTCCTCGGAGAAGGCCGGTTGGTCTTGTCTTGAAGTTGAGGAACCCGGACCGGGACTCGAGCGTCGAGAGCCGTCCACGGGCGTGGACTCGCGCGTCCCGGCCTCCGTCGCTTCCGTCCGTCTGCGTTGACAACCCTCCGGAGTTCCTTTATGTTCCCGGTCCTGTCCAGGTGTCGCCAGCGCCGCGCCGGCGGGGTCCGAGCGGGGGCGCATCACGGGGACACGGCGGGGATACTGACGGGGATACGGCTCGAAACGACCACAGAACGGAGGACTCCAACGATGTCCGAACGCAAGGGTGCCGTCACATTCAAGGGAGATCCGTTGACGCTCGTCGGCCCGGAGATCAAGCCGGGTGCCAGGGCGCCGGACTTCAAGCTCGTCGCGAACGACCTCTCCGAGGTGACGCTCGGCTCGACTTCGGGCTCGGTGCGCATCTTCAGCGTCGTTCCGTCGCTCGACACGCCGGTCTGCGAGACGCAGACCAAGCAGTTCAACCAGGAGGCGACCGAGCTCGGCGACGACGTCCGCGTGCTCACCATCAGCGTCGACCTGCCCTTCGCGCAGAAGCGGTTCTGCGGCGCCGCCGGAATCGACCGGGTGCAGACCCTCTCGGACCACCGCGACACCTCCTTCGGCCGCAACTACGGCGTGCTCGTCAAGGAGCTGCGGCTGCTCGGCCGGGCCGTCTTCGTGGTCGATCGGGACGACGTCGTGCGGTACGTCCAGTATGTCCCGGAGATCACCGAGCTCCCCGACTACGACGCGGCCGTCAAGGCGGCGCGCGACGCGCTGTGACCGGCGGCGGTCCATAAGTCGACACCAAGGAGAGATTTGCCGGAACGTCGAGCGTTCCCGGAAGGCGATTCCCCTGGATTTTCGCGCTCTACTCACGTAGCATCCGGGTTGAAAAGTGAATCCGGGGAAGCCCGCAGCGGCAGTTCGGGAGCAATCGAGCGCTGCTGCCGAGCCCCGCCGGACCCCGCCAGACGCGAGCGCGTCTCCGATCCAGGGTGATCCAGAGTCGCCGGCGGGCCTCCGGCACCGGGACTCGTGGCGCCATCTCCCGTGCGAGACGCGCCCGCCCCGTCGCGTGGCCCGCGATTCTCCTCGACGCGACCCGAAAGGCGGGTCCGACGAGACGCGGGTTCCGAGAGAGGGCCGGTCAGGGAACCCGTCCGGGGGGGGGCGGGCCCGGAGCTGCGCCAGGGGCTCCTCGGACGTCGTCGTAATCCACCACAACCACTTGCGCGCCAAAGCGTTCCGGCGGCGTTCCCGGCGGCTACGGAGGCTCGGACTTCCAGCACGCCGGACGCGCTTCAGGAGGAAGCACAACGTGATGACACTTCGCCCGAGCAACGGAATCTCGCCGCGGTCGTTCCGCGTCTACACTCGCGGAGACCTCGACCGCATTCCGGAGCTCCAGTCGCTCGATCGGCACCGGAGGATCGCCCTCGAGGCGGTCTCGGCGGTGCTGCCGTTCCGCGTCAACTCGTACGTCGTGGAGGAGCTGATCGAGTGGGACGACATCCCCGAGGACCCGATCTACCAGTTGACCTTCCCGCAGCAGGGGATGCTCGGCAAGGCGGCGTTCGATCGCATGGTGGATCTCGTGGTGCGCAAGGCGCCCGACGTCGAGGTGCGCGCGGCCGCGCGGGAGATCCAGTGGCAGATGAACCCGCACCCCTCGGGCCAGCGCGAGCTCAACGTGCCGACGCTCAACGGCCGCGACGTGCCCGGGATGCAGCACAAGTATCGCGAGACGATTCTTTTTTTCCCGAGCCAGGGACAGACCTGCCACGCGTACTGCACCTACTGCTTCCGCTGGGCGCAGTTCGTCGGCATCAACGAGCTCAAGTTCGCCAGCCGCGAGTCGGACCAGCTCGTGGCGTACCTCCGCGCCCACCCCGAGGTGACCAGCGTGCTGTTCACCGGCGGCGATCCGCTGGTGATGAAGACGAAGATGCTGCGAGCCTACATCGAGCCGCTGTTGCACGATGACCTGGCGCACGTGACCAGCATCCGGCTGGGCACCAAGGCGCCCGCCTACTGGCCGTTCCGCTTCGTGACCGATCACGACGCGGACGACCTGTTGCGGCTCTTCGAGGACGTGCGCCGCGCCGGGCGCCACCTCGCGCTGATGGCGCACTACAGCCACCCGCGCGAGCTCGAGACGCCGGTCGCGCAGGTCGCCGTGCGGCGGATTCAGGACACCGGAGCCGTCGTTCGCTGCCAGGCGCCGCTGATCCGGCACGTCAACGACTCGCCGGAGGCGTGGGCCCGGCTGTGGCGCCTGCAGGAAACCCTCGGCGCGGTGCCGTACTACATGTTCGTGGAGCGCGACACCGGACCGAAGAACTACTTCGAGGTGCCGCTCGCGCGGGCGCACGAGATCTTCCACACCGCCTACCGGCAGGTGAGCGGACTGGCGCGCACCGTCCGCGGGCCGGTGATGTCGGCGACGCCCGGCAAGGTACACATCGACGGCGTGGCGAACATCGGCTCGGAGAGCGTCTTTGTGCTGAGTTTTCTCCAGGCGCGCGATCCGGCGTGGACCGGGCGGCCGTTTTTCGCCAGGTTCGACCCGGACGCCACCTGGCTCGACCAGCTCAAGCCGGCGCTCGGCGCCGATGAGTTCTTCTTCGAGCGGCCCATGCGCCAGCTGCTGCACGGGCGCCAGGTGCGGCAGGGCGGCGAGGACGGATACCGCCGCCGGGCGGCGTCGGGCTGAACGCACGGCGCGTTCGACGCACAGCGCCACGAGTGAGCGACGAGTGAGCAGAGCAGCGAGGAGCGAGAAGCATGCCGGCCGCCAACACCTGGGTCCTGACCGACTGCGAGCGCAACATCTACGTCGAGTCGATCTTCCTCGGCCACGAGGAGCTCGCGGTCCCCGACTGCACCGTGTCGAAGCGCACCCTCCGCGGCGGGCTCCGTGATGGTGTCGACATCATCGAGGTCAACAACGGCGCGCTATCGTTCTCGGTGCTGCCGACGCGCGGCATGGGCATCTGGCGCGGCGAGTACCGCGGCGCCGCGCTCGGCTGGAACGCCCCGATCTCCGGCCCCGTGCACCCGAAGTTCGTCAACTTGCACGACCGTGGCGGGCTCGGCTGGCTCTACGGCTTCGACGAGTGGATCTGCCGCTGCGGCCTCGACTCGAACGGATCGCCGGGCGAGGACGTCGTTCTCGACAACAACGGCAACCCGGCCCGCGTGCAGTTGACGCTGCACGGCAAGATCGCCAACCTCCCGGCGCATTTCGTCGAGATCCGCTCCGAACCCGCTGACGGGTCCGTGTCGATCGTCGGCCACGTCGACGAATCGGCGCTCTTCTGCCCCGGGCTGCGGATGAAGTCGACGGTCACCACGTGGCCGCTGTCGAATCGCCTCCGGATCACCGACGAGATCGTCAACCTGAAGGGGACGGTCTCGGAGCTCGAGGTCCTCTACCACTGCAACTTCGGCCAGCCGTTCCTCGGCAAGGGGTCGCGGCTGCTCGCGCCCGTCCGGGAGGCGGCTCCCCGGGACCCGCGCGCGGCCGAGGGGGTCGACGAGATCGACACCTACCTCGGGCCGACTCCGGGCTACATCGAGCAGGTCTACTTCTACGAGCTCCACGCCGGCGACGACGCCCGCAGCCTGGTCGCCCTCGAGAACGCCCGGGGCGACCAGGCCGCGGTCCTCCGGTTCGATACGCGCCAGCTGCCGTACTTCACACAGTGGAAGAACACCGTCGCGGCGTCGGATGGCTATGTCACGGGTCTCGAGCCCGGGACCAACTTCCCGAACCTGAAGACCGTGGAGCGGGAGCGCGGCCGGGTCCACCGCCTCGCTCCGGGCGCCAGCCGCACCTGCGCCCTGGAGATCGAGGTGCACGTCGGGGCCGACGACGTCCGTCGCGTCCGCGACAAGATCGCCGGCCTCCAGCGCCGCGGAGCGCCGGTCGTCCATCGCAGCCCGCACGCCAAGTTCTCCTGAGCCATCCGGCGCCCGCGCACCGTATAATCTCCGCAACCGAGCACCGCCCGAGCGTCCGATGACCGCCAGCACCATTCCGTCGAGACCGTTCCCACCCGCCATCCGGGTGTCCCTCCCGCCGGAGGGAACGATCGGCGGCACGGTGCGGCTGCCCGGCTCGAAGTCGATCACCAACCGCGCCATCATCGCCGGGGCGCTCGCGCGCGGCGAGACGGTGCTGGAGAACGCGCTCTTCTGCGACGATTCCCGCTACCTCGCCCGCGCGCTTCGGAAGCTCCGCATCGCGGTGATCGAGGAGCCCGACGACGCGCGCATCCGGATCCAGGGCGCCGCCGGGCCGCTCCCGGGCGACTCCGGCGAGTTCTTCCTCGGCAACGCCGGCACGTCGACCCGCTTCCTCACCGCGGCGCTGACTCTGTCGCCCGGGCGCTACGTGGTCGACGGCAACGAGCGCATGCGCGAGCGGCCGATCGGCGACCTGGTGAGGGCGCTGCGGGAGCTCGGCGCGGAGATCGACGCGCCCTCGGGCTGCCCGCCGGTGACCGTGGGACCGCAACGACTCCGACCGGAGCCCCGCGGTCAGCAGACCATCGGGTGCCTCGCGGGAGGCACGGTCGTCTTGCCGGGACGCACGTCGAGTCAGTTCATCTCGGCGGTTCTCCTGGCCGCGCCGCTGGCGCGGGAGGACGTCACCGTGGTCATCGACGGCGAGTGCGTCTCGCGCCCCTACATCGACATCACCCTCGAGGTGATGCGCCAGTTCAAGGCGCGGCCGCGCCTGGACGAGGGGCGTCCGGACGGCCGCACGGCGTTCTTCGTGCCGGCCGGCCGCGGCTACCTCGGTCGCACCTACGTCGTCGAGGGGGACGCCTCGACGGCGAGCTACTTCCTCGCCGCGGCGGCGATCACCGGCGGCAAGATCCGCGTCGAGGGCGTCGGGCGGATGAGCATCCAGGGCGATGCCGAGTTCGCCTCCGTGCTGGCGAAGATGGGCTGTCACGTCAAGCAGGAGGAGGACGCCATCGGTCTGGCGGGCGACCTCCTCCACGGCCTCGACGTCGACTGCCGCGACATGCCCGACATCGTCCCGACGCTGGCCGTCGTCGCGCTCTTCGCCCGCGGCCGGACGCGCATCAGGAACGTCACGCACCTGCGCTTCAAGGAGAGCGACCGCATCGCGTCGGTCGCCACCGAGCTGCGCAAGCTCGGGGGCAAGGTGCGCGAGACCCGCGACGGCCTCGAGGTCGAGGAATCGAAGCTGCGCGGCGCCGTGCTCGAGACGTGGAGCGACCACCGGCTGGCGATGGCCTTCTCGCTCGTCGGCCTGCGCGTGGCCGGCGTCGAGATCCGCGATCCGGCCGTCGTCGGCAAGTCGTTCCCGGAGTACTTCAACGCGCTGCGCGAGATCGGCGCGGAGGTGACGCCGTGACCGCGGCGTTCGACGTCGTCGTGGTCGGCGGAGGTCACGCCGGCATCGAGGCGGCGCTCGCCGCGGCGCGCATGGGAGCGCGCACCGCGATGGTCACCATGTCGGCCGACGCCATCGGCCGCATGTCCTGCAATCCGGCGATCGGCGGTCTCGGCAAGGGACAGATGGTGCGCGAGATCGACGCGCTCGGCGGCGAGATGGGCCGCGCCGCGGACGCCTCCGGCATCCAGTTCCGCATGCTCAACACGCGCAAGGGCCCGGCGGTCCGCGCGCCGAGGGCGCAGTGCGACAAGCAAATCTACCAGCGACAGCAGCAGCGCGTTTGCCGCTCGACCGCCGGCCTGACGATCGTCGAGGGGCGGGTCGAGGACATCGACGTCGAGCCGACCGGCGCGGCGCCGCGCCGCCGCGGCGTCGCCCATCGCGTGCGCGGCGTCCGCCTCGCCGGCGGCGCCCGGATCGACTGCGCCGCGGTCATCCTGACAGCCGGGACGTTCCTGCGCGGCCTGATGCACTGCGGCGAGCGCAAGACGCCGGGCGGCCGGGTCGGCGAGCAGGCCGCGGATCGGCTCTCCGCGCGTCTCGCCGACCTCGGTTTCGAGACCGGTCGCCTGAAGACCGGCACGCCGCCACGCGTCGACCGCCGCACGGTCGACTTCTCGAGGACCGAGGTCCAGCCCGGCGACGATCCGCCGGTGCCCTTCTCGCACTTCACGCGCTCGTTGCCGCTCCCGCAGGTGCCGTGCCACATCGCGTACACGAACGCCGAGACGCACGAGGTGATCACCGACAACCTGCACCGGGCGCCGATGTACAACGGGCAGATCAGCGGCGTCGGGCCGCGCTACTGCCCCTCGATCGAGGACAAGGTGGTGCGGTTCGCCGATCGCGAGCGGCACCAGATCTTCATCGAGCCCGAGGGTCTCGACACCGACTGGCTCTACCTGAACGGCATCTCGACCAGCCTCCCGGCCGACGTCCAGGACCGCATCGTCACCTCCGTGCCGGCGCTCCGAGACGCGAAGATCCTCCAGTACGGCTACGCCGTCGAGTACGACTTCTTCCCGCCGACGCAGATCGACGTCACCTTCGAGACCGATCTGGTCGACGGCCTCCTCTTCGCCGGACAGATCTGCGGCACGAGCGGCTACGAGGAGGCCGCCGCGCAGGGCCTGCTGGCCGGGATCAACGCCGTGCTGGCGATCCGCGAGCAGTCCCCGCTCGTCCTGACGCGCGACCGCGCCTACATCGGCGTCCTCGCCGACGACCTCGTGGTGGCCAACCCGACGGAGCCCTACCGCATGTTCTCGTCGCGGGCGGAGTACCGGCTGCTGTTGCGGAGCGACAACGCGGACCTCCGCCTGATGGAGATCGGCCACCGTCTCGGTTTGATCCCGGACGACGCGATGCGCCGCGTCGACGCGAAGCGGCGAGCGATCGCCGACGCGCTCGATGCGCTGCCGCGCCGCTTTCACGACGGCAAGGACCTGCTGCGCATCCTCAGGCAGCCGGCGAAGACCTTCGACGACGTGCGCGCGCTCGCCCCCGACGTCCCGGCGTTCGATCTCGAGCCAGACGTCGCCGAGCAGGTCGAGATCGAGGCCAGGTACGCGACCTACATCGAGCGCCAGCGGCGCCAGGTCGAGAAGTTCCGCCGCCTCGAGGCGCTCGCCATTCCGGCTGACTTCGAGTTCGGCGACGTCGGGGCGATCCGTCTCGAGTCACGGGAGAAGCTCCAGCGCCTGCGCCCGCGGTCGCTCGGGCAAATCTCGCGCGTCCCCGGCGTGACGCCGGCGGACGTTCACGTGATCATGGCGCACCTCGAGGCTCGCAGCCGGCGAGGAGCGGGAGTGACGTCGTGACCTCCCGACTGCCAGGCGTGCGTGAGCCGGAGGACGCCTACCGGCTTCACGAGCGCGATCTGATCCACCACGGCTCGATCTTTCGCGTCTTCCTCGAGCGCGTCACCATGCCGAACGGCGTCGAGACCGAGCAGGAGGTGCTCGAGTACCCGTGCTCGGTGTCGGTGATCCCGGTGCTCGAGACCGGCGACGTCGCGCAGCTCGTGCTGCTGGAGCAGTTCCGCAACCCGCTGCGCGGATCGATCCACGAGATTCCCGCGGGCATGATGGAGGCCGGCGAGGAGCCGCTCGCGTGCGCGCGCCGGGAGCTCGCGGAGGAGACCGGATACGTCGCCGGGCGCTGGACGCACGTGACGACCGTGCACCCGACGCCGGGCATCTCGGCGAGTCGCATGGTGTACTTCCTCGCCGAGGAGCTCGAGGCGGCGGGGGAGCAGCGGCTCGAGCCCACCGAGTGCCTGCAGGTCGTCCACGTGCCGCTCGACGGGCTGATCGACCGCCACGTCCACGGGCGCGACGTTCCGGGGATCCCGGACATCGTCGACGCGAAGACGCACATCGCCATCTACTACCTGGCCGCCATCCGCGGGGGACGGCCTGCATGAAGCTGCCCGTCGTCGCCATCGTCGGACGGCCGAACGTCGGCAAGTCCTCGCTGCTCAACCGGCTCGCCGGCGAGCGCATCTCGATCGTCGAGGAGACGCCGGGAGTGACGCGCGATCGCGTCAGCACGGTGGTCTTTCACGGCGGCAGGTCGTTCGAGCTGGTCGACACCGGCGGCATCGGCGTCGTCGACCGCGAGGACCTCGTCGATCACATCGAGCACCAGATCGGCACCGCCATCCACGACGCCGACCTGGTGCTCCTGGTCGTCGATACGCGAGACGGCCTGACGCCGCTGGACCGCGAGGTCGCCTCGCGTCTGCGAGCCAGCCCGGAGCTCCGCCAGCGCGCGTGTCCCGTCTTGCTGGTCGCGAACAAGGTCGACGGTCCGCAGCAGGAGAACGCCACCGGCGAGTTCTACGAGCTGGGGCTCGGCGATCCGATTCCGGTCAGCGCTCTCGAGGGCTACGGGAAGACCGATCTCCTCGAGCGCATCGCCGCGCACTTTCCCGAGGGGAGCGGCGCGCCGGCGGAGCCGGTGATGCGGATCGCGGTCGTCGGTCGGCAGAACGTCGGCAAGTCGACGTTCGTCAACGCGCTCGCGAGGGAGGAACGCGTGATCGTCAGCGAGGTCCCCGGCACGACGCGCGACGCCGTCGACGTGCGCTTCGAGAAGGACGGCCGTACCTTCGTGCTCATCGACACCGCGGGACTGAAGCGCCGCGGGAAGTTGCACAACTCGATCGAGTTCTACAGCCAGGCGCGCAGCGAGGCGGCGATCCGTCGCGCGGACGTCGTGCTCTTCATGGTCGACGCCTCAGCGGAGATCTCGAGAGTCGACAAGAAGATCGCCGAGACCGTCAGCGAGCGCGCGAAGCCGTGCGTCATCGTCGTCAACAAGTGGGATCTCTCGGGCGGCAAGATCGAGACCGAGCGCTACGTCAAGTACGCACACAGCCGCCTGCCGTCGCTGACCTACGCGCCGATGGTCTTCACCACCGCGAAGGACGGACGCAACACGCAGTCGCCGATCGACCTCGCGCAGCACCTCTTCAAGAAGGCGCAGCTCCGCGTCGGCACCGGCGAGCTCAACCGCCTCGTCGAGCGCATCCGCGAGCATCACGGTCCGGCGCGCGCCGGCGGCAAGATGCCGAAGATCTACTACGCGACGCAGGTCGGCTCGAAGCCGCCGACGTTCGTCTTCTTCGTCAACGACCCGAAGCTCTTCAGAAAGGACTACCGCCGCTACGTCGAGCACAGCCTGCGGGACGCGCTCGGCTTCGACGAGATCCCGCTGCGGGTCTTCTTCAGGCAGCGCGAATCGATCTACCGGCGACGGGACGGCGAGAAGGCGAAGCGGCGGTGAACCGATGGCGGTAATGCGATGGCGGTAATTCGATGAGACGCTACCGGATCCTGGCCGTCGACCCGGGGACGCGCGCCGTCGGTGTCGCCGTGCTCGAGCTCGGTCGCGGGCTCGAGCCGGAGGTGGTCCACCACGGGGCCATCACGACGCCGCGATCCGCGACCGTGCCGGAGCGCCTGCGCGTGATCTACGAGGGTCTCGAGAGCGTTCTCGAGCGCGCCCGTCCGGACGTCGTCGTCGTCGAGGACATCTTCTACGGCAAGAACGTCCGCAGCGCGCTGCGCATCGGTGAGGGGCGGGGCGTCGCGCTCCTCGCCGCCGCGCGCGCCGGCGTCGACGTCGTCGAGTATCCTCCCGCGGTGATCAAGCAGGCGGTGACCGGGAACGGCCGCGCCAGCAAGGCGCAGGTCGCGCGCATGGTGTGCCGCGTGCTCGAGCTCGACGAGTCGCAGGTCGAGTCGCCGGACGCGGCCGATGCGCTCGCCATCGCGTTCTGCCACGCCGGGCGCGCGCGACAGCGGTTGCTCGCCGCCGCAAACCCAAACAGGAAGCGAACGGGGCCGGCGGGCTCTTTACAAGCGCTCATCGATCGCGTAGATGAGGGGTCTCACCGGAAGCGAGCCCGCCAGGGCCGTCAGTCGAAGAGAACCGAGAGAAAGGGAAGGGCGGCGATGACCAGGACCCGCAATTCCGTGCTGCTCGAGTCGCACCTCGAGGGTGTCAAGCTGATCGGTCGCGGCAAGGTCCGCGACCTGTACGACCTCGGGGAGCACCTCCTCGTGGTCGCGAGCGATCGACTGTCCGCGTTCGACGTCGTCCTGCCGACGGGGATCCCCGACAAGGGTAGGGTGCTGACGCGACTGTCGGTCTTCTGGTTCGAGACGCTCGGCGTGCCGAATCACCTCGTGACGGCGGACGTCAAGGAGATGCCGCGCGAGCTGCATCGCTTCGCCGACCAGCTCGAGGGGCGCGCGATGCTCGTGCGAAGGCTGAAGATCGTTCCCGTCGAGTGCGTCGTGCGCGGCTACCTCGCCGGCTCG
>JBFFXF010000136.1:0-18964 GCA_041569895.1 Planctomycetota bacterium | reverse complement strand
CGTGGAGCGCGCCCCGTTGCTCCGGAGATCGACGCGACTGCGCGGCGTCTCGTCGACCCTGCAGACGGTTGCGTTCTCGGTATTCTGCCGGCGCTACCTCGCCGGCAGGGCCGCCCGGGACCTCGCCGTCTATCTCCGCGATCCGAGGCTCGCGCACCTCCTCGTGCAGTTCGCGCCGCGGGGTCGCGAGGCTCGCTTCGTCCTCGAGGTGCACGGGCTCTCGACGAGTCGCCTCGGGCGCGCTCTCGAGGATCGGACCTTCGCCTCGGTCGACGGGATCGTCGCGGTGACCGGCCAGATCGCCGACAGGATCGTCGCGCGCGGCGTCGACCGGGATCGGGTGCTCGTCGCGCACGACGGCGTCGATCTCGATCGCTTCGGCGCCCCGGGCGACGTGCGGCACGCTCGCGAGGAGCTCGGCCTGCCGCTCGACCGCACGCTCGCGACGTGGGTCGGCAACTTCCACACCATGGGACGTGAGAAGGGGATCCCGGAAGTGATCCGCGCGGCGGGAAATCTGCTCGATGCGTTCCCGCAGCTCGACTTCCACTTCGTCGGCGGCCCGCTCGACCGCGTGCCGGCGTACCGGTCGCTGATCGCCGGGCTCGGCCTCCCCGCGAGGCGTTTCGTCTTCCGCGAGAGACAGCCGGTCCGCCGCATCCCGCTCTTCCTGGCGGCGAGCGATCTCCTGCTGATGCCGTTCCCCTGGACCGAGCACTACGCCCACCACATGTCGCCGCTGAAGCTCTTCGAGTACATGAGCGCCGGCCGGCCGATCGTCGCGTCGAGGCTGCCGTCGATCACCGAGGTGCTCGACGACGGCCGCAACGCCGTGCTCTGTGAACCCGGCTCCGCGGAGAGCCTGGCGGCGTCGATCGGACGAGCGCTCGAGACGCCCGGACTGGCGGCGCGGATCGCCCGCCGGGCGCGCGAGGACGTCGAGCGCTACACCTGGAACGCGCGCGCGGGGCGAATCCTCGAGTTCGTGTCGCGCGAGGAGGCGCCCGCATGCCCGTAGATGGACTGGCCGCCGCCGGTACCGGCACGCGTGGCTCGGCCGTCGCGCGGAGAGCGGTCGCGGTGATCGTCGGAGCCCTGGCGGCCGCCGCATGCGTGCGTCTCGTCCTCGAGACGTCCGCCGGCGCGTACCTGGTTCTCTTCCCGATCGCCTATCTGGCCGCCTTCCGGCTCAGCGGTCTCGGGTTCGCGTACACCTTCTCGCTGGTCACCCTCGCCCTGGTCGTCCGCCTGGCGAGCGGCTTCGTCATCGGCTCGATCATCGTCTTCGACGACGAGCTCGGATACGTCGAGCGTGGAGCCAACGCCGCTCACCTCCTGCGGGTCGGCGCCGCCGATCCGTGGCACGCGATCCCCTTCGCCAACTTCGCCGCCGTGCTCTTCTGGGTGTTCAATCCGTCGATCCACGTCCTCAAGGCGTTCAACATGGCGCTCGGCGTGGTCACCGCGTTCATGATGCACCGCGTCGTGGCGGGCACGTTCGCGAGCCGCCGCGCCTCGGTGGTGACGCTCTACGCGTGTCTCTTCCTGCCGCCGCTGATCTTCGTCTCGGCGATCGCGCTGAAGGAGCAGATGGTCGCGTTCGCGCTCGTGGCGACCATGCTCGGCCTGGTCACGGGCGGCGCGCGCGGCATGGTAACGCTGGCCCTCGGTGTGGGCGTGCTGGTGTTCTCGCGGGCGAGCCTCGCGGTGCTCGTCCTGCCGGTGGTCGGCGTCTACGTCGCCATCGACCCGATCCGTCGCTGGCGCGCCTCGATGCCGCTCAGGGCGACGGTCGTGACCGTCGCGGCCGGCGTCGTGGTGCTCCTGATGGCGCTGCTGATACGGATGCGCGCGCTCGATGAGACCAAGGCCTACCTGATCCTCACCGGGGTCGACACCCGCGTGAACCAGACGCTCGCGCAGCGACGCTCCGAGTTCGCCGCGTACCTCGACACCGAGAACCCGCTGGCGCTCCGCAACCTGGTGCTGACGCCGATCCGCGCGCTCTATGCTCCGAGCCCGCTGCGGCCGCTGAAATCGCCCGAGCCGCACATCGCGCTCGAGTCCGTCGCCATGACCACGCCGATCTACCTGGCGCTCCCCTTCGCGATCCTCGGCGTCTTCGCCGCCGGACGCCGGCGACACATCAACCTGCTGGTGATCCTCTACGGCCTCGTCTTCCTGGCGTCGGCGTACTCGGTGCTCACCGCGTCGCCGGAGTTCTTCCGCTACCGCTGGCCGGGGCTGGTGATCTACTTCGCGCTCGCGGTGCAGGGCTGGTACGGCGGACCGACATCGTGGCGGCGCGCGGTGATCGGCGCGTGGTGGCTGAGCGCCGCGGCATTCAACGTCATCTATCTGCTGTGAGACTCACGACGTGAACCCGGGATTGCAAGCGAGGTCGGAGCGTCACGGCGCGCGGATCGACGCGGCCCCGTCGACGAGCGGCGCGCGCCGCGGACCGCGAGTCCTCCATGTCATCACGACGCTGTCGCCCGGCGGCGCGGAGCACCACCTTCTGGCGCTCGTCCGGGGCCAGGTGTCGCGCGGCTGCGAGGCGCGCGTCGCGTATCTGAAGGGCGGCGGCGAGCTCACGGCGAGGTTCCTCGAGGCGGGCGCCGTCGAGGTGCGCAAGACCGCCCTCGAACGTCCGCGACACCTCCCCGGCTGCGTCGCGGCGCTGCGCCGGCTGATGGCGCACGTCAGGCCGGACGTCGTGCACACGCATCTCCTGAAGGCGAACTGCGTCGCGGGCATCGCGGCTCGCTCGCTGACGACGCGGCGGCCGGTGGTGATCGCGTCGAAGCACAACGACGAGCACCACCTCAGACGCCGGCTCGTGGGCCTGACGCACGGCGCGATCTCGCGCCTCTGCGACGACCACGTCATCGCGCTCTCGGACCACGTCAGGAGCTTCGTCTCCCGCCACGGACGCGTCGACAGCCGGCGGATCAGTCGCGTCTATTACGGCTTCGATCCGGAGATCTACCCGGCGCGGCCGCGAACCGACATCCGCCGCGAGCTCTCCCTGCCCGGCGATGCCTTTCTCTTCGGCATCGTCGCGCGCATCACCGAGCAGAAGGGCCACCTCGACCTCCTCGAGGCGTTCGCCCGCGTCGTCGAGCGCCGCCCGGCCACTCGTCTCCTGATCGTCGGCGGGCC
Source organism: Planctomycetota bacterium (assembly GCA_041569895.1). Taxonomy (GTDB): domain Bacteria; phylum Planctomycetota; class UBA8108; order UBA8108; family JACQVS01; genus JBFFXF01. The sequence goes on along the minus strand of JBFFXF010000136.1, from coordinate 15,802 downwards.
GGGATACGACCTCCGCTTCCTGCGCGCCGTCGAGCTCGGCGTCTCCCGGCTCGAGCTCGAGGACCGCGTCATCATGACCGGCGCGCGCCCCGACGCGTTCTCGATCATCGGCCAGCTCGACTGCCTCGTGATGCCCTCGCACTGGGAAGGCTTCGGCATGGTCTTCCTGGAGGCCCTCTACCAGGGCGTCCCGGTCGTCGCGACCATCGCCGGCGCCATCCCGGAAGTCGTCCGCCACGGCATCGACGGCCTCCTCGCCCGCCCGGCCGACCCGGCGTCACTCGCCGAGACGATGGACGAGATGATCGAGCGCCACGCGGTCTTCCATAAGCGACTCGAGGAGACCGGACGGCGCGACGTGCTGCGACGCTTCTCGGTCGAAAAGATGGTGGAAGAGACCCTGGGGGTGTACGCAAAAACGGCCCGCGGATAAAGCAGATCGGGAACAGTCGGAGTCGGAGTCGGAGTCGGTATCGGTATCGGTATCGGAATCGGTATCGGAATCGTGGACCGTGGACCGTGACCGTGGACCGTGACCGTGGACCGTGACCGTGGTCCGTGACCGTGGTCCGTGACCGTGACCGTCAGCGGTATCAGAGTCGGTCATCGAACTCCGACACCGGAGCCCTCGAGGACGGGCACGGGTCCGGGACCGGGGCCGGACGCTCAGCCTTGCTCGATGGCGACTCTTCCCACCGTCTCGTACACCTCCATCGTCTTCTCGAACATCACCTCGAAAGTAAACCGCTCCACGAATCGCTTCCGGCCCGCCTCGCCCATTCTCGATCGCATCGCCGGGTCGGCGATCAGTTGTTCGAGGCGATCGCAGAGGGTGCTGCTGTCTCCCGGGGGGACCAGGAATCCCGTGACGCCGTCGACCACCGACTCGCGGACGCCGCCGACGTCGGACGCGACCACCGGGAGTCCCGCGCGCATCGCCTCGAGGATGCTGCGCGGGAAGCCCTCGGATCTCGACGCGAGGACGAAGATCTGACCGCGGGCGAGGAGCTCGGCGACGTCGCGGCGGTCGCCGAGGAAGCTCACCCGGTCGGCGACGCCGAGCCGCGTCGCGAGCTCGCGCGCCTCGTCGATCAGCCGTCCCGCGCCGATCCAGTCGAGCGTCCAGTCGGGGAGGGTCATCGTGCGTCTCGATCGCTCGAGCGGCCTGCGCGGACTCGAGGCGGTCGCCGCCAGCCGGCCGATCGCCGCCAGCAGGGTGCGGTGATCCTTCGGCGCCTCGCACCGGGCGATGGTGACGAGGCGGACGGTGTTGCGCGTCGGGTCGGCGCGCAGCGGCTCGGGGACGTCGCGGACGCCGTTGTGGATGGTGACGAGCTGCTCCGGACTCGCGACGCCGTGCGCCAGCGCGAGCTGTCGCTCCGCATCGGACACCGTCACGGTGCGGTCGGCCAGCCTGCCGACCAGACGCTCGGCGAACGAGAAGAGCAGGCGATGCGGCCGGGAGAAGCCGCGCGCGAAGGAGAGCCCGTGCGGCGTGAAGACCGTGGGGAGTCCGATCCACCGCGCCGCGAGCCGGCCGAGCCAGCCCGCCTTCGACGTGTGCACCGACAGCAGATCCGGCCGCAGCTCGATGACGGCGTCGCGGATCTCGAGGAGCGCCCGCAGGTCGCGGGTCGGCCGGATCGACCGCACGAGGTGCTTCAACGCGCGATACTGGATTCCCCGCGCCGCGAGCTCGCGCGTCACGGGACCCTCGCCACCGACCAGCACGATCGCCTCGTGACCGCACTCGCCGAGCCGCTGCGCGACATCGAGAACGTGCAGCGTCGCGCCCCCGACCGCATCGGAACGCGTGATGACAAAAACGATCCGCAACCGATTTCCTCCCGTGTCAGAACGTTCCCGTTCCCGGACCGGGGCCCGATCCCGCAGTCGTCCTCGTCCTCGTCCTCGTCCTCGATCGCCCCTGCCGCTCCATCCACGCCTGGAACATCAGCACCACCCACAGCCGTCCGTGCCAGTCGAAGCGGCCGGCGAGGTGCTGCTCCCAGAGCGCGCGCACCGGTCGTGGGTCGAGGTAGCCCTCGTCGGCGAGGCGGCCCTCGTCGAGGAGCGATTCCGCCCAGTCGCGCAGCTCGCCCCGCAGCCACTCCGCGAGCGGCACCACGAACCCCGTCTTCGGACGATCGAAGAGCGGCGTCGGCACGTGGCGGCCGAGGAGCTCGCGCAGGATCCACTTGCCGGTGGTGCGGCGGACCTTCATGCGCATCGGCATCCGCCAGGCGAGCGCGATGACGTCGGGGTCGAGGAGCGGGGCGCGCACCTCGAGCCCCACTGCCATGCTCGCGCGATCGACCTTGACGAGGATGTCGTCCGGGAGATAGGTGAGCGCGTCGTGGAGCATCGCGCGCTCGATCGATGCGGGAACGATGCCCTCCTCGCTGCTCTCGTCGACGAGAGTGTCGTCGACGCCGTCTTCGCCGAGCACCGGCGAGACCTCCCACTGCGAGATCAATCCCCGATAGAGCGAATCGAAGCCGTCCGCCGTGATCGCCCGGCCGAGCTTGTGGACCTTCTCGCCGGCGAAGCGCGGTCCTCGCATTCCGACAGCGCGTGCGGCGCGCCGGACGACGCCGTCCCACGTCGACGCCGGCGCGGCCAGCAGCGCCCTCGACGCGACGCGACGCACCGATCGGGGCAGGCGTCCGACCCGACGCCAGATGACGTCCGCCCAGGCGTAGCGGTTGTAGCCGCCGAAGAGCTCGTCGCCGCCGTCGCCCGAGATGGCCACGGTGACGTGCCGTCGTGTCATTCTCGAGAGCAACGAGGCCGGGATCTGGGACGAGTCGGCGAACGGCTCGTCGTGGATCTCGGGGAGGCGCGGAATCACCTCGAGCGCGTCGCGCGGCTCGAGTATGAGCTCGCGGTGATCGGTGCCGAGGTGCGCGGCGACCTCTCGCGCGGACGCGGCCTCGTCGAACGCGCGTTCGCGGAAACCGATCGTGAACGTCCGCACCGGCGTCGAGCTCACCCGCTGCGCCAGCGCGACGATCAGCGACGAATCGATGCCACCCGAGAGAAACGCCCCCACCGGCACGTCGGCGTGGAGCCGGTCGGCGAGCGATCGCCGCAGCTGCGTCTCGAGCGCCTCGACCGCCTCCCGCGCCGAGCCCAGCGGCGAGCTCGCGCCGCGCGCGACGACCTCCTCGAGGCGCCAGTATGGCTCGATCGACGGCTCCGGTCGCGACGGATCGATGGCGACGATCGAGGCGGGCGGGGCCTTGCGGACGCCGCGCCAGATGGTCCGCGGCGCCGGCACGCAGCCCAGCCTCGTGAAGAGCGCCAGCGCCTCGCGATCGATCTCGGCGTCGAACTCGGGGTGCGCGCGCAGCGCGACGAGCTCCGAGCCGAAGATCCACGTCGCGCCGAGGCGCGCGTAGTAGAGCGGCTTCTCGCCGATGCGGTCCCGCGCGAGGAGCAGGCGGCGGCGCGACCGATCCCAGAGCGCGAACGCGAACATGCCGTTGAAGCGCTCGATCGCGCGCGTCGGGCCCCACCGGCTGATCGCCTCGAGCATCACCCCGGTGTCGGATCGACCGCCGGCGCCGCGATCCGGACCGCCGAGCTCGCGGGCGATGTCGCGGTAGTTGTAGATCTCTCCGTTGAAGACGATGACCCAGCGCCCGCACGACGAGGTCATCGGCTGCCGGCCGCCCGGTCCGGGATCGATGATGGCGAGCCGCCGGTGCCCGAGCGCGACGCCCGCTTCCGCGTCGACCCAGGCGCCGCGGTCGTCGGGGCCGCGATGCGCGAGCGTCGCCGCCATGCGCTCGACGGTGGACTCGAGGTCGCCCGGAGGCCGGCGGCGATCGACGTCGATGAAGCCGCAGATGCCGCACATCTCAGGCTCCCCTCCGCTCTCGCTCACCGCTCGCGTGCGCGCCCCAGCACTCGACCAGGCGCTCGGCCTGCGCGTCGAGCGAGTGCTCGCGTCCGATGCGCTCCCGCCCGCGCTCGCCCATCACCCGCGCCAGGCCGGGCTCCTCGAGCAGTCGCGCCACCGAGACCGCGAGGCCCTCGGCGTCATCGCGAGCATGCAGGAAGCCGTCGACGCCGTCGCGAATGAGCTCGCGAGGCCCCGTGCAATCGGTCGAGACCACCGGAACGCCGGAGAGAAACGCCTCGACGATGACTCTGCCGAAGCTCTCGTGGCTCGACGTCAGCAGGAGGACGTCCGCCCGCGCGTACACCTCGGGGAGACGCTCGCGATCGACCGCCGAGAGCAGCTCGCACCGTGCGCCGAGCCCGGCGCGCGCGATCGCGGCCTCGACGCGGCTCCGCAGCGGCCCGTCGCCCGCGAGGACGAAACGCGACAGCGGCACCCCCTGCGCGACGCGCGACGCGACGTCGATCCAGAGGTCGAGGTTCTTCGGCGGGTAGAAGCGGCCGACGAAGAGCGCCGTCGGCGGGCGTGGCCGCTCCCGATCGACGCCCGAAGGCTCGAACTCCACGCCGACCGGCGCCACGAAGATGCGCTCGCGCGCGACGCCGAGCTCCGACTCGACGCGGTCACCGAGCGAGCGCGAGACCACCCGCACGCCGTCCGCCCGCGAGATGAGCCGTCGCGCCCACCACCTCCGCCACCGGTTGAGCCGGCTCTCGCGCAGCCACTCGGCGGAGAAGAGATCGAAGTGGAGCTGCGGCACGAAGCGCGCTCGCAGCGCGCGACCGAGCAGGTAGCAGATCGAGCCCTCCTCCCACGGCGTCTGCGGCGTGACGACGTCCGGACGCCAGCCTCGCAGCACGGCGGGGAGGAGCCGCACGACGTCGCTGACGAAGAGTCCGCGGTGGAGCGACCGCGTCGGGTAGAGGGTGAGGTTGTCGGGGAGCACCTCGACGCCGCAGCCGCTCGAGCGCGGCGCGTACGAGATGATCCGCAGGGAGCTCTCGGGCCCGTAACGGCGCCGCAGCGCGGCGGCGTACACCTGGTGCCTTCGACGGGCATCGCCGCCGGCGCCCGCCGCGCCGTCGAAGAGGTCCGGGTCCCTGCCGATCATCAGCACGTTCAGGGACATGACACCGCCTCCTCCCGCGCCGAGAGCAACGCGCGCTCGGTGCGTGTCGCCATCGCGTCGAGCGTGAAGCGCTCGTCGATCTCGCGCGAGGCGCGGGCAACCAGGCGCTGTGCAAGATCGCGGTTCTCGAGGAGACGCCGCATCGCGCGGCGAAGCGCGCCCGCGTCGCCGGCGGGAACGAGCAGGCCGTTCTCGCCGTCACGGACGAGCTCCGACGTGCCGCCGGCATCGGTCGCGACGACGGGCACGCCCGCGCGCATCGCCTCGAGGACGACGTGCGGCAGACCCTCGTAGGTCGAGTTGAGCACGAAGAGATCGGCGCTCGCGAGGCAGCGCATGACGGCGCGCCGCGGCACGTCGCCCGTGAAGACCACCCGATCGGTGACGCCACGACGCCTCGCGTGGTCCTCGAGCGTCGCGCGCAGCGGACCGTCGCCGACGACGACGAGACGCGCCTCCCGGAGCTCCTCGAGCGTGTCGATCAGCATGTCGATCCCCTTCCACGCGACGAGGCGGCAGACGGTCACCACCGTCGGCCCGTCGAAGGGCGAGAGCGATTCGTGGATCGCTGCCCGGGACGCAACCGGCGGCGCGTCGTGAAACGCGTTCGGAATGACGCGGATGCGCGACTCGGGGATCCCCCAGCGGGCGACGAGCGCCGCGAGGTAGCGACTCGGGACGATCACCTCGCGCGATCGCGTCAGGGGCGTCGTGCGGATCCAGTCGAGGGCGCGCAGCACCGGCCCCTTGCGGGCGATCTGGTAGTCGTCGATGGTGCCGTCGAAGAGACCGCGATTGCGCGCGCGCTCCCAGGCGGTGTCGCCGACGACCTTGTGTACGGCCGGCACGCCGGCGAGCGAGGCCGCCAGGCCCGACTCGAAGCCGAGCCCGTTGACGAAGAGGACATCGGACCGGCGAGCCTCGCGGCGCAGGATGGAGAGCGTCCGCAGCGCGCGCCACGGCTTCGGGGAGCCACGCCGGATGCGCACGACCTCGAAGGGGTAGTCGCCATCGTCGTGGTCGACGCGATCGCTGAGGCACACGACCCGGACCGCGTGGCCGCGCCCGGCGAGCCAGCGCGCCATCACCGGCACGGAGCTCGCCGGACCGCCGATGTCGGGCGGAAAAATCCCCGTCGTGATGGTGATGCGGAGCCCGCTCACCGGTCGCTCTCCTTCCGCGTCTTGCGAACGAGGTACACGGTGCCGAAGCCGAGGTTCCGCAGCCCCGGCAGCGATCGCCGCAATCGGACGCCGGCCGTCACCCACGGCAGTGAGAGAGACTGCGCCTCGTACCCGAGCACCTCGAAACCGTTCCTCTCGAGGATGCGCCGCACCACCCACGGGAAACGGAAGACGTGGACCGTCTCCCGCACACCGGCGTATCCCTCGTTCACGCCGTCACGACCGGTCACCAGCGCGAGCGCGACCCGCGCGATGCCGCGCGCGAGCGCCACCGGGCTGCGCTTCGAGAGCTTCCAGTAGACGTCGCCGCCGAGCAGCGCCCACGAGCACGGATTGAGGCACGTCGGCACGGCGATCACCGCGAGCGACCTGGTGACGCGGCGGATCTCGCGGACGCCGCGCTCGAAGTCCGGCAGGTGCTCGAGGACGTGATTGCTGACGACGCACTCGAACGAGTCGTCGGCGAAGGGGAGCGCCTCAACATCCCCCACCTCGAAGCGGACGTCGGCGTCGGAAAGTCCCGCCTCGCGCGCCCGCTCGACGGCCGCCTCGATGTTCGGGGTGGAGTAGTCGATCCCGGTGACCAGCGCGCCGCGGCGCGCCATCAGGATCGACAGCACGCCCTCGCCGCAGCCGGCGTCGAGCACGGTCATCCCCGGCTCGATCTTCGCCGACACGCTCTCGTACATCTCGCGGTGCACGCGACGGCGGATGGGAAAGGGCGAGTTGAAGCGCTTGTCGAAGATGCGGTCGTGGTGCGCGGCGTAGAACTCCTTGGTCGCGCGGTTCGCCTCGTGCGTCTCGCTCATCGCCACACCACCCAGAGCATGCCGAGGTGACCGACCGCCCACGTCCCCGACATCGACGCCGCCATGCCGTACTGGCCGAAGGCCGGCACCAGGAGGATGCCCGCGAGGACGAAGAAGACGCTCGAGACGACGACGACGGCGAGGTGCGCGCGGAGCTTCTCCATCGCCAGACCCAGCGGACGGGTCCAGAAGAGCATCATCGCGACGCCGACGCCGAGGATGAAGATGTGGAACGATCGCGTCGACGCCGCGTAGTCATCGCCGTACACGAACCGGATCACGGGACCGGCCACGAGAAAGGCGACGCACATCCCCGCGAGGACGAGCGGCACCCACACGCGCGTCACTCGCAGAAGCTCGCGCCGGAGGCGGGCGAACCGACGGGCCGCGACGAGCTCGCTGAGGTCCTGATAGGCGACCTCGGCCAGCGAGCTCGCGGCGTTGTGGATGAGGCTCGCCATGTTGCGGGCGAGCCGATACCAGCCGACCTCGTTCTCGGGCCTGAAGTACCCGAGGATCAGCATGTCGCCGTTCTTGACGAGCGCGGAGATGACGCTCGAGACGTACGTCATCCCCATGAAACGCCAGAATCCCGCCAGCTCGCCACGGAACCCGCCGACCGAGGGTCGCGCGACGAGCTCGATGGCGTACGCGGACCGCGCCAGGCGGACGACGTGCGCCAGCTTGGCGACGAAACGCACCGCGGCGACGGCGGTGTAGACGATCGCCAGGGTGACGAGGTCGAACCATCCACCGAGCCAGCACGCGGCGACCGCGAGCACCTGAAACGCGGTGAACGCGAGCGGCAGGCCGGCGAGGAGCCGGAACTCCCTGCGGTCGCGAACGACGCAGTACCAGACCGCATCGGCCGACGACAGGACGGTCGTCGCCGCGACGATGAAGTAGACCGGCAGCGCATCGGCTCCGCCGGCGACGGTCGCGGCGACGAGCGGGCTGACCGCGACCACGACCAGAATCGCCACCGTCCGCGTCGCGAGGTCGGTGAGGAAGGCCGTGTGGAGGAGCTTCACGAGCGTCGCCGGTCGCCCGTCGTCCCTGAGCTCGACGAGGTAGCGCGTCAGCGGCTCCGTCGTACGGAAGCCGAGCAGCGCCTGCGTCAACGCGCAGGTCGCGAGGGCGACTCCCCAGATGCCGTAATTCGCGGGCCCGAGCGCCCGCGCGACGATGATGCCCTGGACCAGCGCCAGCGCGGACGTGCCGAGCCCGCCCGCGTAGAGGTACGCGCCGCCCCCGAGCAGTCTGCCGAGTCGTCCGTTCACGCGAGGAGGCCCTCGTAGAGACCGCGCGTCCTCTGCGCGACGATGCGCCAGTCGAAGTGACTCCGCACGAACTCCCGCGCGCGATCGCCGAGGCTGCGACGCCGGTCCGGGTCGAGGCCGAGCTCGACGATGGCGTTCCCGAGCGCCGCGATGCGGTCGTGCGGCAGGGTGGCCGGCGCGTCATAGTCCGACCAGTCGCGCCCGAAGAGATCGACGAGCACGCCTCGCTCGCCGTCGCCGAGCATCTCGCGGTACGCCGAGAGCGCGCTGGCGACCACCGCGCGACGCATCGACATCGCCTCGAGACACGCCAGGCTGGTCGACTCCGCGCTCGAGGGAAAGACGACGATGTCCGCGCGGGCGAAGTACGACCGCGTCCGTTCCACCGGCACCTCGCCGAGGAAGCGGACGTTCGCGTCGATGCCGAGCTGCTGCACGCGGCGGCGGAGGTGCGCCTCGAGCTTGTCGCGGCCGGAGATCCAGAACTGGGCGCCGGGGAGGCTCCGGAGGACGATCGGCGCCGCCTCGACGAGGTACTGGACGCCGTTCTTCGGCGCCAGCCGTCGCATCGCGAGGATCACCGGGCCGTCGCCGTTTCCGGACGCGGCCCCGGGGAGCCCTGCACCCAGAGACCCTGCGTCCAGAGACCCTGCGTCGAGGCGCTCCGGATCGAAGTAGTCGGTGTTGACGCCGTTCGGGATCACGGGGACGCGCGACCCGTCGACGAAGCGCTCCGCGACGGCGCGCATCTCGTGGCTGGTCGCGATCGCCACGTCGGCGCGACGGAAGGACGCCGAGCGGTAGAGTCGCAGCACCGGCGAGCGCCGCACCGATGAGTCGAGCGTGCCGAGCCCGTGCAGCGTCACCACCCGCGGCTTGCCGAGCACTCGCGCCAGCGCCGTCGCCATGAACGCCATCAGGTAGGTGTAGTGACAGTGAACGACGTCGACACGATCGACGAGCGCCGCCAGGCGTCGCCACGCGGAGAAGGCGACCAGCGCGCGCCGGGCGCTGCCCCGGGCGAGCTCCGGCAGCCGCAGCACGGGGAAACCGTCGACCTCGTCGGGGCCGCTCCACGCCGTGGCGATCTCGACGTCGTCGCCGAGCTCGCGCAGCGCCCGCGCCAGCTCGAGGACGTGCAGCTCGGCCCCGCCGATGAGCGGCAGGAACGTGTCGGTCACCATGCCGATGCGCATCGGCCGTCTGGCGTTCTGTATCTGTTTCGTCACTTCCTCGCGACCAGCCAGAAGAGCGAGCCGTCCTCGGGGAAGACGCGGGTCAGCAGCCTCTCGAGCAGTCTCTCGACAAGGGGAACCCCGCGCCCGCCTGGCGCCAGCGAGAGCTTGCCGAGGTGCGCGTACGTGCGCGTCTCGATGCGGCTCCAGCGATCCCCGCGAAGGAGCTCCTCGGGACGGAAGCCGCGATCCCGGTCGATCCGACCGCCGGCGGTCGGCGAGTGCAGGTCGACGAGTCGCGAGACCTCCTCGTAGGACGCCTCGAGCCCCTCCCGGCGAAGGCGCTCCTCGAGCAGCGACCGGAACCGCTGCTTGCCCCGGGCCACCCCGTCACCTGCCTCCGGTCCACGCCTGCGCCCGCGCCCGAGTCGACGCGCGCGCGCCAGGATCCGGCCGGAGAGAAAGAGAACAGTGTTCCGATAATGTCGGCGATTCGGCTCGTGGGCGATCACCAGCACGCCATCCGGTCGCAGCACGCGGTGGCACTCCGCAAGGAAGCGGCCGGCGTCCGGCAAATGGTGCAGCACCGAGTTGACCGTCACGAGGTCGAAGACCGAGGCCCCGAACGGCAGGTTCTCGCAGTCCGCGACGACGTGGTCGGCGCGGGCGCGTCCGGCGACCAGCTCCCTCGAGCGCCGCAGCATCGCGGGCGAGATGTCGACGCACGCCCAGCGCGATCCCGGAACGCTCTCGGAGACGATGCGCGGGATGAAGCCCGATCCGGAGCCCGCATCGAGGCATCTCGGCGCGCGGGAGACGAGGGCGCCGCGGATCCGCTCGGTGAGGCCGCGCCAGGTCTGCCGCTCGTATTCGAGGATCTCGGGGTGGATGCCGTCGTAGAGGGCGGATTCCGTCTCGTGGTAGAGACGGTTGTATCGCTTCACGCGACGGGCGAGAGCGGCGCGCTCGGTCGTCACTCTTCTCGTCCGGGCCGCGGCCGGACCCCTTCGACTTCTTCTCTGCCGGCTTCCCTGCCGGCGTTTCCGTCGGGTTTCTCTTCCGGGAACGCTCGTCCCGTTCCACCGACTGCGCTCATGAATACCAGAAGAGACGGTTCGGAGGAACAACAATCCGCGCCCCGGCGCGGCCGGGCAGGGCTTCTGCTTATCGGTCGTTTTGATCGTGGATTTCACGCACCGCGGCGGCTATTTTGAGCGCTGTGAAGGGAAACGAAGAGGACCATCGCCGCCTCGCCGACGCGGCGCCGCCGGACGAGCTCTCGCTGCGTCGCGACGAGATCACCTTCCTCCAGTGCGTCCAGATCGTCTGGGAGAGGCGCTACGCCATCGCGTCCTTCTCGTTCGCGGCGGTCGTCTGCACGATGGTCTACTGCCTGATGCAGCCGAAGATCTTCGAGTCGACGACCACCATCATCACCAAGTCCGGCGGGGCAGGCGGTGGGTTCCTGTCGATGTTCAAGGCCGGCGGCGTCATCCAGTCGGTGCCCGGACTGGCCGGTTCGGGCCTGTCGATCCCGTCGTTCTCGCCGGACGTCGACCTCTTCGTGAGCATCCTCAACAGCCGCACCGTCGGCGAGGCGACGATCGAGCGCTTCGATCTCGAGGAGCGCTACCAGACCGGCCACATCGAGGACGCGCTGAGACGATTGCGCGGCTCGGTCGTGGTGTCGGTGTCGAAGGAGGGCGTCGTGGGCATCACGGTCGGCGAGACCGACCCGCAGCTCGCCGCGCGCCTCGCGAACTTCTACGTCGCCGAGCTCGACCGTCAACTGCGCACCTTCGGCAACGTCAACGCGGCGAGGAAGCGCGAGTTCATCGAGAAACGCCTCCGCGACACGCTGACCAGACTGAAGGACGCCGAGGAGGCGCTGAAGGACTTCCAGAAGACGCACGGCGCGTTCGCGCTGACCGAGCAGGCGCGGGGCATCATGGATGCGGCGACGCGGATCCAGGCGCAGATCATCGCCACGCAGGTGAGCCTCGAGAGCACGCGGCTCTACGCCACCGACGAGAACCCGAGGGTGCGCCAGTTGAAGAAGGAGCTGGCCGAGCTGCGGAAGCAGCTCGCGGCGATGCAGTTCGGTGTCACCTCGCCGGACTCCGGCGCCATGCTCGCGCCGGTGGTCGAGAGACTCGATCGCCCGGAGCCGGTCGACACGGTGCACGTTCCCTTCGCGGAGTATCCGGACATCCGCCTCGAGCTCGAGCGGCTGCAGCGCGAGGTGGTCATCCAGGGCGCGGTCTACACGCTCCTGACGCAGCAGCTCGAGGAGGCGAAGATCGCCGAGGTGATCGACCTGCCGAGCGTGCAGGTGCTCGACGCGGCAGTTCCCGCGGCCAGGAAGTCGCGGCCGGCGATCCGCAAGAGCATGCTCACCGTCGGCGTCGCGAGCGTCTTCCTCGGCATCCTCGCGGCGCTCGCGGCGAGCTACGCGTCGCACCTCCGCAGGCAGTGGGCGGCGCTCAAGCAGCATTCGCACGCCACCTGACGCGCGGCCGGACGCCGTGCGATTGACCGGTTCGCGGCCGCCGGTAGAATCGATCTGGCAACCGGCATCACGTGTCGTCACTCCTCACGGCGCTCCCGCGCCAGGAGCCCGCACCCTTGACCGCGATTCTCGGCGTCTCGGCCTACTACCACGACTCCGCGGCGGCGCTCGTCGTCGATGGAGAGGTGGTCGCGGCTGCGCAGGAGGAGCGGTTCACGCGGCGCAAGCACGACAGCCGCTTTCCGGAGCACGCCGTGCGGTCGTGCCTCGAGCAGGCCGGGCTCGACGCCGGCGACCTCGACTTCGTCGGCTTCTACGACAAGCCGCTGCTGAAGTTCGAGCGGCTGCTCGAGACCTACCTGGCCTACGCTCCCGCGGGGTTCCGCTCGTTCGCCAGGGCGATCCCGCTCTGGTCGAGACAGAAGCTCCACCTCCCGCGCGAGATCAGGCGCGGCCTCGACGGACGGTACACGCGGCGCATCGTCTTCGCGGAGCACCACGAGTCGCACGCGGCGAGCGCCTTCTTCCCGTCGCCGTTCGAGGAGGCCGCGATCCTGACGCTCGACGGCGTCGGCGAGTGGGCGACGACGACGTTCGGCGTCGGCCGCGGCAACCGCATCGAGCTGTCGCACGAGATCCGCTTTCCGCACTCGCTCGGGCTGCTCTACTCGGCCTTCACCTACTACACCGGCTTCCGGGTGAACTCGGGCGAGTACAAGCTGATGGGGCTCGCGCCCTACGGCGAGCCGAGGTACGCCGACGCCATCCGCGAGAGAGTCATCGACATCAAGGAGGACGGCTCGTTCCGCCTCGACATGTCGTACTTCAACTACTGCCAGGGCCTGACGATGACCTCGCGAAGGCTGCACCGGCTGCTCGGCGGGCCACCGCGGAAGCCGGGGACGCCGCTGCGGCAGCTCGACATGGACGTCGCCGCGTCGGCGCAGGCGGTCACCGAGGAGGTGATGCTGCGCGCGGCCCGCCACGTCCACGAGCGCACCGGCATGCGCGATCTCTGCCTCGCCGGCGGCGTTGCGCTGAACTGCGTCGGCAACGGTCGCATCCTGCGCGAGGGCCCGTTCGACAGGATCTGGATCCAGCCCGCGGCGGGCGACGCCGGCGGCGCGCTCGGCGTGGCGCTCTTCATCTGGCACCAGTTGCTCGGCCGCGAGCGCCGCGTCCGTCCCGGCGACGCGCAGCGCGGCTCGCTGCTCGGACCGAGCTTCGGTCCGGACGCCATCCGCGCGTCGCTCGACCGGCTCGACGCGCGCTACGAGGTCTTCGAGCGCCCGGAGGAGCTCTGCGACACGGTCGCGGCGCAGATCGCCGACGGCAAGGTGGTCGGCTGGGTGCAGGGTCCGATGGAGTTCGGGCCGCGCGCGCTCGGCAGCCGGAGCATCCTCGGCGACGCGCGCAGCGCACGCATGCAGTCGCTGATCAACCAGAAGATCAAGTTCCGGGAATCGTTCCGCCCGTTCGCGCCCGCGGTGCTCTGCGAGCGAGCGGCGGAGTTCTTCGAGCTCCGTGAGGGCGACGAGAGCCCCTACATGCTGCTCGTCGCGCCGGTCCGTGCCGAGAAGCGGACCGCCGCCGCGGCCAGGAGTGACGGCGTACGAGGCCTCGACAAGCTCGCCGTCGAGCGCTCCGTGATCCCGGCCGTGACGCACGTCGATTGCTCCGCGCGCGTGCAGACGGTCGATCGCGAGCGGCACGGGCTCTTCCGCCTTCTCCTCGAGCGTTTCGAGGAGCGCACCGGCTGTCCGGTGATCATCAACACGAGCTTCAACGTGCGCGGGGAGCCGATCGTCTGCACCCCCGAGGAGGCTTACCGCTGTTTCATGGCGACGGACATGGACGCGCTCGCCATGGGCGACGTGCTGCTGATCAAATCCGAGCAGGCGCCGACCGACGCGCGGGCGGAGCGGAGCAGGCACCTGGCGCAGTTCGCGCTCGACTAAACAGAGGAGGCACCGGCGTGGCGCTGTTCGAGATCAGGAAGGAGCCGGCGCGGTGGGAGCTCGCGTGCTTCGGCGCCCTCTTCGCGGCGTTCTTCGGGATCATCGGTCTCATCGCTCACTTCCGGTTCGATGCCCCGCGATTCGCCATCGGCGCGTGGGCGGTCGGCGGCCTGGTCTGCGCCGTCTACTACGCGCTCCCCCGGTCGCGGCGCGCCATCTATCGGGCCTGGATTTGTCTCGTCTCTCCGATAGGCTGGGCCCTGTCGCTGGTCATCCTCGCCATCGTATACTTCGTCGTCGTCACGCCGATCGGTCTTTTCATGCGGCTGATCGGTCACGACCCGCTTTCACGGCGCCGCAGCCGCGAGGCGACGACGTACTGGTCAGAGCGACCGCCGGCGGCGAAGTCGGAGAGGTACTTCCACCAGTACTGAATAGGTCGGCGCGAACGGTCATGGACGAGAAGGGAGACGAGCGGTCCGATCGGGACTTCGAGCGGCAGGCGGACGAGCGACCGCCGTCGTTCCTGCGGGAGTTCGTCGATTTCCTCGTCCACAACAAGAAGTGGTGGTTGATCCCGATCGTCGTCGTGCTCCTGCTGCTCGGCATTCTCGCGGCGCTCGGCGGCAGCGGGCTGGCTCCGTTCATCTATCCGTTCTTTTGAGGCGTCGGTAGGTACATGGCAGGACGCGAACGTATCCTGGTCACCGGAGCGGCGGGATTCATCGGCTACCACGTCTCGCGGAGGCTCCTGGCGGACGGCTATCAGGTCGTCGGGATCGACAACCTGAACGCGTACTACGATCCGGAGCTGAAGAAGGCGCGTCTCGCCAGGCTCTTCGATCTCGAGGGCTTCACGTTCGAGCGCATCGACGTCGCGGACCGAGGGCACGTCGCCGAGTCGTTCGAGCGACACGCCCCGACGCGCGTCGTGCACCTCGCCGCGCAGGCCGGCGTGCGCCATTCCCTGGTCAATCCGCACCTCTACGTCGACGCGAACGTCACGGGTCAGCTGAACATCCTCGAGGGCTGCCGCCGCCACAACCTGGCGCACCTCGTCTTCGCCTCGACCAGCTCCGTCTACGGCGCGAGCACGCGCATGCCGTTCTCGGTCCACGACGGCGTCGACCACCCGCTCAGCCTCTACGCGGTGACCAAGAGGTCGGGCGAGCTGATGGCGCACACCTACAGCCACCTCTTCGGCGTGCCGTGCACCGGCCTGCGCTTCTTCACCGTCTACGGCCCGTGGGGCCGGCCCGACATGGCGCTCTTCATATTCACGAGGAAGATCCTCGCGGGAGAGCCGATCGACGTCTTCAACCACGGCAAGCACCGCCGGAGCTTCACGTACGTCGACGACATCGTCGAGGGCGTCGTCCGCGTGCTCTTCAAGCCGGCGCAGCCGGACCCGCAGTGGTCCGGCGACACGCCCGACCCGTGCACGAGCGCGGCGCCGTTTCGCATCTACAACATCGGAAACGACGAGTCGGTCGAGCTCCTGCGCGCCATCGAGATCCTCGAGGAGTGCCTCGGCCGCAAGGCGGAAAAGAAGTTCCACGACCTCCAGCCCGGCGACGTCCCGGCCACCAGCGCCGACGTCTCCGACCTCGCCACCGCAATCGATTACGCCCCGAGCACGTCGATCGAAAAGGGCATCGGGGAGTTCGTCAAGTGGTACCGGGAGTACCACGGCGCGTAGCGTTCCCGGACCCGGACCCGGTCCCGGTCCCGGCCCCGAAGTCGCGGCCCCCCTCGATCCCCAAAGCCACTCGGAGTTCTCGTTCTCCGATCCGAGGTGAGGAGGAACGCAGATTACGCAGATTACGCAGATTGACGCAGAGGACGGCGAGG
>JBFFXF010000135.1:0-19004 GCA_041569895.1 Planctomycetota bacterium | reverse complement strand
TCGAGCTCGTCGTCGCCGAGTGGGACCCGGCGCAGCTCGCCCGCCTGCTGCGCACCGTGCGCGACCCCGGGTCGCCGCTGGTGACCCTGGGTGCGAGGGCGACCTTGGGTCGGGGTCGGGGGGAGGCGACCCCGGGTCCGGGGGCGCCTGCGACCCTGGGTCGGGGGGTGGGGCGGGGGCGTGCAATTCTTGCCGTTCGGGCGACGGCGGACGACAGCGCGCGCGTCCTCCTGGATCGTGTCCATCGATCGATCGCGCTGCTCCCCGGCGCGCCGATCGACATCGCCGGCGTCACCTGGGAGCAGGAGGCCGGCCTCGCCGGCTCGCGGACGATCGACGTCGTCGAAACCGCGGCGGGCGAGGCGCGGATCGAGCTGACGCGTCCGGCGGACATCGCGGGCGCCGTCTCGCCGCGTGAACTCGTCATCTCCGACGGCCGCGACGGCGCCCACGTCGACGCCAACGGCAGAACGGCGCGTCTCTCCCGCGATCAGCTCGAGGAGCAGCTCGACCTCTACTCGCCCTACCGGCTGCTGCTCGACCCCATCGGCCTCGGCGAGCCCGCCCTCCACTTCCGCGTCAAGGAAAGCGCGCCCGGCGACACGCCGGACCCCGCGGAGACCGTACTCACGTTCCGGCACATCGACGGCTACGAGGGAGAGGTGACGTTGCGAAGCGATGCGGCGCGCCGCATCGTGCCGATCCGCATCACGACGCGCGCCGTGGTCGCCGCCGGTCCGGCCGGCCCCGGCCTCCCGCCGCACGTCTCGGCAGAGCGGACAATCAGCCTCGACGACTACCGTCCCGCCGGCGGCCTGCTGCTCCCGCACCGTCTGTCGTTCCGCGACGGGCTCAACGCGTTCACGCAGACCGTCACCGAGGTGCGCTTCAATCCGGCCGTTCCGGAGGGCTCGTTCCGGATTCCGGCGGACCGGCAATCCGCTCCCGCTCCCAGTCCTCGCGAAAGATCGCCGGGTGCGCCGCGATGATGCTCCTGCGCTCGTTGCGCGCCGTGCGGACCATGTCGTCGTCGCCGAAGCCGTCGATCTTGCGCAGCACCGCCAGCGCCGTTCGCGGCGACCCCTGCTCGATGAGCACCCCGGCTCGCTCGATGGTCTCCTGGTACATCACCTGCCGGATCGAGCGCAGCTCGGCGAGCCGGTCGCGCAGCGTCTCCGACTCGTGGTGGTCGATCAGCGCGAGCTCGGCGCGATCGATCGCCTCGCGGATGCGGCCGAGCCACGTCAGACGATCGATCTCCTCGATGTGGACCTCGACGCTCGTCGGCTCCGGACGCACCGCCGGCCGCCCGAACGGTGGCGGCAGCGCGCACCCGGACGGCAGGGCCCCGAGGGCCAGCAGCAGGCAGATGCGTGATCGAAATCGCGTGCGCATGACTTCCTGACCGTGATGACGATATATCATTCCCGGCGCCAAAAAAGAAGCACCGATCGGCCCCGCAACCGCAGCTGATCCGCATGTCCCGCAGTCGTCGCAACTCCCGCGCGTCAGGCGCGCCAGACAGCCAGGGAGATCTCGCCGCGGGCGCGCTCGTGCTCGCCTCCGCCTCGCCGCGACGCATCGAGCTGCTGGCCCGCTGGGGAGTCGACTGCCGCGTCGTCCCCGCCACCGGCGTCGACGAGTCGCACGTCACCGGTGACGCGCGCACGGTCGCCGAGACGCTCGCCGCGGCGAAGGCGCGCTGGACGCACCGCCGCCTCGTCGACGACGGCGAGGAGATCACACGCCTGCGCGTGATCGGCGCGGACACCGTCGTCGCGCTCGATGGCGACGTCCTCGGCAAGCCGGCCGACGCCACCGACGCGCGCCGCATGCTGCGTCGACTGTCGGGTCGAACGCACGAGGTGATCACCGGGGTCGCGGTCATCACGCCGCCGGGACGCATCACCGTCGAGAGCGAGTCGTCCCCGGTGCGCTTTCGCGAGCTGGAGGACAGCGAGATCGACGCCTACGTCGCGAGCGGCGCCGCGCAGGGCAAGGCGGGCGCGTACGGCATCCAGGACGCCGGCGCCGCGCTGATCGCCGGCTTCGAGGGCTGCTACTACACCATCGTCGGCCTGCCGATGCGACGCACGCTGCGTCTGCTCGGCATCGAGTGCGACTGCGACTGCGCCACGCACCCGCTCTGTCGCGGCGGCGAGGGGTGTCGGCGCGAATCGTGAGGCGAGCTCACCGTCGCCATCACCGCGTCGACCAGAACCGCCGCACCGCCGCGGGCACGTCGTCGACGACGAGCTCGCGCCAGCTCGCGCCGTACCAGTCCTCCGGCAGCAGGCGGGCGTAGCGGGAGTCGGCGAAGCGCTCTCCGACGAGGACGATGACGCCGACGTCGTCCGGCGTGCGGATCAGCCGCCCCGCCGCCTGCAGGACGCGATGCATCCCGGGATAGAGGTAGGCGTACTCGAACCCCTGCTCGTAGACCTCCTCGAAGTGCTCGCGAGCGAGCTCCTCCTCGACGCAGAAGCGCGGCAGCCCCGGACCGACGACGATCACGCCGATCGCCATCCCGCCGGGATAGTCGACACCCTCGGAGAAGATGCCGCCCTGCACGCCATAGAGCACGCGGGCCGAGCCGGGCTCGCGGAGCGTCTCGAGCACGCGATCGCGCTCGTCCTCGTCGGTGACGCGCCGCTGCACGATGATGTCCCGTCCGATGCGCGCGGGGTCGATGTGCGCGACCACCTCGCGCAGGTACTCGTGGCTCGAGAGGAAGACGAGGTAGTTTCCCGGCCGCCCGGCGCGGATCGCGTCGACCAGCTCGGGGATCCGTGCGCTGTCGCGCGCACGCCGCCGGAACGTCGTGGCGATCCGCGGCTCGATGAACACACCACGGTTCTCGCGCGGAAACGGCGAGGGGAAGCGCACGCGTCGCGTGCGCTGTCGCGGGAAGCCGAGCACGTCTTCGAAGAACTCGAGCGGCTCGATGGTGGCCGACATCGCGACCACCGACGAGAACCTCGCCATGCGATCGGCGAGCGGCCGCGACGGATCGAGGCACACGGCGCGGATGCGCTCCGACGCGCGCCGCCGGTCGAGGAACGCGACGATCGGCACACCGTCCTCGGCCAGCCTCGGACTCTCCGACAGCCGCCTGAGCTCGTTACCGAGGCGCTCGAGCGGATCGTCCGGCGACGCCGCGATCGCCGGCCCCTCGAGCAGCATCGCCGTGCGCAGCGCGCCGGCCTCGCGCTCGAGCTCGACGAGGTCGCGCGCGTCGAGCTCGACCGGAAGCGTCTCCGACTCCTCGCCGCCCCCCGCGTCGGCCGCGTCCGAGAGCACCTCCTCGCAGCGATCCGCGAACGCCAGCAGCCGCTCGAGGAGGGACCCCGCGTGCGTCGCGGCCCACTCGCGGAACGCGACGAGCGATGACGCCTCGACCGAGGGCGACCAGTACTCCCGACCGCGCGACAGCAGGTTGTGGGCCTCGTCGATGACGAGGACGGCGTCGGCGAAGAGCTCCTCCGGCGCGAAACGCCGCAGCGCGCTCGCCGGATCGAAGACGTAGTTGTAGTCGCCGACGACGAGATCACACTCGGGCACGACGTCGAGCGCGAGCTCGTACGGACAGACGACGGCCGCCTCGCCCGTCTCGAGGACGACGTCCGGCGTCACCACCGGAAGCTCGCGCAACCGCGTCGCGATGCCGTGCGCCTCGACCTTGCGCGAGTAGTCGGCGGCGAAGCGGCAGTACTCGTCGTGGCAGAAGACGACGCCGCCCTCACGCAGCGTCAGGCAGAGTTTCTCGCGCGCCCGCAGGACGACGGCGCGCAGCGGCAGGCGCTCCTCGCCGGCGCTCCCCTCCGACCAGCGCCGCAGCAGCAGATCGAGCGTCGCCGTGACGACGCGCTGCTGCGTCGTCTTCGCCGTGGCCCAGAAGATGCGCTTGCCTCGCGGCAGCGCGTGTCGCAGCGCGGCGTGGAGCACGGCGGCGGTCTTGCCCGATCCCGCCGGCGCCGAGATGAGCAGGTGCTCCCCGCGCTCGAGCGTCTCCTCGACCGTCGCCGCGAGCTCGTCCTGGTGCGGCCGATAGCTCGGGTGCGGGAAGGGAATGTCGCCGGCGAGCGCCCCGAGCCGCTGGCGACGCGCCTCGCGCTCGAGGCACTCCTCGAGGATCGCGCGCGCCCTCGCCCGCACTTCGCTCGCCACCGCGCCGAGATCGGGCTCGAGGTCGACGATCTCCTCGCGCGCCTCGCCGTGCGCCGCGAGGTTCCGGAAGACCAGGCGCCCGCGCACTCGCTCTCCCGACGGCGTCCCGCCTCCGCCCGCTGCGACCATCAGCACGTAGGTCTCGACCTGAAGGCGATACTCCGCGTACGACGCGCCGGAGAGCACGGCATCGCGCAGCGCCTCGCCGTCGAAGCGTTCCGGCGGCACGACGACCGTCTTCACCTCCTCGACGACCCAGCCGTCGCCGGAGCGGTGCAACCCGTCGATGCGGCCCTCGAGCCGTACGCGATATCCATCGAGCTCGAGCTCGTGGCGGACGGCCACCTCGGCGCGGAAGCCGTCACGCTCCCCGGCCGTTTCGGGATCGCACTGCCACGCGCGATGCTCGGCGACGCCGGCCTCGAGGCGCGAGCGCTGGTACGGCGCGGCGCGGATCGCCACCGGCCCGCCGTGGCGCACGAGGTCGCCGACGCCGAGCTCGAGCAGTCTCTTCTCGGGATCGAAGCGGATCATGGTTCGATACAAGGTCGCGGCCCGCGGCGGACACCGCGCGAGGCACGACAAATTTACGGCCAAGCCTCGCCGGGCACAGTAAGATAACGTAAAGAGAAAGGAAGAGACGGATCGACACTTCAAGGTTCTGGTAGACCCGCCGATGGATCCTTCTCCAGCGAGAAGCGCGTGGCCGAGAACCCTCGTCGCGGCGCTCGCCGTGGTCGTCGCCGCGGCGCCGGCCCGATCGGCGGCCGCCGACGGGCTGCAAGCGCTCGAGCGCGCCTACCGCGAGGAGATGGACTCCGACATCCGTCTCGCGGTCAAGCGCGGCCTGCGATACCTCGTCTCGGTGCAGAGCAGAACCGGCGCCTTCTCGGAACGGTTCCCCGTCGCCGTCAACGCGCTGGCGGGTCTCGCGTTCCTCGCCGCCGGGTACAACGGGCAGGTGGGGCCGTACACCGGGTCTTTCGACCGCTGCGTCACGCACCTGCTGTCGCTCCAGCAGACGAGCGGCTACTTCACCGACGGTCAGAGCCGCATGTACGGACACGGGTTCGCGACGCTCTTCATCGCCGAGCTCTACGGCATGGACGACCAGCGCGACGCGACGCTCCGCGACGCGCTGGTTCGCGCCGTGCGCCTCATCGAGCGCTCGCAGAGTCCCGACGGCGGCTGGGACTACGAGCCGATCCCCGCGTCGGGCTCCGGCGACACGTCGATCACGGTCTGCCAGACGATGGCGCTGCGCGCCGCCCGCAACCTCGGCATCGCCGTCGATCCGGTGGTCATCGGGAGGGCGAAGGGCTTCATCTTGAAGGCGCAGAGCTCGGACGGCGGCTTCTACTATCGCCTCAACCTCGGCCTGATGCACCAGACGTCGGCGTTTCCGAGGTCCGCGGCGGGCGTCTGCGTCCTGCTGTCGCTCGGCGAGTACAACACCACGGCGGTCGAGCGCGGCTTCCGCTATCTGCTCGAGAACCACCGTTCGAGGAGCGTCTTTCCCTTCTACGCGGACTACTACTGCACGCAGGCGATGTTCCAGGCGGGGCGGCACTACTGGCGCGATTACTTCCGCTACGTGCGCTCGAAGCTGCTGTCGAGGCAGCTCGAGAACGGCTCGTGGAAAGGGGGCTTCGGCGGGCCGGAGCAGTCGACCGCGATGGCGCTGATCGCCCTCCAGGTGCCGTTGCGGTACTTGCCGATCGTCGAGCGGTGAGGATACCATCGGCCGCATGACCGATCACACCACCGCTCGCACTGCCGTTTCGTTTCCCGCTCTCCGTGTCCTTCCGCGTGTCGTTCTCCACGTCGCCATGACCGCCCTACTTCTGCACTGCGTCGCCGCGTGGCTGCTCGTCGGGTGCTCCGCCGCGATCGGCGGCGGGGACGGCGCGATCAGAAGCGCTCCGGCGCCCGCGCCGCTCTCCGCCGTCGCCATCGAGCGCCACATCGAGCTCCTCGCCGACGATGCCCTCGAGGGTCGCGAGGCGGGCACCGCCGGAGACGAGCGCGCCATCGAGTACATCGTCGATGCGCTCCGCGCCGCGGGGCTCGACGCCGTCGAGCGACAGTCGTTCGAGTTCGTGGCCGGCGCGCGGCTCGGCTCGCCGAACGCGCTCTCGATCGGCGGCCGGGAGGTCGCGCCCGCGAGCTTTCGCCCGCTCGCCTTCTCGGCCAGCGCCCGCGGCACGTGGCCGGCGGTGTTCGTCGGCTACGGGATCTCGGCTCCCGAGCTCGGTCACGACGACTACGCCGGCACCGAGGCGCGCGGCAAGATCGCCGTCGCGCTCGCCACCTCGCCCGACGGCAGCAACCCGCACGGACGCTTCGCGCCCCACGCCGGCGCCCGCTCGAGGGCCCTCGAGGCCGCATCGAACGGCGCCGCGGGGCTGCTGCTCATCTACGAGGCCGAGCGCGAGGGCGACGAGAGCGACGCCGGTCCGTTGCCGCGGTTCAGCGGGAGCAACGTCAGCCGCGACGTCGGCATCCCGGTGGTCGCCGTGACGGCGATGGCGGCGTCGGAGCTCCTCGGCATCGACAGCGCCGCGGCGCGCGAGCGGCTCGACGAGCACGAGCGCCTGTCGCGCAACCTGTGGACCTCGGTGTCGCTGACGGTCTCCATCGACCTCGAGCGGCGCACGTCGTCCAACGTGCTCGGCTGGCTGCGCGCACGGCATCACGCGGCGGTCGACGAGGTGGTCATCGTCGGCGCGCACCACGACCACCTCGGCCGTGGCATCTCCGGCGCCATGCGCCGTAATCGCGTCGGCGAGGTGCACAACGGCGCGGACGACAACGCGTCGGGCGTCGCCGGGATCATCGAGCTGGCGCGAGCGCTCGCGCCGCGGGCCGCGACGCTGCGGCGACACGTGCTCTTCATGACGCTCGGCGCGGAGGAGTGGGGCCTGCTCGGCTCGAAGCACTTCGCCGATCACCCGCTGCTGCGCGTCCCCGCGGGCGATGGACGCGCCGAGACGCCCGTCGACGCAATCGCCATGATCAACATGGACATGGTCGGGAGGATGCGCGAGGACCGACTGCTCGCCAGCGGGCTGGCGACCTCGACGGCCTGGCCCGAGCTGCTCGACCGGGCGCTCGCCGACGGGTCGCACGACATCGACGTGGCGAAGGAGAGCGACCGCGAGATCCTCGGCTCGAGCGATCACACCTCGTTCTACCAGATGGGGATGCCGGTCGTCTTCTTCTTCACCGGCGGACACGAGCAGTACCACACGCCGGACGACGACCTCTACCGCGAGCTCGAGGACGGCACGCGCGAGCGTCTCGTCAACGTCGACGGGCTGTCGAGGATCCTCGCCTACATCGCGGACGTCATCGTCGCCGTGGCGAACCGCGACGAACGGCTGCCGCTGGTCGAGGGGATCGAGCTGACGCCGCGGATGAGCTTTCGCGTCGTCCTCCGTCTGATGCCCGATTACGGCGCCGACGTCGAGGGGATGCGCGTTGCCAGCGTCAGCGACGGAGGTCCGGCGGCGGCCGCGGGAATGGCCGCGGGCGACGTCATCGTGCGCTTCGGCGACATCGCCGTGCGCAGCGTCCGCGACTACATGGTCGGCCTGCAGCAGGCGAGTCCGGGCGAGCCGGTGTCGGTGGAGATCGAGCGCGACGGCGAGAGACAGGTGCTCAGCGTCACGCCGCTGGGTCTGCCGAGCAAGTGATCGCCGCGAGGCGGGCGCGCACCGCCTCGCCATCGACCTCTCCCGGCACCAGCGACAGCGCGTTCTCGACGGCGCACGCCATGCCGAGGCGGATCGCCGCGGGGACGCTCTGGCCCTCGACGATGCCCACCGCGATGCCGGCGCTCAGCGAGTCGCCCGAGCCGATCGGGTTGAGGACCTCGATCGACGGCGGCGTGAAGCGGTGACGCTCGCCATCGACGTGTGTCGCGATGGCCGTCGTCTCGCCGCGAGTGATCAGCACCCAGCCCGCTCCGGCCTCGTGCAGTCGTGCCATGGCGGCGTCGAGGTCGTCGTCGGAGTCGATCCGGACGTCGAGCGTCGCGGCGAGCTCGGCGTGGTTCGGCTTGACGACGAGCGGGCGCGTCGCGAGGAGCTCGAGGAGCTCCGGCCCCCGCACGTCGGCGATCACCGGCGCGTCGATCCCCTCGACCATCTCCCGGAAGCACGACCTCCTCGCGCCCGACGGCAGCGAGCCGAGCAGCACG
Source organism: Planctomycetota bacterium (assembly GCA_041569895.1). Taxonomy (GTDB): domain Bacteria; phylum Planctomycetota; class UBA8108; order UBA8108; family JACQVS01; genus JBFFXF01. The sequence goes on along the minus strand of JBFFXF010000135.1, from coordinate 10,636 downwards.
ATCGCCTCCGCGTCACGCGCGGCCTCGCGAAACGTCGCGACGTATTCGTCGAGCTCTCGATCGCCGATCGACGGCGCGTTCTCGACGAGCTCGGTGATGGTGCGCGTCGAGCGTTCGATCACCGTGGTGCACGTCCGCGACGAGCCGGTGTCGACGATGCGATGCGGGATCGACTCCGCCTCGAGCGAACGGCGGATGGCGTCGCCACCGCTGCCGCCGGCCACCGTGACGACGAGCACGCTGCTCCCGAGCCCCCTCGCGGCCCGCGCCGCGTTGATCACCTTTCCGGACGCCACCGAGCGTGACTCGCCGGCGCGGTTGACCTCGCCGGTGACCAGTCGGTCGAAGAGGAGGATCTGCTGCCAGGCGGGGCTGAGGCCGCCGAAGACGATCACAGCATCGCCTCCAGGATCGCCGTCAGCTCGGCGTCGTCGATGGCGCGCGGGTTGCCGTTCATGCTGTTGCCGCGAGAGCCGGCGACGATCGCCGGGAGCTGCTCGGCGCGCACGCCGAGGTCGCCGAGGCGCCCCGGGATGCCGATGCGCGCGTTGAGCTCGCGCACGAGCTCCGCGGCGGCCTCCGCCGCGCCGGCGTCGGAGTCGAACGATCGACGGGAGAGGAGGCGCGCGAACGCGGCGATGTCCGTGGCGCGCGCGTCGCGGTTCGCCTCGAGCGCCGCGGGGAGCATCACCGCGCACGCGAGCCCGTGCGGCACGCCCGCGATGACGCCGAGCGCCGCCGCGACGCCGTGCGCCATGCCGAGCCCCGAGTTGGCGAGCGCGATGCCCGAGAGGTATGCCGCGTGCGCCATCGCCTCGCGCGCGCGCAGATCGGCGGGCTCGCGGACGGCGGTCTCGATCGCCGGCACCGCGAGCTCCAGCCCGTGCCGCGCCAGCGCCCGCGGGATCGGCTTCGCCCGCGACGAGATCGCCGATTCGATGAGCTGCGTGATGGCGTCCATTCCCGATCGCGCCGTGACGTCGGGCGGCAGCGAGACGGTGAGCTCGGGATCGATCAGCACGGCCCGCGGCACCATCGCCGGCGAGCGCAGACTCTTCTTGAAGGGCGGCGACTCGCCCTCGTCGGACGAGACCACCGCGTTCTTGGTGCACTCCGAGCCGGTGCCGGCGGTGGTCGGCACCGCGAGGACGGGGAGAGACGAGCGCACCGGGACGCCGCGCCCGACGCCCTCGAGACAGTCGCGCACCGAGTCCGCGCCGGCATCGCCGCTCTCCGCGGGAAACGCCGCCATGGCCCCGGCGGCCTTGGCGAGGTCGAGCGCGGCGCCGCCGCCGATGCCGATCACCACGTCGCCACCCGTGCGCCCACTGTCTCGCATCGAGCGCAGCCGTCGCGTCGCCCCGTCGACGTCGGAGACGGTCGGCTCGCGGTGAATGCCGCAGAGGCGCACGGGTTCGACGCCGGCGTCGGCGAGCAGACCCTCGATGCGATCGACGACCCCGTCGCGCTCGAGCGCACGCGAGCCGGTCACCAGAAACGCGCGATCGCCGAGCCGACGGGCGAGCTCGCCGATCTCGGCCAGACGGCCGGAGCCGAACGCGGTGATCGGAGGGACGAGGAAGTCGTAGGAGAGGTGTGTCATCGGCCGCGGGAGGAGGAACGCAGATTACGCAGATCAAACGGATTACGCGGATTGACGGGAACGCCGCTCTGCGTTCGTCCTCGTCCTCGTCCTCGGTCCCCTGTCGCGATTCTGCGGAATCTGTGGGATTGTCGCATCCGCGTCCGGGCCCGGGTCCGGAGATAATTCACCCCAGGATTTCCCTCAGCGCGCCTTCCAGGTCCGGGTATTTGAAGACGTAGCCGCTTTCGATGGTCTTTCTCGGTGCGACGCACTGGCCGTTGAGGAGTACCTCGGCGAACTCGCCGATCAGCGCGCGCAGCGCGAAGCCCGGGGTCGGCATGAAGGCCGGGCGGTGCAGGACGCGGCCGAGCGTCTTGCCGAACTGCTTGTTCCGGACCGGATTCGGGGCCGTGCCGTTGAGCGGTCCGGCGATCCCGTCGTCTCGCAACGCGTGGACGATGATCCCCGTGAGGTCGTCGACGTGGACCCAGCTCATCCACTGGCGTCCGCTGCCGAGCGGCCCGCCGGCGCCGAGCTTGAAGGGCGTCAGCATCTTCTGGAGCGCCCCGCCGCCCTTGCCGAGGGCGATGCCGATGCGCAGCAGCACGGTGCGGATGCCGAGCTCGCTGGCGCGCTGGGCCTCGGTCTCCCACTTCTTGCAGACCTCCGCGAGGAAGTCCGACCCCGGCGGGGAGCTCTCGTCGACCTCCTCCTCGCCGTAGCCGTAGTAGCCGATCGCCGAGCCGTTGACGAGGACGCGCGGGCGAGGCTCGAGCGCCTCCATGCCCTGGATGAGGTGGCGCGTCGTGTTGACGCGGCTGTCGACGATCGCCTGCTTCTTCGCCGATGTCCAGCGACCCTCGGCGATGCTCTCTCCCGCCAGGTTGACCGCCGCCTCGACGCCATCGAGCACCCCCGGCGCGGGCACCTGCGTGGAGTCCCACTCGACGACCTCCACGCCATCCGGCAGCCGCGAACGGGCCCGGGACGCGTCACGCGTCAGGGCGACGACCTCGAAGCCGCCGTCGGCGATGAGCGCCTGCACGAGCCGCTTGCCGATGAATCCCGTCGCGCCGGTGATCGCCGTCTTCATCTCGCCTCCGGGTGGACTCCGCTCGAAGCGGAGCAAAAAAAGAACCAGGCCGGGGATATCCTCGGCCTGGCCGGTTTCGAAGTCAAGACGTTCGGCGTCGGCGCGTCGCGCCGTTTACCGTCCGCTGCGCTGGATGCGCCTCGGGAACGCCCGGTAGTCGACGCGCACGCGCAGGAAGTCGCTCGCGCGCGAGTCCATCACCAGGATCTCGTTCGGATTGATCGGCTCGATGAACGTCAGGTCGGACACGCCCGGCGACTGTGTCGCGCGCCCGATGTCGGCCTGCTTGAGCACGACGACGTAGAGCCCCGTCGTGTAGTTGATGCTGAGGATATCGTCGCTGCCCTGATCGAAGAGCAGGCGGTTCGCGCTGACGTCGGCCGTCGACATCACGAACGACGGCTCCTCGGGAGTGAGGTCCGCGTCGATCGGTCCGAGCATGTCACGGCGCGCCAGGAGGTTGGCGTTCGGCGAAAAGATGCCCGCCCGCGTCCCGAGCCCGAGGTTGAGGTTGATGAGGAAATCGTCGTTCAGGTCGGAGTAGCCGAGCGACATCATGGTGTTCGACTCCTCCTCGAACGCGAGCACGTCGGGCCGGTCCGGGTGGAAGAAAGCCGACGTGAACGTCACCTCCGAGCCGGCGAGCACGGCGCCGCCCCGGCGGATGGCGCTGTCGATCTCGCCGCTCCTCGTGAAGCGAGCGACGCGACTGCCGATGATCTCGCCAAACGCCGGGAACGTCGAATCGAGCTCGCGTATGATCTCGACCAGGATGAACGTCGCCGAATTCTTCTCGAAGAGCAGGAAGAACCGCGGCTGCGCCACCTCCAGGTCCGGGAACGCCGGGTCGCGGACGGGGGCGGGCTGGAAGTCGAAGATGTCGATGTCGGCGATCCCGGTCAGTGACCTCAAGCGGTCGTAATTGACGAGCCCGAGGAACTCGACATCGTTGCCGAACTCGTCGCGGAAGGGGATCTGCGCGTTGTCCGGGATGATCGGCTTCGGGTTGATCGGAGCGCCGTCGTTGAAGCCGAAGTACGGGGTGCCCTGGCGGTCGAAGACCCGGAAGCCGCCCCTGATCTGGCCGTTGGTCGACGTGATGACGAAGAGGTGCAGGTCCTGGATGCCCTCGATGCCGCCCGCGCCGCCGGGAGGCGAGGCCATCGTCAGGATCTCGGCGACGCGGCCCGCGGGCTCGTTCACGCGCGTGCCGATCACCTGCGTGCGGATGAAGTTGATCGCCTGCTCGCGGAGCTCGCGCTGGATGGTGCGGATGTTCGCGAGGACGCGCACCTCGAGCTCGAAGCGGTTGCCGACGCGCTCGACGAGTCGGATGACGAAGAGCGACCGCTCGGAGCTCTCGAATCCGAAGATCCAGTTCCGCTTGTCGAACGTCGGATTGAGCTCGAGGTCGCGTGACATGTTACGATCGAAGTCGATGACGCTGGTGGCGGAGAGCTGCGCCTTCGTCGTCGTGAAGATCGATGCGAGCTGGATGCGGCTGATGCTCAGGGTCAGCTCCCGCTGCTCATCGACCTGATTGCCGCGCGAGTCGAACGCCTTGGCGAGGGCGAACTCGAAGAGCGAGCCCGAGTTGCGCTCGAAGATCGCATAGGTCGTGGTCTCGACCACCGCGTTCGGTACGATCTCGACGGGATTGCCGCGGGCGTCGCGAATGATGTAGCTCGCGACTTGCTGCCGCTGATCGCGCAGCTTGCCGAGGACGCGGGTCTCGGCATCCTCGAGCCGGAGCTGGCTGTCGAGCTTGTCGGGGTTGATGAGCCGCAGCACGTCGAGCTTCTCGACGAGCACCTCGACCTGCTCTCCCTCCGCCGGCTGCGGCGCGAAGAACACGCCCGAGGAGACCTGGCTCTTGGCTCCGTCGGAGTCACAGCCGGAGGGCCCGACCAGCATGGCCAGCGCGCCGAAGATGGCGACGACGGTTCGAATACAGCCTCGCGTTTTCATGGTCGTGTCAAGCCTGTGGAAGAGACCCATGCATACACCTTTCACCTTGCTTCCGTTCCCCGGCGTGCCTGTTTCGGGGCACAGCGACGCTCCGGAACCTCCATTCAGATACTCAGACTCGCGGAACGCGTTGACCAATTGTTCCACAAAGTCAGCAGCCTCCTCAGCAAAATCGCCGCCGCGCCGTGTGCGAACGCGGTTCGTGCTTGAACCTACAGCGTGTACAGCTCGAGGAGTGGAAGGAATCCGGATCGGGAGCCAGTATACAGTCGCAAATTCGGGCTTTTCAACAACCTTCCCGAAAATCGCCGCGCGCCGGGGCCCTCCCCTCCGGCCGCGGGGACGTTTTGCGCTTGATCGCCGCCCGGGACGAGGGGTAGCTTCGCACCTGCAACGTGACTCCCGAAGACCTGGCCCGGCGAATCGCCGATCTTGACGAGCGGCTGCGCGCCGCCGAGCGCGAGCTCGCGAGCACCCGCGAGGAGCTCCGACGGCTCGAGGCCAGCGTCGGCGAGGAGCGCCCGCCGGAGCACGCCGCGCCGCCCCCGGCGGAGGAGGCTGCCGAGACGCCCACCGCGGCCACCACGGGCGATGTGGTGGAGCGCGATGCGGTGAAGCGCGATGCGGTGAAGGCCGTCGACGAGCCCGAGCCGGTCCTCGAGGCGGTCGAGGCGCCCGCGACGCCCGCAGCCGGCGAGCGCCACGCTCCCGAGACCCCGCCGGTCGACGTCGACACGGCGCCGATCGAGGTGCCCCACGCGGAGGTGGCCGCGGCTGCCGCGGGACCGGAGAAGAGAGCGCCCTCCGAGCCCGCCGTCGCGGCGTCGACCGCCGCTCCGGGAGCCGCCACCGGGGAGGGGGAGTCGCGCCCGGGGCGCGGCATCGACTACGAGACTCGCGTCGGCGCGGTCTGGTTCAACCGCATCGGGCTCGTCGCCCTGGTCATCGGCTTCGTGCTCCTGGCGCGGTTCCTCCACCCGCGGCTCGAGCCGTGGCACAAGGTGGCGGGCTTCTATCTCGCCTCGGCGGTCCTCTTCGCCATCGGCCGCTTCTTCGAGCAGTCGCTGCGGCAGTTCGCGCGTCCGGTGATGGCGGGCGCGCTGGCGCTGGCGTTCTTCACGTCGTTCGCCGCCCACTTCCTGCCGGCGACGGCGTGCGTCCCGATGTGGGTGTCGCTCGTCCTGATGACGCTCTCCGTGCTCGCCGTGCTCCTCTGCGCCGAGCGCTGGCGATCGGAGCCGGCCGCCGGGCTGGCAATCTTCCTCGGTTTCGTCGCCGCCTACGTCGCGGCGGGCGACGCCGACGTGTTCTCGCTCGTCGCCATCCTCTTCCTGAGCGCCACGGCGTGCTTCCTGATCGTCCGCCACGACTGGATGCCGCTCGGCGGCCTCGTCGTCGCGGCGGCTCACCTGACGCACCTGCTGTGGGCCTTCGCCGAGCATCCGGAGTCGACGCCCGAGAAGCGCTTCTGGGTCAACTTCGCGTTCCTCGCGGCCTACTACGCGATCTTCCTGGTCGGGGACGTCGTCCACCGCCATCGCGTGTGGCGGCGGGGCGCCGACGCGTTCACCCGCGCCCAGCGGGTCGCCGGTCGGGCGCTCGGGCCCGCGGCGGCGGTCCTCCACGCGACGTTCGTCGCGGCGCTCTTCCACGAGACCGTCATCTACTGGAGCGTCATCCACTTCTGGCTGGCGCCGCTCGCGCTCCTCCAGGCCGGGCTTCTCGTCTATCACTGGCGCCGCGGCAACCCCGACTTCCCGATCTACGGCGCGACGGCGGTGACCTTCGCGACGCTGGCGATGTTCTCGTGGCTCGGCGGCCTGACGCTCAACCTCGCGCTCGCCGCCGAGGCGCTGGTGCTCTTCCTCCTCGCCCGCCAGCTCCGTCTCTGGTTCCTCAATCCGCTGGCGCAGGCCGCGCTCGCGGTCAACTTCGTGCACTACTGGATGTCGCCGGCGAGCGTCGTCGACGCCTGGCCGGTCTACATCGGCAGCCTCTCGACGGCGCTGGTCTACCTCGTCAAGTCGTGGCTCGAGGTCACCTGGACACCGCGCGCGCCCGACGAGGACGAGCCCGAGAGCATGGTGACGCGTTTCCTGCGCGAGGTCTGCGACGTGGCGATGCGACCCCTCGCCTACGTCCACGCGGTGCTCGGCGGCGTGCTGCTGATCCACGCGACGTTCGACTTCGTGCCCGAGCCGTGGGACGGGCTGGCGCTCGCCGGGTTCGCGGTGGCGCTGGCGACGGCGACGCTGCGCTTCCGCGGCGGGCCGTTCGCGCTCGCGGTGTGGGTGGTGCAGGGCGGCTCGGTGTCCGCGCTCGCGCTCCACATCTCAGGCGTCGCGAGTCTCGAGCTCTGGTCGGACGGGCCGCTGTGGCTTCTCGAGCAGCTGGTGTCGATCGCCCACCTCGCCGCGGCGCTGCTCGTGCTCGGCGGTGCCCGCGCGTGCGGCCGGACGGTGCTCGTCGTCCAGGGAGCCGGCAGCCTGCTCCTGGCGCTCGGCGCCAGCGCCCTGGCGCTCTTCATCGGCTACCCGACCGAGGTGTGGTGGCCGGTGTGGCTCGTCGTCCCGGTGGCGACGTTCGCCGTCGCGGAGGTGTTCGAGAAGTTCTACCCGGCTCGCGACGTGGCCACGGGCGCCTTCGACCGCGTCGCCCGCGCCGGATCGACGCCGTTTCGCCACCTCCTCGCCATCCTCGGCGGGCTGCTCACCTGGCGCGCCGCCCTCGAGGTGATCACCGACGTCCACTCGGCGCTCTGGTTTCTCGCCACGGCCCCGGCCGTGTTGCTCGGTGTCGCCGCGCGCCGCGGCAGTGTCGTCATGCTGAGCGCGCTCGCCGTTCTCGCGTTGCTCGTCGACGTGACGCTCATCGATGTGTCGCTCGTCGACGTGGGGCTGTGGAGCCGGCTCGCCGGGGCCGTTCCGCCCGAGCCGTTCCAGGTGTGGTGGATCGCGACGGCGCACGCGGTGGTCGCCGCGGCGCTGGTCGCGTCGTTCCTCGGTCATCGAAGCGCCTGGTTCCCGTGGGGCGGGGTCGTCTTTCTCGGCTGCTTCGTCGCGCTCGGCTTCGCGCTGTTGCTCATCGACGCTCCCGTCAGCGGCACGGTGGAGTGGCTGGTCGCGGTCGGGATCGCGCTCGCCACCGCCGAGCTGCTCCGCGTCGTCTCGTGGGTCGGCGCGCCGGCGTCGGGCTCGTTGCTCGAGCGGCGCGTCTTCGCGGTCTTCGCGCGCTCCGCGACCGGCATCGGCGTCGTCGCCGCCGCGTTCATCGCGCTGCTGCTCGCGGCGATCGCGGTTCACTGCCTCGACGGGCCCGGTCCCGCCTCGTGGCTCCTGCTCGGGGCGATGGCGCTCATCTTCGCCGCCGCCGCGTGGTGGCGCAGCCCGATTCTCGGCGCGGCGTGGGGCGTGAGTCTGCTGGCGCTCCACGGCCTCTACGCGCTCCGCATCGGTCCATCGAGTGGCGCCCTCGCCTGGCCGTGGCTGTCGTTCGCGATCGTGTTCGGCACCATCGCGTGCGGCGTCGTCAGCGAGCTCGCCTTCAGGCGCAGCGTCGCGCGCGGCGGGGATGACTCGCAGCGCCACCGCGCCGCCGCCCTGGCGTGCTTTCCGTACGTGCTCGCGTTCGTGCTGGCCGGCCCGTTCCTCGCCGAGCACGGCGAGCTGCTCTTCGGCGAGGGCTCGGCAAAGTTTCCGTACCTCCTCGGTCTCGCGGTGCTCGCGTTCGTCGCCGGATCGCGGCTGCGCCTGGGCTGGTTCGAGATGACGGGGCTGATCTACGCCGTCGTGTCGCTCGCGGCGCTCGTCGTCTCGACGTCGTTCACGCCCGATCTGCGACACGATTACTTCCTGGCCGGGCTGGTCGTCTTCGCCGAGCTCGTCGTGCTCGAGCGCGTCGTCACGCTTCAGGACGAGAGCATCCTCGGTGGGCGCCGCGAGCGCGACATCATCGGCGGCGTCGCCGTCGCCGCGGCCGCCGTCACCGTGCTCCATGTCCTGATCACCGCGGAGGGAATCCGCTCGACGTGGACGACGCTCGGCTGGAGCGTCGCCGGACTCGTGCTGATGAGCCTCGGCTTCCTGTGGAAGTCGCGCGCCTACCGTCTCTCGGCGCTCGGCGTGTTTTGCCTGGCGATCGCGCGGATCGCGGTGGTCGACATCGTCCGCCTGTCACCGGGTCCGCGCATCCTGGCGTTCCTCGGCCTCGGCGCATCGCTGATCCTGGTGTCGTTCTTCTACGCGCGCTTCAGGCGGCAGTTCGAGCGCTGGTTCTGATCGCGGCCGCCTGCCGCGCCGGCGTCACGAAAGGACGGCGGTCACGGCACGAGAAAGCGGAAACGCGCCGGGACGACCTCGAGGGTGTAGCTGTCGCTCTCGGCGCAGATATCGCCATCGACCAGCAGCGGCGTCGGCGCCGAGAAGCGCAGCGTCACGGGGCCCGCGGACTGCACCGGCACGACCGCGTCGGTGAACGCGAGGTGCTCGCCGCGGGCGATGCTCGAGAAGAGGCGCAGGTACGACGCGCCGGTGCGGGCGCGGATCAGGCAGAGGTCGAGCGCGCCGTCGTCGACCCGCGCCGCCGGGCACGGGATGAAGTTGCCGCCGAGCGACCTCTCGTTGTTGATGAAGACCGCCAGGACGGTCTCGCGCAGGACGCCGTCGGGAAGGCGGCACTCGAGCTCGAGGAGGTCGCGGCCGAGGCGCTCTCGCTTCTTCTGCGAGCGCAGTCCGAGCAGCGCCAGCATGCGGTAGATCGATGGCCCGAACGGCCGCGTCAGCCCCCGGAAGAGCGCGTTGCGGCGCAGCGAGTCGTAGCGTGCGGCGATCTCCGCCGGAAACCCGAGCGCGCCGGACTGGAGGAGTACGCGCCGCGTGCCGTCCGGCGACACCGCGATGGCGTCGACGGGACGGGTGTGCTCGCCGTCCGTCGCGAGGTCGAGGGCGCGCATGCGGTCGAGCGGCACGCCGAGGCCGCGCGCAAGGTTGTTCCCGGTGCCCGCCGGGATGACGGCGATCGGCGCGTCGATCTCGCGCGCGACGATCCAGCTCGCGGCGGCGTTGACGGTGCCGTCGCCGCCGATGGCGACCACCCGCGCCGGCGGGCGCTGCGCGGTTTCGAGGTGGTCGAGCTCGCGCAGATCGACCCACTCGACGCGCTCCCGGAGCGGCGCCGAGGCCTCGACGCGCTCGCGCACTCGCGCCGTGGCGCTCTTGCCGCGCCGCGATGCGCGGTTGTAGACTACGATCAGGCGGTCGTCGCTCATGCATCCTGTCCGGAGCGGGAGGTCACTCTATCTCGACACCAAAACGATTCCCAGCGCATCGCGTCGTGGCCGTCGTCGGCGCCCTCGCCGGCGTGCTCCTCCTCGGCGCCACATCGTGCCGTCGTCCCGCCGCGGTGACCGACGAGCGCGCCGCCATCGACGGAGAGTTCGAGGAGCTCGCCGACGGCTTCGATCGCAGCACCGGAGCGCGGCAGATCAGCGTCGCCGAGCTGCAACGCCGGCTCGAGGTCGGCGGTCCGGTGGTCCTCGTCGATGTCCGTGAGCCCCGCGAGCAGCGCGTCTCGACGCTTCCCGGCGCGCGGACGGTGTCGCCGGATTCCGTCGGCGCGGTCGACCTCGAGGTGGACGATGACGCGCTGGTCGTCACCTACTGCACGGCGGGCTATCGGTCCGGCATCGCCGCCGTCGCGCTCGAGAAACGCCTCGGCCGGCCGGTCCACAACCTCCACGGCGGCATCATCCGCTGGTTCAACGAGGGCGGCGAGGTGGTCGATCCGCGGGGCGAGCCGGTCGACCGCATCGACCCGTACTCCGAGGAGTGGGCGCGCTACGTCCATCCACGCGGCGATGGCGAGCGCGGTGGGGGCGAGCGCGGTGGGGGCGAGCGCGGTGGGGGCGAGCGCTGACCGGGCGGACGGTGAGCGGGACCGATCAGTCGCCGGCCGCGGCGCGCTCGTGCGCGGGTCGCAGCACGCCGCTGTAG
>JBFFXF010000134.1:0-19055 GCA_041569895.1 Planctomycetota bacterium | reverse complement strand
TTCTTCGACATCGGGCTCCGTCACAATACCGGCACGCCCTTCTTCCGTCCGGGGGACTGGAAGCTCCGGATCGAAGCGCCCACCGAGCAGCTCCCCGGGCTGCCGGTGACGCTCGACTCGTTTCGCGAGGAGCACGTCGAGATCGGCGACGGAGAGGTCGGGAACGACCCGGGCGAGGGCGTCCTCCTCTTCTTCAGCCTGCCGGCGAACATCGTCGCCGGGGTGCGGCAGGGCACCGTGGACCTCGCCCTCGCCAATCTCACCGTGAACACTCCGAGGGAGCGGAACTACCTGATCCGCGGCCCGGGGCTCGGTCCTCTGCCGCCGATCCGGCTCTGCGCCGATCGGGAGGCCGACCCGCGGCTCGACGTCATCGTCCAGGACGAGTTCGTCGGCAGCGCTTCGACTCTCCTCGCGGGGGCCACGCGCGACCTCTCCTTCCCGGCGCATCCGGGAGAGACGGCGGATGGAGACTTCTACGTTGCCATCGTGTCGCGCTTCCCGCCGGGCATCGGCGTTCAGGGCTGGTCGCTGGCCGCCTCGGTGACGGGCGACCTGCGGGTGACCGGCGGGAGGACCGTCGGCTCTGCCGGGATCTCTCTCAGTGAGGGCTTTGAAGCGTTTCGCATCCTCGACCCCTCCGTCATCCACCCCGACACCGGCCTGCCCCAGGGAGAAGGGTTCGTGCACGCCGTCTCCCTCTCCTTCGTCCGTCCGGTGACGTTGCCGCCTCGCGGTACCGAAACCGTGCTCGAGGTGACCGTGGAGACGAACGTGCCCGTGCTGGAGGATGCGCCGGCGCGCGGGCGTGTCGAGTGGCGCGATCACATGACGATCGGCTCGGGCGACCGTCTCAGCCCACCGACTCCGAACATCGCCACGGTCCTCTCCCGGACCGTCCGCTTCTGCACCTGTCCCGCGACGGACATCGTGTTCAGCACGATCCCGGACTGTAACGAGAACGGCGTCAGCGACGACGAGGAGGTCGCCGAGAAGCTCGCCCCGGACTGCAATGGGAACGGTATCCCCGACGAGTGCGACATCGCGGCGGTGACGTCGCCCGATACGGGCGGCGACGGCGTCCCCGATGAGTGCCAGTGCACGCCTGTGTGCCAGAGGGTGTCGTCGCACTACAAGACACCGGTCGGCGTCGTGCACGAGGCAGTCCTCGGGCCGATCCGTGTCACGGAAGCGACGAGCGGCGGGGGCGAGCCCATCCCCCTGGTCATCGAGGACTGCAACCGGGACGGAGAGCTCGACCTGGCGATCCGCAGCTCGTCAGCGGAGGCCCTGGTGCCGGTGGTGGTGTTCCTCGGCGACGTGTGTGCCGGTGGCACGCTCCCGCCCCTCGTGAGTTTGCGGCTCCTCACCGAGGACGCGCTGGTTGTCGGCTACGACCGATTCGGCCGCGCAGTGGGGACCGCGCGCGCCTCCCGGCCCTATCGCGAGCAGGTCCTGACGCTGGCCTCTCCGGACGGCATCGAGCGGTTGGAAGTGCGCGCCCAGCAGACGTGCCTCCTCGAGGTCTGTACGTGCTGCAATCTGAGCGCCTCGAAGGGGCGGTTCCGGCGCGGCGACACCAACGCCGATTCCAAGGTCGACCTCAGCGACGCGGTGAGCGTGCTCGCCTTCCTCTTCCTCGGCGACAGGGCGCCGCGCTGCCTCGACGCGGCCGACTCGAACGACGATGGTGCGATCGATGTCTCCGACGCGGTCAGGATGCTCGGGTTCCTCTTCCTGGGCAGCGCGGAGCCGCCGGCTCCCGGCCCGTTCGTCTGCGGGACCGATCCCACGCCGAGCCAGCTCGCCCCCTGCAGCCCGGACTGCGACTGAGGTCGCCTCGAGCTCGAAAGGATCGAAACATGACCCGAAGTACAGCGCCCCGCTCATCGTCCCTCACGCACGCCACGGCCTCGCTCGAGGCCACGACGAAACACGTCCGTGCACGACAGGTCCGCAGCGGCTTGTTCGCCCTCGTCTTCGCGCTCGTCGCGACCGTCGAGGGCGCCTCGGCCGCGATGATCGACTTCGACGACCTCCCCGCCGGCACCGTCATCAGCCGGCAGTACGAGTCGCTCGGCGTCGTCTTCGAGGGCGCGCCGCGGATCGTGCCCGCGAAGCCGGTGAGCTCGACGACGTTGCCGAACGTGCTCGAGTCACCCTACGGCCTCGACCTGCCGCACCACCCCGGCCCCATGCGCTTTCGCTTCACCAGCCCGCAGCGCAAAGTCGGGGTGCGCGTCGGTCTGCGCTACAGTGCCGTTTTCGACGACCACGCCATCCTGCGCGTCTACGACGGCGCCGACCGCCTGATCGCGCGCCGGTCGCTCCCCCTGGGCGGGACGGCGCGGGACGTGACGATGGACCTCGAGATCGACGCCGGCTCGAACCGCATCAGGCGGGCCGAGGTGCATTACGCGCTCGAGACCTCGAGGGACGGCGTTCCCGTCGACACCGACCGTAGCGGCGTCGAGGCCATCGACAATCTCCGATTCGAGGTCGGCAGTGAAGCGAGGTGCGTCGCCGTCAATGGCGACGTGAACGCCGACGGCGTGGTGGACGTCAGCGACGGCATCTCGATTCTCGGCAACCTCTTCCTCGGTGACCCGAAGATACTTCCGCCGCTCTGCACGATTCTCACGGGGTCTTGCGGCCTCCCGGACACCGGGCAGACGACCTGCCACGACGAGACCGGCGAGGTGATCGACTGCACGAGCGACAGGTGCCGGGGTCAGGATGGCGCGTACGCCAGGGGTTGCCCCACCGTGAGGCGATTTGTCGACAACGGGGACGGCACGGTGACGGATTCGTGCACGGGGCTCATGTGGCAGAAGGAGACGGCGGACGTGAACCGCGATGGTCGGTCGACGGGGGATGACTCCATCGATTGGCGGGGTGCTCTGGATTACAGCGAGGGCCTGCGTTTCGCCGGTTACAGCGACTGGCGGCTCCCGAACGTCCGTGAGCTTTCGAGCATTGTCGACTACGGGCGCGACGGTCCCGCGATCGATCCGATCTTCGGTCCGTTCTCGGGGGGGTGGTCGTCGACTCCCTTCCAAACGATTACCGTATTCGTATGGGTCGTGCTCAACGGCCACCTCTACCCCGACGAGACCGTTACCCGCCGCCACCGATTCCGCGTCGTTCGCAGTACGGACGGTGCCGGCGGTGGCGAGGAAAGGTGTGTGACCCGGGACGCCGACGTCAACGCCGACCGTGTGGTGGACCTCAGCGACGGCATCACGATTCTCCGCCATCTCTTTCTCGGCGACCCGAGGAAGCTTCCGCCGCTCTGCAGGAAGCCTCCTTGCCTCCCCGACACCGGACGGATGAAAGTCACGTGGCTGGGGGACGATGGCTCCTACGCCACCGGCTGCCCCCCGGAGGGCCGCTTTGTCGACAACGGGGACGGCACCGTGACGGACGCATGCACGCGGCTGATCTGGCAGAAGGTCACCGCGGACGTGAACGGCGATGGCGTGTTGACCGACCTGGATCGCGTCGATTGGTGCAGCGCCCTCGCCTACTGCGTGAGCCTCGAACTCGGCGGCTATGACGACTGGCGGCTCCCCAACGTCCGGGAGCTCGAGACCATCGTCGACTATGGGCGGATCGACCCTGCGATCGATCCGGTCTTCCGCGCGTTGTCGTCCGATTACTGGTCGTCCACGTCCGTCGCCGGCAGTCCCGCTCACGCATGGTCGGTCACCTTCCAGGTCGGCGGCATCTCCAGCCTCGGCAAGGAAGACAAAGAACGCAGCTACCTCCGTGCCGTACGCAGCGGACCGTGAAGCAGGCGACGAACGGGGTTGCCCTCGCCTCCACGGCCGGTAACGTGTTTCGGCGGCGGATGGAACTTGCCGACCCGAGCGGGCGTGTGGTCCAATGGCGCTCGTTGCGGGACGCGCGCGTGGAGCGCGTCCTCGAGCGTCGACGACGCGGGTCTCGGCCTGTATGGCCCGCCAGACGCGGAGAGCTCGAGATGACAGCGTCGGTCTTCAGCGCCGGTGAGGCCATCCCGAGGGCACGCGCCGCTCTCGCGGTGCTGGCCGCTCTCCTGGTCGCCCCCGGTCCCATCTCGCCGCTTCGCGCCGCCGATCCCGCCGCCGCCGATCGCGTGGCCGCTGAACGCATCGTCGCCGATCGGATCGAGAAGGCCGACGAGCCCTCGGAGGAGGCGGCAGTGGCCGCCATCGAGAAGCTCGGCGGCAAGGTGCGTCGAGTGCGCAAGGGCGCCGGCCGCGAGGTCGCGTTCCACCTGCGTGGGCGCAAGCTCACCGACGCGGGTCTGGCCCACGTCGCCGCCCTGAAGGACGTCGTCTCGCTCAACCTGCGCGACACGTCGATCACCGGCGCGGGGCTGTCGCACCTCGGAGGTCTCACCGGGCTCCGCTGGCTGCACCTCGAGCGCACGGGCATCGGCGACGAGGGCACCGAGCACCTCGCGCGGCTGGTCAACCTCGAGTACCTCAACCTCTACGGCACGAAGATCACCGACAGGGCGCTGGCGCACCTCGAGGGCCTCAAGAAGCTGAAGCGCCTCTACGTGTGGAAGACCGGCGTCACCGACGCGGGCGTGGCGCGGCTCGAGAAGGCGCTGCCGAAGCTGAAGATCGTCCGGGGAGTCGACCTCGCCACGCTGCCGGACTACGTTCCGCCGGAGCTCGACATCCCCGTGCCCAAGGAGGACCTCAAGTGGCTTCCGGTGGCCGACGCGAGGGAGGTCCCGAAGTCGCAGACCGGCCTGAACACGCTGGTGATCTTCCAGAACAAGTCGAGCCGGCTCGTCAAGGTCGTCTGGATCAGCTACGGCGGCGAGCCCAAGCTCTACGGCCTCCTCGAGCCGGGCGCGACTCGCGAGCAGAACACCTACTCGCGGAACGCGTGGCTCATCACCGACAACAACGACAGGGCGCTCGGGTACTTCATCGTCGGCACCGAGGTGGCGCGAGCGGTGATTCCCCCGCAGCCTGAACCGGAGAACGAATAGAGAACGGATCGGGAGCAGCATGATCGATCTGCGTTACTCACGACGTGACATCCTGCGGTCGAGTGTCGGCCTGGCCGGACTGACGATTCCGACGTTCCTCAAGGCGCGGGACCAGTCCGCCGCGCCGCGGACGGCGAAGTCGTGCATCGTCATCTACTGCTGGGGCGGCATCAGCCATTACGAGACGTGGGATCCGAAGCCGGATGCGGCCCTCGAGGTGCGCGGCGAGTTCGCGGCGATCGAGACGGCGACGCCGGGGATCCGGTTCTGCGAGCACATCCCGCTGATGGCGAAGCACTCCGACAAGCTCGCCATCGTCCGGTCGATCCATCACACCGACGGCGGTCACGGCGGCGCGGTCTACTACAACCTCACCGGACACAGGCCGGCCGGGGGACGGGCGAAGGACCGCCAGAACTGGCCGTCCCTGGCGGCGATGGTGTCGCGCTTCCAGGACCAGTCGACGGGAACGCCCGGCGCGATCCGCCTGCCGTACTCGATGTACGACAACGGCACGCTGATGGCCGGCGAGTACGGCGGCTGGCTCGGCGCCGATTACGATCCGATCCTCATCCCGACGCCGGCGGGCCGACCGTTCGGCGGCACGTCACGCAAGAACGGCCGCCTGAACCTGAAGCTCACCCTGAAAGAGGACCGCATGGCCCGGCGCCAGTGGCTGCTCTCGCAGCTCGAGCGCAAGATCGGCACGCGGACGACGTACGAGCGGCTCGACCGGTATCGCCAGATGGCCGCGGACATGCTGCTCGATTCCGCCCTCAGCGACGCCTACGACCTCGAGAAGGAGGACTCGAAGATCCGCGCCATGTACGGCAATCACATGGGCGGGCAGGGCCTGCTGCTGGCGCGGCGGCTTGTCGAGGCGGGAGTCCCGGTCGTCCAGGTCTGCGCCGGCGCGGGAGACCTCGCCGGCGGCAGCGGCGACAACTGGGACACGCACAAGGACCACTTCGCGAAGATGAAGAAGCGGTTGCTGCCGGTGTTCGACCGCTCGGTGTCCGCGCTGCTGACCGACCTCGACCAGCGCGGGATGCTCGAGGAGACGCTCGTGGTGGTCATGACCGACTTCGGCCGCACGCCGAAGATCAACAACAACGCCGGTCGCGATCACCACCCGGCGGTCTACTCGATCATCCTCGCGGGCGGCGGCATCCAGGGCGGCCAGGTCTACGGCAGCAGCGACACCAACGGCGTCACGCCCGCGACCAATCCCTGCTCGCCGGCCGACCTGCACGCGACGGTCTTCCAGACGCTCGGCATCGACCCGCGCGCGGAACTGCACGACGAGGAGGGGAAGCCGTACGCCATCTGCGACGGCCAGCCGCTGCCGCTGCTCTGAGAAACGAGGGCGCGACGCGTCTCGCCCGTCGATTCTACGGCGTGACCTCCGGCGGTCCGAAGCCCTCGCGGTACTCCCGACCGAGGATGTCGCGGTTGGCGCCGTCGTGATTGGTGAATCGGCAGGCGTCGCCATCCCATCGCAGCTCCTCGCCCGGATAGCGCGTGGCCTTGACCGCGAGCAGCGACGGCTCGGTGATTCGCAGCGCCATCGAGAACGGCGACCACACCGGCTTCTTCGCGCCGAGGCAGCGGTCGACCCAGTCCTTCCAGTGGTCGCACGGCTCGACGTCCGGCCTCGCCTCGTCGACGCGCCGGCCGCCGCGGTAGACGTCGATCTTCCCGAGATCGCCGAGCAACAGCGCGCCCTCCTCGCAGACGATCAGCGTGTGGTTCACGCCGGGTCTCATCGGCGGCAGGCCGATGGCGGCGAACGACGGCCGGATGACGCTGTCGTTGTAACGGACGACGAACGTGTCGCCGGCGAACCGCTCGCCGCCCGGATACGTGATGGTGCTCTGGTTGTACGCCGAGTGCCCGGTGCCCGCGGCGCGGATGGTGTTCGTCTGCACGGCGCGCGGCGACGGCAGGTCGTACGCGTAGTAGAGCACGTCGACCAGGTGACAGCCCCAGTCGGCGAGCTGCCCGCCGCCGGTCTCCCAGAACGCCCGCCACCGCTTCGGCGCCAGGTCCGTGCTGTACGGGAGGCGCGTCGTCAGCGGGCCGTTCCAGAGATCCCAGTCGATGTGCCCGGGCACCGGCTGCGGCTCCGGCACCGGACTCCACGGAGCCGCGAAGTGCGAGTCCCGCTGCACCGCGCCGGTCCAGACGTGCGCCTCGACGGGCCGCCCGAGCTGGTTCCGCCGCAGCATCTCGACCGCCTGCATGCGACCGGTGACGCTCGCCCGCTGGTTGCCCATCTGCGTGACCAGGCCCGGGCGCTTCGCGAGGACGTCGCGCAACATCCGGATCTCGTCGAGCTGGTGCACGAGCGGCTTCTGTCCGTACACGTGCTTCCCGTGCTTCAGCGCCGTGATCATCATCGGCGCGTGGTGGAAATCGGGCGTGTCGACGATGACCGCATCGAACTCGTCCGCGCGCTCGGCGAACGCCTCGCGATAGTCCGCCACCGTGAACGCGCCGGGAAACTCCGCGGCGACGCGGTCGAGCGCCTGGCGATCGACGTCGCAGAAGCCGGCGAACTCGACCCGCGGGTGGTCCTTCACGCCCTGCCGGTCGAGCCCGCCGATGCCTCCGGCGCCGATCTGCAGGATGCGGAGCCGGCTGTTGGTGTTCGCCGCGGCCCCGAGCACCGCGGGAGCGAGCGCCGCCGTCGTCCCGAGAGCGGCGCTGGCGGCGAGGAACCGACGTCGTCCGAGCCGGCGGGGCGGCGTGGTGGTCTGGCTGGCGTTCATTCGAGCTCCCTTTGTCGTGAAGAGCGGCGCCCTCGACGCCCCTCGTTCCCGTACCCGTCCCCGTTCCCGTGCCCGTTCCCGATCCCTCGGGAACCGAGCGCCCGGGCACGGGAGGGACCGGTCACCGTCCTCATGATCGTCTCCGCGCGCTCGCCGGACGCAGTCTCGCGCAGAATCGACCCCAGGTCAAACGGTCGGTGGCGGTCGAACGGTCGTTGACGGCTCCCCGCTCGCCGGGCTACGCTGTGACCGCGCATGAGCAGGACGACGCGGCGCTTACGCGTATGCCGGTGCTCCCTCCAGGCGGTGGTCCTCGCCGCGATTCTCTCGCGGGGCCTCGCCGCGGAGGTCCGCGTCAGCCCCGCGGCGGTCTCCCTGGACCTTCCCGACGCCTCCTCGCAGCTCGTCGTCACCGCGGTCTCGGGCGATGCGCTCGTCGACCGGACGCACGCGGCGGAGTATCGCTCACTCGATCCGTCCGTCGCCGTGGTCGACGCGCGCGGCGTCGTCCTTCCTCGCGGTGACGGCACGACGCGGATCGTCGTCAGCGCCGGCGAGGCAGGGCGCGTCGAGGTGCCGGTGCGCGTGCGCGCCTTTGCGAGTCCGCGGCCGGTCTCGTTTCGGGACGACATCCTCCCGATCCTCACCAAGGCGGGCTGCAACTCGGTCGCGTGCCATGCGAAGAACGGCGGCCAGAACGGATTCTACCTCAGCTTCTTCGGCTCGGACCCGACCGGCGATCACGAGGCGATCGCGCTCGCATCTCGGGCACGCCGCGTGTCGTTCGCGCGACCGGACGCCAGCCTCCTCCTCCTCAAGGCGACCGCGGCCTGGCCGCACGGCGGTGGTGGCAAGGTCGAGACCGGGAGCGCGTGGTATCGACGCCTCCGCCGATGGATCTCCGAGGGCGCGCGCTTCGAGGTGGAGGGCGCGCCGCGTCTGGCCAGCATCGAGGTCGAGCCGCGCGAGGCCGTGCTCTCGCCCCGTGGAACGCAGCAGCTTCGCGTCACCGCGATCGACACGGACGGCGGCCGGCGCTGTGTCACCGTCGAGGCGGAGTACGAGTCGAACGCGCCGCCGATCGCCGGGGTCGACCGCTCGGGGCGCATCGACGCGGGCGAGGTTCCCGGGGAGGCGGCGATCCTGGTGCGATACATGGGGCAGGCGGTCGTCTGCCGCGTGACGATCCCCCGGCCCGGCGTTCGCTTCGAGCGACCACCCGAGACGAACTTCGTCGACGCGCTGGTGTGGGACAAGCTCGAGCTGCTCGGCGTGCGCCCCAGCGAGCCCGCCGACGACAGCGCGTTCCTGCGGCGGGTCTTCCTCGACACCACCGGCACGCTGCCGACGCCCGAGGAGGCGCGCGCCTTCCTCGAGGACGCCGCGCCCGACAGGCGTCGGCGACTCGTCGACGACCTCCTCGAGCGGGAGGAGTACGCCGTCTACCACGCGATGCGCTGGGGCGATCTGCTGCGCGTCGACACCGCCAGGCTCGGGGCGCAGACCGCGGTGGCGACGATGCGCTGGCTGCGGCAGCAGTTTCGCGACAACGTCCCGTACGATGAGCTCGTCCGGGCGATCCTCACGGCTCGTGGCAGCACGACGGCGGTCGGCCCCGCTGCCGCTCTCGAGGCGCTCGGTGGCCCGAAGGACGCCGCCGGGGATCTCGGCGCCAGGGTGAGCCAGCTCTTTCTCGGCGTGCGCATCGAGTGCGCGAAGTGCCACCAGCACCCGGCCGAGAAGTGGAACCCGCGTGACTACTACGCCCTCGGCGGGTTCTTCACGGGCATCTCGCGCAAGGGTTCGACCATCTTCCCGGCTGCGGGCAAGGACCTCGAGGATCCGGGCACCGGGGAGGCCGTGGCGGCGGCGGCCCTCGGCGCCGGCCCGGCGGATCTCGACGACTCGCGCGACCGGAGAGAGGCGCTCGCCGACTGGATCACCGCGCCCGACAATCCGTTCTTCGCGCGCCTCATCGCGAATCGCCTCTGGGCCCATTACTTCGGCCGTGGGCTCTTCGAGCCGGTCGACGACCAGCGGGCGACGAACCCCGCGACCAACGAGCCCCTCCTCGATGCGCTCGCGAAGCACCTGCGCGACCTCGACTACGACCTCAGGGCCTTCACAAGGACGCTCGTCCTCTCGCGGGTCTACGGGCTGAGCTCCGTCCCGAACGAGACCAACCTCCACGATCGGCAGAGCTTCTCCCGCGCCGTCTACCGTCCGATGCCCGCCGAGGTGCTCCTCGATGCGATCAGCGGGGCGACCGGAGTGCCGGAGAGCTTCAACGGCTGGCCGATCGGGTATCGCGCCATCGAGGTCTGGGACAATCGCATGCCGTCGTACTTCTTCGAGATCTTCGGTCGTCCGAAGAGGCTCAGCGTCTGCGAGTGCGAGCGCGGCACGGAGCCGAGCATCGCGCAGGCGCTCTACCTGACCAACTCGCCGGAGGTGGCGCGGAAGATCCGCCACCGGCACGGACGCGCCCGCGCGCTGGCGACCTCCGGGAAGCAGCCCGGCGAGATCATCGAGGAGCTCTTCCTGGCGACGCTGTCCCGTTTTCCGACGTCGGCGGAGCGCGAGCTCTTCCTCGGGCTCTTCGAGAGCCTCGATCGAAGGCAAGCGACGGAGGACGTGCTGTGGACCCTGTTGAACACGAAACGGTTCATTTTCGTTCACTGAGGGCGGATCGATGACCAAGCGTTCCTACTGCGACGGCGTGACGCGCCGGCAGGCGATCAAGATCGGCGGCACCGGCCTGATGACCGGGCTGTCGCTGCCGCACCTCCTCGCCATGGAGGACCTCGCGCCGACTTCGAGGCCGCCGAGGGCGAAGGCGTGCATCCTGCTCTTCCTCGAGGGCGGGCCGAGCACCATCGACATGTGGGACCTCAAGCCCGACGCGCCGAGCGAGATCCGCGGTCCGTACCGCCCGATTCCCACCAGCGTCCCGGGGACGTACGTCGGCGAGCTGATGACGCGCTGCGCCCGGGTCGCGGACAGGTACACCATCCTCCGCAGCCACAGCCACGGCGACAACGGCCACCAGACCGGCTCGCACTGGTTCCTGACGGGATACCCGCCGAGCTTCTCCGACGGGCAGGCGAAGGGCATCCCGACCAACCCGCTCTACCCGTCGATGGGCTCGGTGGTCGCGCGCGAGCTCGGGCCGGGCGGACCGGTGCCGCCCTACATCAACGTCCCCAACCCGCTGAGCGCGGGCGGGCCGGGCTTCTACGGGCCGTCGTACTCGCCGTTCGTCATCGAGACCGATCCCGTGCAGCCCGACTTCGAGGTCAGGGACGTCAACCTCGCGTCGACCGCGATCGCCGCCGAGCGTTTCGCGCGCCGTCGCCGTCTGCTCGAGCGGCTCGAGGAGCTCGGCGAGAAGGGGCTCCTCCCGACCGGCGCCGGCGACCCGTCGATCGCGACCCCCGGGCGCTCCGCGGAGATGTCGACCTACTACGAGAAGGCCTTCAGCATGATCACCTCGCCCCGGGCGAGGGAGGCCTTCGACATCCATTCGGAGCCCGAGTCGCTCCGCGAGCGTTACGGGTACCATCAGCTCGGCCAGTGCGCGCTGCTCGCGCGTCGCCTCGTCGAGGCGGGCTGTCGCTTCGTCGGCATCGACCACGGCAGCTGGGACACGCACTTCGACAACTTCGAGAGCCTCGAGAAGTCGCTCGCGCCGAGCGCCGACAGCGCCTTCTCCGCCCTGGTCACCGATCTCGACGAGCGGGGCATGCTCGACGACACGCTCGTGCTGATGCTGGGCGAGATGGGGCGGACGCCGAAGATCAACAAGGACGTCGGCCGCGACCACTGGTCGGCGGCGCAGAGCGTCCTCATCGCCGGTGGGGGAACGAAGCGCGGCGTCGTCATCGGCGCGACCGACAGGACCGCCTCGTCGGTGACCACGACCCCCGTCGGCATCCGCGATCTCTGGCGGACGATCTTCCATCTGATGGGGATCGACAGCGACAGGATCTACTACACGCCGCTCGGGCGGCCGGTGCCGATCGTCGACGGCGGCACCGTGTTCGAGGAGCTCCTCGCGTGAGCCTGCCGCTGGTCGCCATCGCGTCCGCGGTGCTCGGACAGCTGGCGCCCGACCTGGGATACGTCTACCCGCCCGTCGTGCCCGCCGGCGCGGCGACCGAGGTGCAGCTCGGCGGCTACGACTTCACACCCGACCTCGAGGCGCACTCGCTCGATGCGGGCGTGACCATCGAGCTCACGGGACCCGCCGGCGAGTTCCTCGTGCCGCCGCCGCCGTACTGGTTCGGAAAGAAGGGGTTCTCGGGCGCCTTCCCGATCCCACGCGAGGTGCCGGCGCGGCTCACCGTGGCCAGCGTGGCCGGACCTGCGGACCGGAGCTCGACGGGCACCTCGTGCCGGATCGCTCGCTGGCAGGTCTCGAACGCCAGCGGCCCGAGCCGCTGCGCCGCATTCCTGGTCGACGCCGGCGCGATCGTCCTCGAGGAGCGTCGCCGTGACCATCCCCAGACGCTCGAGTCGCTCCCGGTGACCGTGGCGGCGCGGCTCGGCAGGATCGCCGAGGTCGACCGATACACCTTCACCGCGACGAGGGACGGCCCGGTCACCGCCGATCTCATCGCGCGGCGCATCGGCTCGCCGTTCAACGGCGTCATCGAGGTGCGCGACGAGGACGGCGTCGTGCTCGACGACGTGGCGGACACCGAGGGGCGGGACTGCGAGCTCACCTTCGGCGCGGCGGCGGGCACGTCGTACACCGTCTCGGTATTCGACGTCGACTTCCGCGGCAACCGCGCCTTCGTCTACGCGCTGCGCATCACTCCCGGACCGCGCGTGCTGGTGACGCGGCCGACCTCCGGGCGCCGCGGCCAGTCCCGCGACGTCGCCTTCATCGGCTACGGGCTCGAGAGCGGCGCCGCGCGACTGGAGCGCGTCACGAGGACCGTCGAGTTTCCCCACGCCGCGGAGCCGGAGTTCGCGTACAGCCTCGAGACGCCGTCCGGCTCCACCTCCGTGACGCTGCGGCTCGATGACCTCGACGAGATCGTCGAGGAGGAGACCCGCCCGGACGACGCGCCCGTCGCGCTTCCCGGCCCGATCGCGGTCAACGGCACGATCGCGGCCGTCGGCGAGGAGGACCGCCACGCCCTCGACATGGTCACGGGCGAGATCTGGTCGATCTCCGTCGAGGCGCGCGTCCTCGGCTCGCCGCTCGATCCGTTCGTCCGGGTGCTCGCCCCGGACGGCAAGGAGCTCGCCAGGGCCGATGATGGCAACGGCAGCGTCGACTGCGCGCTCGAGCTCACCGCGGCCGCGGACGGGCGGCACACCATCGTGGTCGGTGACCTGTCGACACGGGTGGGCACGCCCGACGCCATCTACCGTCTCGTCGTCCGGCGTTCCCGAGCGGACTTCTCGCTGTCGATGCCGCAGCGCGTCAGCTTCGTCGCCGGCGCGAAGGCGAGCATCAAGGTGCAGCTCGCGCGCGCCGGAGGGTACGGGGGAGAGGTCGCGGTGGCGGTGATGGGACTGCCGCCCGCAGTAACGGCGCCCGCGGACCTGCGGATCACGGAGGGGAAGAAGGACGTCGCCATCGAGCTCACCGCTGCCGAGGACTGCGCGACGACGTCGGCGTATCTGCGTGTCGTCGGCGTCGGACAGATCGGCGACCGCAGCGTGGCTCGCGTGGCGCTGGCCGATGCGGAGGGAAACCTCTGCCCGCGCGACCCGGCGACGCCGCGAGTGCCGTGGCTCCTGCTCGCCAGGACCATCGTGCCTCCCCTGTCGATCAACGTCGTCGGACGAGAGCGGCAGCGAGAGCTGCCCCGCGGCAGCACGTATCCCGCCGAGATCTCGATCGAGCGCAACGAGGGATACGACGGCGAGATCTCGCTCCTGATGTACTCGAAGCAATCGCGCCACCGTCAGGGGATCCGCGGCCCGATCGTCGAGGTCCCCGCCGGCGCCGAGCGTGTGATCTACCCGGTATTCCTGCCGGAGTGGCTGCAGACCGACCGGACGTCCCGCATGGTCGTCGCGGCGATGGCGAAGGTCGTCGACGCGCAGGGCAAGGACCGCTACGTCATGGTCAAGACGAAGTCACGGCTGACGATGATCCTCGAGGGCGCGCTCCTCAAGGTCGTCGCCCCGGACGGCGAGATCGAGACGCGCCCCGGCGAGAGCTTCGACGTCGCCGTCGACGTGCGACGCCGACCGAAGTTCACGGAGGAGGTCAAACTGGAGATCGCCGCCCCCGACGATCTCGACGGCCTCTTCAGCGCCGCGCCGGTCGTCGTGCCGGCAAACGAGACGCGAGCCGTGCTGCGAGTCGAGTCGATGCCGGACCCGCGCCTCCACCCGGAGCAGAAGCTCACCATCCGCGGCACGGCGCTCCAGGACGGCAAGTGGCCGGCCGTGTCGGAAACCGTGGTGACGGTCGTGTTCCACGAGCCGGCGCCGCGAACGGGGAGTCCGGAGTCCGGACCTTGAAGCTTCCCAATCCCGATCGGGCCGTTATCGAGCCGGCCAAGCTCCGTGACTACCTGCTCTCCGCGGCGCACCCTGTCGGCCGGTTCAAGGCGGTCTTCTTTTCGGCCCTGGGTTTCTCCCAGGAGAATTGGACAGAGTTGGAGACGGCGCTCCGAACCCAGCACGTTCGCGAGGAAGCGGAGCCCAGCAAGAAGAGCCGTCATGGCGAGACGTTTGAGATCCATGCTACACTTATAGGGCCGTCGGGTAGAGTGGCCAACGTCGCGAGCGTCTGGATTGTGCGTGCCGGGGAGGATTTTCCCCGTTTCGTAACGGCGTATCCGGGAGAGCCCTGATGACCTTCAAAGAGCTCGAAACAGTCGTCCTGGCGCGGGATCTCCCCGAGCATGGCCTTCGAGCCGGAGACCTCGGGGCTGTCGTTCAGGTATACGACACCGATGAGTTCGAGGTCGAGTTCGTCAGAGCCTCCGGCCGGACCCAGGCGCTGGTGACTCTCGCCGCCCGGGATATTCGCTCCGTCGCCGATACGGACCTGATCGCAGTGCGTTCAGTCGGTGAGTCCGCGTAGCGGACGAGCCCGCCTCAACCGTGGACGGAGCGGGCGGTGAGGAGTCGATCGTGACTCGAGCAATACGTCGAATCACGCGCGTATCGGCCCTGGGTGTCGCCGTTCTCCTCTCCGTTCTCTGCGCGCCGAGCCGCTCGGAGGCGGAGTCCTTCGAGGAGCTCCGGTCGAGGAACTGGCACCAGTGGCGCGGGCCGGAGGCCAACGGTGTCTCGAGGACCGCGACGCCGCCGACGGAGTGGAGCGAGGAGAGGAACGTCCGCTGGAAAGTCGCCGTCGACGGCCGGGGAAGCTCCACGCCGATCGTCTGGGAGAACAGGGTCTTTCTGCTCACGGCGATCGACACCGGCAAGGTGGATCCCTCGCTTCCGCGGCCCGAGGACCAGCCGAAGCGGGTCTTCGGGATCACGTATCCGAACACCGAATACGAATTCGTCGTCCTCTGTCTCGACCGCGCCAGCGGCGAGGAGTTCTGGCGGCGGACGGCGACCAGGAACATCCCGCACGAGGGCCACCACGGCGACAACGACTACGCGTCGGCATCACCGACGACCGACGGCGAGCGCCTCTACTGCTGGTTCGGCTCGGCCGGTCTCTTCTGCTACGACCTGGCGGGCACGCGGCTCTGGGAGCGAAATCTGGGCAAGGCCTTCATGGAGGCGAGTCTCGGCGAGGGTTGCTCGCCGGTGGTGCACGACGGCCAGGTCATCGTCGTGCGCGATCAGAAGGGACCATCGTCGATCGAGGTCATCGACGCGAGGACCGGCGACACTCGATGGAGAGCGGATCGCGAGGAGCCCGGAGCCTGGGCGACACCGCTCGTCGTCGGACACGCCGGAAGGACGCAGGTCATCACCAGCGCCTCCAACAGGGTGCGCAGCTACGACCTCGACAGCGGCGACGTCATCTGGCAATGCGGCGGGCTGACGGGCAACGTGATCCCCTCGCCCGTCGTCGAGGACGGCATCGTCTTCTGCATGAGCGGCTACCAGGGGTACGCCCTGCTCGCCCTGCCGATCTCCGCGAGCGGCGACATCACGGACACCGACGCCATCGTCTGGAGGAAGAGCCGGGGCACTCCCTACATCCCATCGCCGCTGCTCTACGACGGCTGGCTCTACTTCCTCCAGTCGAACCGGGCGATCCTGTCATGCGTCGACGCCCGGACCGGGGAGTCGATCGTCGAGCGCACCCGCCTCCCGGACATCTCGAACGTCTACGCGTCACCCGTCGGCGCGGACGGGCGCGTCTACGTGACCGGGAGGGACGGCACGACGCTCGTCCTGGAGCGCGCGCGCCAGCTGAAGGTGCTGGCGACGAACGAGCTGGACGACCCGATCAACGCCTCGGCGGCGCTTGCCGGCGGCCAGCTCTTCCTGCGCGGCAGGAAGTTTCTGTACTGCATCGAGGAGACTGGCCGCGGCGGATCGCCGAGCGACGAGGCCGCGTTCGAGGTCGTTCCGGGCGAGCGTCAGCTCTTCCTCGACGACGTCGGAATCGAGCGCACCGAGCGCGTCCGGCGCGTGGTGCACCCGCCGACGCGACATCCCGCCAATCCGGTGCTGCGCCCCGACACCCACTGGGAGCGCGGCTGCCAGGTCTACGGCACGGCTCTCTACGACGAGGCCGCGGGGCGGTTCAGGATGTGGTACCTCACCGGGCCGAGGGACCGCGGGCTGCGACCGCTGGAGCTCGACGGTCGCGAGCGTGCCCCGCACACCACGCTCGCCGCGTACGCCGAGTCGGAGGATGGCGTCCACTGGGTGAAGCCGAAGCTCGGGCTCTTCCCCTACGACGGCGACACGCAGAACAACCTGCTCGGCCTGGGGCGATACAACTGCGAGGGGATCTCGGTGCTCCACGACCCGCGGGACCCGGACCCCACGCGGCGCTGGAAGTGCGTCTACTGGGACCACGGCAGCGGCGGCTGGGAGGTCCGCGATGGAAAACCGTTCTGCAAGGCGGGTCCCGAGGACGGCTGGTACGTCGCGTTTTCCCCCGACGGCATCCGCTGGACGCCGCACGCGGGCAATCCGGTCATCGCCAGGTACTGCGACACCAACCAGAACGTCGTCTACGATCCGCGACTCGAGAAGTACGTCGGGTTCAGCCGCTTCGGCTTCGGCCGACGCCTCGCCCGCAGCGAGAGCGACGACTTCCTGACCTGGAGCGAGCCGAAGCTGGTTCTCGAGTGCGACGAGGCGGACGGCCCGGGCACGCAGATCTACGGCGCCGGCGTCGACATCTACGAGGGCGTTTACATCGCCATGCTGTGGATCTATCGCGAGGGTGGTGACGGCAAGATTGACACGCAGCTCGCGACCAGCCGGGACGGCGTCCGGTGGACGCGCGTCGGCGACCGCGCCACGTGGCTCGCGCTCGGCGACGACGAGGGCTGGGAGGGCGGCATGGTCCGCAGCGTCGAGCGCATCATTTCCCGCGGCGACGAGCTCTTCATCTACTACTGCGGCGTCCACGGCGCGCACTCGGGACCGAAGTTCAAGAAGGTCGTCCGCAAGCATCCGGTGCAGATCGGGCTGCTGACGCAGCGACGCGACGGCTTCGTTTCACTGAGCGCGGGCAAGGAGCGCGGCACGGTGGTGACGCGAAAGTTCCGGCAGACCGGCGGCGAGCTCCTCGTCAACGCCGACGCGTCCCGGGGCGAGCTCCGCGTCGAGGTCCTCGACGCCGACGGCCGCGTCGTCGCCCGATCGACTGCCCTCCGCGGCGACCTCCCGCGCGAGCGGGTGACGTGGAAAAAGGGCGGCATCGCCGGGGCGAAGGGAACCGCGGTGCAACTGCGCTTCACGCTCCGCGAGGCGCGCCTCTACTCGTACTGGGTGCAGTAGGTCCGGTCGTCTCCGTTGTCGGCGTTCCTGCAGCTCAGGCGGCACCAAGCCACGATCAGATTCGTTTCCTGCCTTCCTGGTCTTCCTGCCTTCCTGATAGATCGTCTGCAGAAACGCCCACGCCGTCACGGGGGTCACTCGCGCAGCGTCTCCCTCGCGATTCTCGCCGCGTCGGTGTAGTAGTCGACGGCGAACCACCGTCGCGAGCCCTCGCCTCGCGATCGCACGCCGAGCCTGAGTGGCTTTCCCTCGGTGACGCGCGAGGTCGGCAGGGTGAGGAAGAAGAACCCGCCCGAGTCGTCGGACGACGTCCACGTGGGCACGTAGAGGAGCTCGACGGTCTCGTCCTCGTCCGTCCATCGCGCCGGCGCCCTGACGATGTCGAACTCGAGGGCGACCTCGTCGCCGATCAGCAGGTGGAAGCCCTCGGTCTCGGGCTGGCTCGAGTAGCCGACTCCGGCGGCGAAGGCGAAGCAGGCGCGGTCGCCGGAGACGCGCTTCGGCGTCGCCGTGCTCCAGGCGATGGTGGCGCCGCGCTCGAGCTGACGGACGTATGGACGGAGGCACTTGGTTCCCGTGTAGTTGAACCACGAGTCGACGCCGCCGTCGTTGCTCTCGATCCTGGCGAAACCGTTCTGCGCCGTCTCGAGGGCGAGCGCCAGGGCTGCCGCGGCGACCGGCGTCTTGCCGCCGCGCACGTCGGACATCACCGCTCGCGCTCGCTGCTCGAGCGCGCTGCGCTCGGCGTCGGAGAGAGCCGGCGGCCGGGCGAGCCTCTCCGGGTCGAGCATCGGATGCCGGTGGAACGGCGAGGGCCCGAGCGCGGCTCGCGGCGCGAACGCGCCGGTGACCAGCCCCTTGACGGTGGAGACGATGAGGTCCTCGACCTCCGGCGCGTAGCGCGCCGGCAGCTCGTAGTAGACCTGCGAGAACTCGGCCTCGTACCCGCCCTCGTCGAGGATCCGCCTCGAGGGGATGTAGGACGGCACGTCGTCGGTCCAGCCGTTGATCCAGAGGCGCGACCAGTCGAGCTCGCGCTTCAGGCGCACGGCGTAGTCGACGACGACCTCGCCCGCGAGAAACACGATCGCGAGGTCGTCACCGAAGGTCCACGTCGTCACCGGATACTCGACGTGGGCCGGCAGCGCGCCGTCGCGGTCGATGATCTTCAACTGGCGGCGGGCGTTCTCGCCGTTGAAATCGTTCCTCCTCGCCGTCTCCTCGAGGCGGGCGCGATCCGGGAGCTCGTCGAGCGGCAGCTCGAGGTGGCGCGACTTTACCATCGGGACACCGGTCAGGGGCTCGAGCCCCGCGTCGACCAGCCGGCGCACCTCGCGGGCGATCGCGTTGCCGTGCGACTTCGCCGCGCCGTCCGATCCGGAGGGCTGCGGCCC
>JBFFXF010000133.1:0-19180 GCA_041569895.1 Planctomycetota bacterium | reverse complement strand
GGGCGGTCGCGACGCCCCGAGCATCCCCTCGGCGGGATCGCGGCGCAGCAGGCAGAGCGCCGCGCCGTCGTCGCCGAAGATGATCGACGTCTCGTTCGGGTAGCCCTCGACTCCGAGGTCGCCGACCAGCCGCTCGTAGGTCCGTCCCCCGTCGACCGTCCGGTACAGCCGGATGAACTTGTCGGCGACGGTCGAGTAGCCGATCCCGTACCCGGTATCGCCCCTCCACGACACGCGCCAGAGCCACAGGTTCGGGTCCCCCAC
Source organism: Planctomycetota bacterium (assembly GCA_041569895.1). Taxonomy (GTDB): domain Bacteria; phylum Planctomycetota; class UBA8108; order UBA8108; family JACQVS01; genus JBFFXF01. Next base: position 18,916 of record JBFFXF010000133.1, on the reverse strand, counting down.
CTTGACCGGCTCGCTCCAGGTCTCGCCGTCGTCGCTGAACCACGCCAGGGACTGATGCCGGATCGGCTCCGGCTGGTGGAGGGCAGCGGCCCCGGAGAGCATCAGCCGGCCGTCCGGCGTGACGCTGATCTTGGCGTCGCGCAGGTCGGAGTCGTCGCTCGAGAGCAGCGCCGCGGAGCGCCACGAGCGGCCGTCCGCGGAGACGATGACGCGGAGCGCGCCGTCCGGCGAGACGTGGCCCTGACCCTCGCGGAAGACGCAGAACCAGCGGTCGCGGAATCGCACCAGATCGGTAAAGGCGTTGTGCGGAGCCCGGTCCCAGATGCGGCGCACGTCGATCAGCCTCGCCGGAAGGTCCGCGAGCGAGTCGTCGGCGGGCGGCAGCCACTCGATGCCCGACGGTGTCGTGCGGAAGCGTCGCGCGCGGATGTTCGAGCCGGCGCCCTCCTCGTAGTAGACGATCAGCACCGAGCCGTCGCGGAGGTTGACCATCGACGGGTACGCGCCGCCGTGGTCATCGACGCGGACGTCGTCGCTCCAGGTGCGGCACTCGTCGCGACTGAAGCGGAGGCTGGTCGCCGGCAGCCGGTGACCGAGGAGGATGGTGCCGTCGACGGCGCGGTGCAGGTAGGGGCAGTGCCCGGGAGTCCCGAACGACACCGGGAGGCTCCACGTGCGCCCGCCGTCCGACGACCGCGACCACCACATGCGCTCGCGCCCTCGCATGGCGGCAAAGAGCTCTCCGCCGGCGAGCTCGACGACGTCCGTCTCGGCGTCGAGGTAGTGCCCGCCGTTGTCGATGTCGACGACGTCGCCCCACGTCTCGCCGCCGTCGTCGCTCATCACGACGGCGCCGTTCGCGACCCCGCCGCGCTCGTGATAGAGCCCGAGGATCAGTCGCCCGTCCGAGAGCTCGCGCACCGGCGAGCTCACGGCGTGGTGATCGCCGAGGAGCACCGGCTCGGACCAGGTCTCGCCGGCGTCTCGCGACGAGAGGACGAACGCGCCGCCGCGGTTGAAGAACGTGCAGAGCAGGCGGCCGTTCGAAAGCTGCGTGATAGACGGATCGCGGTCGTCGTCCGGCCCGTCGTGAAGGACACGCGCCTCGCTCCACGATCGTCCCTCGTCCGCCGAGAGACAGTACGCGACCCGGCCCCCGCGCGGCAGGCGATCGCCCGGCCGCGAGACGTGCGCGTAGCCGGCGTAGAAGACGCACATCAGCCGGCCATCGGCGAGGCGGCAGACGTCGGGAAACGCCTCGTAGCCCCCGGCGCCCGCATCGCGACACACCAGCACGAACTTCTCGGGACGCGGCGGAGCGGAAAGGGGCTTCGACGGCGCGCGCCGCTTGCCGGTGACGACGATGTCCTTGACGTGGGCGCGACCCTGTCCGGCATAGAAGCCGACGCGTCCGCCGCGGAGCGTCGCATCGCGCGCCTCGTAGAGGAGCTTGCCGTTGAGATGGACTCGCAGCCGATCGCCGTCGCACTCGAGACGTCCCTCGTGCCAGCGTCCCGCCGGCTTGTCGAGCCCGCTGGCGCGGCGGATCTCGTTCCACGATTCGCTCGCGTCGGAGCGAACGAGGATCGCCTGCGCGCGATCGTAGTGGACGTAGTAGTACGTCGTGGCGTCGGCGACTCGCACCATGAAGCCGCACGCGAGGACCCCCTTCGCCGCGGGCTCGACCATGAAGTTGGCCTGCAGCGTCACGTCGTCCCACGCGAGCGGCTCGAGCACGGCGCGCGACGCGGCGCTGCGGCCGTCGAGGACGAGCACACCGCGCTGGATCTCGGCGGTATCGTCGAGAAGGACCCACTGCCCGGCCGCATCCGGCGCGTGGAGATCGATCGCCAGGCGCTCGTCGGCCGCGACGCACGGGAACGCGACCGCAAGAGCGAGAAGCACGATGGAAACGTGGACGGCAGGCTCTGAGGTCATGGTTCTACGGAGTACAGCCTACCATGAACCAGTGTGCCGAAACGAGTTCGTACGCGAGCGGCCGAAAAAAACCGTAGGGCTCGCGACCTTCGTTCTCGCTTCTGACAGTGACTCGTCGAACGTCGTTCGGAAGACGTCATCGGCCCTTGGTACCTGTGGGAGGTCAATGTCATGAAGCGACTCGTGCTCGTCATATCTCTGACTGTCGGTCTTTCGCTCGTCGACGAATGGGGCTCGCGGATCGCTGCAGGCGAGCTCGACGTCTTGTTTCCATGCGGCGACGTCAACGGTGACGGCACGGTCGACCTGAGCGATGCCGTTTACCTCCTCAACTGGAAGTTCGGGGGAGGGCCTGCCCCGATATGTCCCGAATCGCCGGACGTGCCCGTGAACTCGTCGATGGCCCTGCATGCAAGCCTCGAGATTCTTCAATCCCGACCGGATCAGGGCTCGCGCCCCTCCCCCCTCGAAGTCTTGCTCAACCGCCGAAACGGCTGGCGGCTCGAGCTGAAGGGCGCCACGTTCGAACACGAGGAGATCGAGCACTTGGGGCTCAAGATCACTCGCGTGCGTGCGGAGTCGTTCGACTTCGATTTCACTGGCCCGGACTCCGACTTGCTCAACGTCGAAGTGGGCAGTCTGTTTCGAGCCGGGGCACCGAGCACTCGCGAGATTGTGAACGCGACTCACCGGGTCGAGGAAGGTCTCGTCAAACTCAATATCTGGCTCACGCCGGCGGCCAGGGAGGACGGTGTGGAAATGCAAGTGACGGCGGAGGCCGATCTAGCGGTCGATGAGGACGGATTCCCGATCATCGCGCCAGGAACGTTTCACGACGCGGGGCATTTCGTCGGTGATAAGCGCGATGGGATCTCGGCGGCCTTGTTCGGTCATTCGGACACCATCACGATCGGAGGCCTGGACTTGGTCCGTGACGAGGATCTTTGCGCCGGCGCCATGCTTCTGGTGAAGTACACGCGCTGGGAGTGTCGGCGCGGGTTTTGGGTCAACGTCACGTACGCGGATTATCTTTGTCCAGACGGAAACATCGTCACCATCGAGGAGTCCCTCGAGTGGACAAACTCGCGCTGCACGACAGCCGAAGCAACGAGGGTCGAGCTGATCGACGCCGTTGAAGCCGCCGACGTCTGCAACGACGCCAATCTGCTGGTCAGGTACACGAAGTGGGAATGCCGAGACGGCGTCTGGGCGAACGTAACGTATGCCGATTATCTCTGTCCGAACGGGAGCATTGAGACGGTCGAGGAGTCCGTCGACTGGACCGATTCGGCTTGCCGATAAAGTCGTGTGCCGGTCCCGTCGGTGCTCGCACAGCCGACGGGATGACCAACGGAGAGCAGCGCCTATCAAGCGCGATCAGTGTGAGAAGACACCGAGGTGCTGCCGAGGGGCGAGCGCCACCAGCGAACGGGAACATGGACGTCGCTACACAGGGCGGGCAGCACTGACCTCGGGCCCGGGACCGGAGATGCTCAGGCGGGCGACGGCGTTTTCTCGGTCGCCGCGACGGCGTCATGCTCCGTCGTCTCGTTCGCCTCGTCCGGCGCGCTCTCTCCGAAGCGGCGGGCGTATTCCGCTCTCTCGGCGTCGATCCGCTCGAGCAGCGGGGCGATCGAGTCGGCCTCGCCGTTCTCCCGCAACCGCTCGAGGAGCTCGTGCGCGGCGGAGAGGGCGTCGTGCTGGCTGCGCAGCCTGGCCGTCATCGGCTTCAGACCCTCGTTGATGGAGTCCTTCAGGTCGTGGAGGTGATCCGTGGTGCGGATGTCGCATGCCACGTCCCATCGGCCGTCGACAAGGCTGGCGAAATACGCCCGAATGCGGTACAGCGGACCCGCGACGCGGAAGAAGGTGCGACCCGCCCAGTAGGCGAACCCGCCGACGGCGACCGCGAGCACCACGAACTGGACGAGCAGCACGCCCTTGATCATCTGGAGCGCCTCCTCGACGGTGGTCGGCTCCCGGGTGAAGACCCAGTACAGACCGAGCATGCCGATCTGCAGACTGAGCATCAGCGCGATCGCCGCCACCGCGTAGGTCGCGGCGCCGATCTTGCTCTGGAGGCCGCCAGGAAGCCACGTGCGCCGTCGCCGCTCCTGGCGTCGTGATTCCGTTCCCTTGTCGCCTGTCTTTTCGCCTGTCTTCATCGCTTCGATCGTTGCCCGCGCTCTGCTCCACTCCCCCTCGCCCAGACCATCCACTCAGTCTCCGATCGGCGTGCTGGCCGAGGTGGCCGTCCCGGTCGTGCTGAAACGGATCACTCCCGACGAGTCGACGAAGAAATACCGCGTGCCGCTGGTGCCCGGCGTCTCGGGGTCCGCCGTGCAGGAGAAGGTGAAGGTCGCCCCGGTGTAGCTGAACGTGTACCCCGCCTTGTTGCCGTCGCCGAGGTTCTCGTCGATCAACCCGACATTGGACAGGTCGTTCATGCTGCTGGCGTAGCGGTTGAAACGCAGTCGATAGCGCTCGTTCATGCCGGTGATGGTGCGCAGCGAGCTGATCGCCGAGCCCTCGTTCGCCGACTGACGGGCCTTGGTGAAGTTCGGAATCGCGAGCACCATGATGATCGACAGCACGGCGACCACGACCATCAGCTCGATCAGCGTCAGGCCGTGAGGCCCCCCGCGCAGAGCCCTGTCAATGGAATGCATAGATGAGCGACAACGCCGCCGGCGGCAGGCGGGATATTCCATACCTGGTGACCCCTGAGCGAACGCATGCTTCCAGATCTGACCCTCGAAAACCCGAGATACCCGCGAGGAGTATACGATGCGGCGCGGCGGCGCGGCAAACCGCCCGCGTGAAGCGCCGCGACGCAAGATCCGTTCGGCGCTCGCACTTGCGTCTCCGGTCCCGGTTTCGCACACTGGTAACGGTGGATGCTGATAACGACTTACATCACCGGCGCGCGCAGCCGTCGACGTCGCTCGGATGCGAGCATCTGACGCGCATGCTACAACTCACCCGGAGCTTCGCGATCACTCTCGCCATCGGGGCGCTCGCGAGCTGCATGGCGTCGCGAGGGCGCGCGGAGAACGGCCCCGAGGCACGACTCCGTGAGCTCGGAATCGAGCTGCCGCCCGTCGCCACGCCGGTGGCGACGTACGTCCCGGCCGTGCGCGTCGGCGACATGCTCTACGTCTCCGGGCACGGTCCGCGACGACCCGACGGCAGCCCGTGGACCGGCGTCGTCGGGCGAGACATCGACATCGAGGAGGGACGCGCCGCGGCGCGCGCCGTGGGAATCCGAGTCCTGGGAACCGTGCGTCACGAGCTCGGGAGTCTCGACCGCGTCGTGCGAGTCGTCAAGGTCCTCGGCATGGTCAACTGCGCCCCGGACTTCACCCGCCAGCCCCAGGTGGTCAACGGATTCAGCGACCTCATGGTGGAGGTGTTCGGCAAGGAGGCGGGCACCGCGGCGCGCAGCGCCGTCGGGGTGGGCTCCCTCCCGGGCGGCATCCCGATCGAGGTGGAGGCGATCTTTCAGGTGAGGTGAGTTGTCGCGGTCGCGGACGCGGGACCGAGTCCGATGACCGATGCCGATACCGAGTCCGACGACCGATTCCGACTCCGACCCGACTCCGACTCCGATTCCGATGACCGATTCCGACGTCCGATGACCGAGATCGGAGTCCGACTCGGACTCGGGCGTCTGTCCTCTGATCTCTGTCTCTGGTCTCGGTCCTCTGTCTCGAGGAGCACGCGCTGGTCGCTTCTCTCCACCCTTCCGGTGAAACGCGACCGTTTCTGACCGCTCGCCGCCGCGAGCGTGCGGCGCTCCCTCGATCGGGGCGCTCCGGGTCGATGCAACTCGGCACCGTCGCCAGGGCGCGTTGCGCGAGGAGCTCACGTCCCGGCGGCCCCGGTGCGCTTCACCGGGGAGGCCAGCCCGCCAAAAACGTCTTCGGATCCGTCAAGTAATCCGTCGACACCCTGAACTTCTCCTCGTGAGGACGCACGGTGAGCACGGGGCACCGCGCACCCCGCACCACTTTTTCCGCAACGCTGCCGAGAAGCATGTGCCTGAGGCCGGTCCAACCGTGGGTGGCCATGCAGATGACGTCCATTTCGCCCGCCTCTGCTGCAGCCACGATGAGCGACGCCGGGTCGCCCTCGAGCAATCGACACTCGTGATCGATGTGGTCGAGTTCGCGGTCCCCGAATCGCTGGAGCTTCCCGAGAATCGCCGCCCGGGTGTCTGCTCGCCCTGACGCTGCACGGTAAGGCGGGTTCTTCCACACGTGGGCGATGGTGACGTGCGGGTTCGAGACACGCCCGAGGAGCCGGATGGCGTCGAGCGCCTCCAAGGACAGCGGCGAGAAGTCACACGGGAAGAGAATTCTCTCGAGCTGGAATTCTTTCTGCCCGCGAGGACCGTCCTTGAACACGAGCACTGGAACGGGCGAGTGGCGCACGACGCGCTCGGCGAAGCTTCCCAGCACAAAATGCTTGAATCCCGAGTACCCGTGACTGGCGAGAACGACCAGGTCAGCGCCACTCGTCTCGGCGTACGCGCAGACGGCGCCGGCGCCGTGACCTCCGAGCAAGCGGATGTCGACCTCAAGACCACGGAACACGGGCGTCGCGGTCTCGTGACGCATGCGGGCGACGCGTTGCTGGCAGAGATCCTCGAGCGCCGATCCCTCCGGCAAGTCGTCGAGAAGAGCGAATTCGCGGTGCTGCCACTCGAGCACGTGGACCAGCTCGACGCGCGCGCGAAATCGATGCGCGATCTCCGCCGCGGCGACGTACGCCGAGCGGGCACACGGAGAAAAGTCGGTGGCGAGGAGAATGCGCTGGATCTTCACGGCGTTCTCCCGAGGTGCGAGTTTTGTCTCGTCCGGGGCGAGTTTTTTCGACGTACGGCCACCACGGGACGTCAGCTCTGCTCGCACGGGCAGGCGGCGCCACCCCGGCTGTCCTTCATTCATGCAAAGGAGAGGCCACGCGGGAGCGCAGAACGGGGTGTTCAGCCACTGTGGGCCCCCCGCCGGCGGTATGGCTGCAGTTCCGAGAAACACCAGCTCGCAAAGCCTCGAGCGCAACCTGCCGAGAACACTCGTGGAGGTTGCCCATGACGTTCAACGAGCTGAGAGAGCGATGTCTCGCGACGACCGAGTCCGGACTCACGGAGCTCGCCCTGTCGACCGAGCTGCGCGAGGAGTACGAGCGCCTGGTGCTCGAACGTCGCGCGCACGAGGCGAACGACGACTTCCTGATCTTTCCGGACCGGCTCGGCGCGCTCATCGATGCCCTGGATCCGCGCCGCGATCCCGAGCGCGATCGGGTCAGCGATCTCGAGCGCGAGCCCGCGCTCATCGAGCAGGGCCGGTGAACGAGACGACCCGACGGGCTGCACACGCCGCCCGCCGGGTTCATTCTCGGAGCAGAGCCCGCATGCCGCTCCACGCGCTCGCCGGGCGCTCACGAGCGCTCGCCTGACGGCGCCGTCGGTCCCGGGGACCCGATAGATTCGGGATGCGACGAGCTCACGATTCGGTGAGCTCGACGGTGAAGCTCGCGATCTACGGAACGAGTCCTTCGGGAAGCCCGGAGTCGGGATCGAGCCTGTCGGTGGTCATGAACTCGGCGTGACCGTCGGTGAACACGGCGACGACACCGCCCGGATGGCCGGATCGGCTGTCGCCGGTCCTGACGTGCTTGCAGCTCGCGAGGACGCGTCCGGCGTCCGTCGGCGCGAGCTTCTCGCCGGTCCACGCGTACGAGCACGTCTCCGCGTCGAGCGAGAAGCGGCCGTTCTCATCGATGACGGCCTCGTCCTCTCGCGATGACCTGCAGATGAAGAGCTTCGGTGAGAGCCCTGGAGACGCCTCGACGAGCACGTTGAGAGACTCGTGGGCCGCTGGATTGCTCCCCTTCGCCAGCGGGAAGAACCGGTTCGTTCCGGTGTCGGCGTAGATCATCGCCAGCTCGGCAATCCGTTTCAGATTGCTCGTGCAGTTGGCGATGTTGGCTCGATCCCGGTCGATTTTGATCGTCGACAGGAGAGCGCCGGCAAGTACGGATATGATTGCGATGACTACCAGGAGCTCGACCAGCGTGAAGCCACGAGACTGGCCCGGACCAGGCCCGGTGACACGACAGGGGCGAAGTCCACGTGAAGAAGTCGGATCGGGACAGGACATGGGAACCTCCTCTCGATTGGAGTCCCCGGTGACCTGCCCGGCGCCTCGCTCGAGGCGCGGCCCGTGATACGGACCGGCGCGGGAGTCGGCATGCGGGAGAGACGTCGATCGTGGACTGATTCAAAAAGCCCCAGTGGAGCAGGGATCGATCGGCGCGTTGTCAAAGAGCCGGACGGCATGAACGGCAGCCGTCTCAGTCCTGCCACCATACGCCCGCCGGCGCCGCCGAGCCAGGTTTTTCGACGTGCTCTCCCTGTGCTCGCCGCCTTCTCATGCCGGCTCCGGCGTGACAGAATCGAGGGCATGACCGAATACCTCGACGACGAGATCGTCGCCAGCGATCCAGCTCGCGTGCCACTCTCGCGCAGGCGTTACCGCAGGCTCCGAGGCGTGACGGGAATCTTCTGGGAGCTACTCACGCGCCTCGTCGGGACTCGATACGTCAAGTACCTCGAGGAGCACCTCTGGCACGGGACGTATGGCGCCGCTCTCGTCGTGTCACGCTCCCCGCTCCTCGTGGCGGCTTACACGGAGGACATCGACTGCGTCGTGATGCTGCACTTCCCGGAATGGGTCGCCCGCGAGCACCGGCTCGAGGAGGGCTCGCGGCTGCTCGCGGTGTGCGTCTATCCACCGGCCGACGAGGTGGCCCGCGACATAGAGCCGGGCCCTGGGAACAGCGGCCTGTTCCGCAACGTCGACCCGCAGATCGCGGAGTTTCTCTCCGACGACGTCGACCGCATCGAGGAGCGCAAGCGACAGATCAACGAGGAGGAGTGGGAGCGGTGCGAGCGGCTTGCCGCGACCTACCTCGACCGTCACGGCCCGTGCGCCCGCGACGGTGCGCCCTTCTTCAACTCGACCCCGGCCCGTCTCGACGACCCGATCAAGAAGAAAAGAGCTCGTGGCGGTCCTTTCTCGCTGCGGACATGGTGGTTCGTCACGGTGACCGGCGTTCTCTTCCTCATCCACATCATCCCGCCGGAGAACTTCGAGAAGGTCGCCGCTGACTTGATCCCGAAGCTGCGACTGCTTTCCGCGATCGGCCTGGCCTGGATCGCCCTGGGAACGCTCAACGTCCTCCGCCGCGAGCGGCTCGGTCTTGCCCGCTGGCTCTGGGTCGCCGGCGACGCCGCGCTCTGCGCCCTCGGGCTGGTCTTTCCGTTCGGCGGCTGAACGCGCTCACTCGCACGCGTCGGTCGCGGCGGAGTCACTGCCCCGGAGCGTCCGGCTCGACGATCCGCATCGTGCGGTCCACCTCGACGTTCTCGAGACGCTGAACAGCGCCCGAGGGCCAGCGCACCTCGACGACCTCGGCGCGACGCGCGTCTCCCAGGCCGAAGATCGCCGCCAGCGGTCCGCGGTTGCGTCCCGAGACGACGTCGCGGATGCGCGTGCGCTCGCCAGTGACGACACGCACGCGCGCGCCGACGCCGTTCGGGTTCGACCGCGTGCCGCGGAGCTCGACGGCGAGCCAGTGGCGGCCGGTGGTCGTGTCGTTGCGGACGACGCGGATCTGCTCGTCCCAGTCGGCGCAGACGAGATCCGGATCGCCGTCGCCGTCGAGGTCGGCCCACGCGTAGGCGGTGACGGCGCCGAGGGAGCGCAGGGGGCCGACAGTCACCTCGGTGAATCGTCCACCGCCGTCGTTGCGGTAGAGCAGGCTCCTCTCGCGGTTGTGACCGAGGAAGAGGTCGATGTCCCCGTCGAGGTCGAAGTCGATCCACTGCGGGCGATACTCCACGCCGCTCGAGCGCGGGAACTCGACGTTGAGCGGCACGAAACGACCTCCGCCGTCGTTGCGGAAGATGTTCGCGTATCCCGACGGCACGCTGACGAAGAGATCGATATCGCCGTCGTTGTCGAGGTCCCCCCAGGCGCTCCAGGCGTGTCGCAGGCCGCGCAGGCTCGCGGGCGTGACTTCCCGCGTGGAGTCGGGACCCAGCGTCTCGAGCAAGATGGCGATCGTGTCCGCTCCGACCAGAAAGAGATCGAGGTCGCCGTCGCCGTCGTGGTCCGACCACTCGGCGCGCACGGCTCGTTCCAGAGTCGCCGGGCAGGAGTCTTCCCAGCGACCGTCTCCCCGGTTCCGGAAGAGCCGGTTGGCGCCGCCCGGCGTGTTCACCAGGAAGAGATCGAGGTCGCCGTCGTTCTCGACGTCGATCCACCTCAGCGAGCTCCCGCTGCCGTCGTCGTCGAGCGGCGGCGCCGTCGACTGCGAAAAGGTGCCGCGCCCGTCGTTGAGGAAGAGACGATTGGCGCCGTCGCCGTTCGCGACGTAGAGATCGAGATCGCCGTCGCCGTCGACATCGGCGAACGCCGCGTCGTGGCTGTCGCCCCCGTCGGCCAGCGGTCCGCTCGCAGCCTCACGGAACCGCAGGCCGCCGTCGTTGAGGAGCAAGCGATTGCTGCCGTTGTACGCGAGGTAGAGGTCGACGTCTCCGTCGCCGTCGATGTCTCCGGCGGTCATCCCCTGGCAGCCGCTCGAGCCGGCCAGCTCGGCGGTCGTGACGTCGACCCAGCCGGACGGACCGGCCCCGGCGGCGTCCGTCTTCGAGGGCCGTCGCCGTGATTCGGCCGTTGGCCGCGCGCGCGATTCTGCCGCGTCGACGGTCGGCGCCACGACGAGCTCCGGCGCCGGCTCGAGGCCGGCCGGCGCGCGCCAGACTTGAACGCGCCCCGGGAGCCCGCCGCACGCGATCAGGGTTCCCTGCGGCGCGACCGCCACCGACTTCGACCAGTTGGTGGCGCCCGCGAGCGAGAGCCGTTCCTGGCACGTGATCACGTCGCGGAACCGGAGCAGCCCATCCGGTTCCGCCGAGACGAGGAGGTCGCTCTCCGACGTGAACGCCACCGCGACCGGTCCCGTCGCCTGTCCGGCGACGACGCGCTCGGGCAGGTGGCCGCGCATGTCGATCAGGCGGATCGAGCCGTCCTCGAAGCCGACGGCGAGGAAGCGCCCGTCCGCTGAACGCGCCGCGGAGAAGCTCCACGGAGCGCCGAGAGTCACGGTCCGCCGCGGCTTCCAGTCGGTGGTCGACCAGAACTGCACGGCGCCCTCCCGTCCGACCGAGAGCAGCGTGCCTCCGTCGCTCGTGAAGAACACGGCGACCGTGCGCCCGAGGTGCGCCTCGATCTCGGCGACACGCTGCTGCCGCGACACGCTCCAGAGCCGGACGCGGCGGTAACTCCCGACCGCGAGCAGGTCGCCCGAGGGATGAAAAGCGAGGGACCGCACCGTGCCCAGATGGCCCTTGAAGACGCCGGCGGGTTTCCACGCGCCACCGCCGTCACGCGTCCAGAGCCTGACGGTCTTGTCCGCGGAGCCGGTGGCGAGATGGCGCCCTTCCGGCGAGAAGGCGATCGCCAGGATCACGCTGGCATGCGCGTCGATCGATTCCATGAGCGCGTTCGTCCGTGCGTTCCAGACGGAGAGACGGCCGCCCCGGCTGCCGGTCGCGAGGAGACTGCCGTCGGGAGAGAACTGCACGCTCGTGATGTCATCGTCGACAGGTACGGAGTCGTGTTCGCGGAAGGACCGCAGATCACGCAGCTCCGCGAGAGGATTGCCGGCCAGCGCGATCGTCCCGCCGTCGCCGGACACGCCGGTCGCGCTGATGATGGACGGGAGCGACCAGGTCGTGGAGATCGGGAGGGAAGTCCTCGAGTCGGGCGTCTCGAGCTCCCAGATCCTCAGCGTGTTCTCTCCCGTGTCGCGATCGTGGACGGTGGCGACGAGTCGCTTCGCGTCGGCCGTGAAGCAGAGCGACGTGGTGTGCTGCTGGTGTCGCAGCACCGTGACCGTGTCGCCGTCGTCGATGTTGTCGATGTTGTCCATGTCGACGAGGGTGACGCTCGCGTTCCTGCCGGCGAAGGCGAGTCGCCGGCCGTCCGCCGAGAAGGCCAGCTCCTCGACGAGGTCGGGAAGATCGACGTCAAGGAACCGCCACGACCCGGTCTCGAGGTCTCGCAGTCCGACGCGGCCCTCTCCGAGAGACCCGCCACCCACGGCGAGGAGCGCGCCGTCGGGAGACGGGCGCACCCGGCGTACGGCGCCACCGAAGTCGAGCTGGCCGCGAGTCTCGACGCGTGTCTCGCCGGTGTCAGCCCCGTCACCGTTGCTGCGCTCGAGGAGAGCTTTCGCCTCGAGGAGGAGGACGACCCCGCCGAGATCTCCGGCGAGCACGAGCTCCCCGTCCGAGGACCAGTCGACGGTGGTCACGGCCGTCGGGCGCCGGATCACGGCGGCAGGCGCGCTGCCCTCCGATTCGAGGTCCCACACCATGATCTCGCCGCCGCCGGACACGTCCGAGGGAACCCCGGCCGCGCTGGCGAGGAAGCGACCATCGGGCGAGAACGCCAGGTCCTGCACCCAGAGCGCGTGCCGCGCCAGAGTCCGCAGCGTCGCGCCGGTCTCGCAGTCCCAGAGCTTGATGGTGTGGTCCCGGCTCCCCGTCGCGACCTGACGGTCGCCCGGACGAAACGCAACGCACTCGACGGTCTGCCGGTGACCGTCGAGCCTGACGCGCCGGCTCCACGCACGCGTCCAGAGGAAGCGCCAGTCGAAGCCCGGCGACTGCCGCCCGGTCACCAGCGGGAGCTGACCGTGCAAGATCTCCCGCATGCGATCGAGCTTGCCGTCCCGCCACGCCCGGTGAGCGAGCTGGATCTCCGCCGCGACGCGATGGCTGTCGGAGCGATCGAGAGCCGTTCGGAGGCGCACGTTATACCAGAATCCGACGACGAGCAACGCCAGGAGAGAGACCGCGGAGACGCCGACGAGCGCGGCGAGCGCGGGCCGACGGCGCGACCACTTGACGAGCCGGGTGAGCGCGCCCGTGGGCCGGGCCTCGATCGGCAGGCCCTCGAGGAAGCGTGCCAGGTCGTCCGCGAGCGCCCCGGCGCTCGAGTAGCGGCAGCGCGGATCCTTCTCGAGGCACTTCATGCAGATGGTCTCGAGGTCGGCGCCGATCGCCGAACGGATCTGCCGCGGCCATCGCGGCTCCGTCCGACGGGCGAGGTCGAGCGTCGCCAGCGCCGTCTCACCGCGAAACGGCGGCTCGCCGACCAGACACTCGTAGAGAATCGCACCGAGGCTGTAGACGTCCGACGCGAGGGTCCCGCGGCTGCCGCTGTCGATGAGCTCCGGCGCGAGGTAGCTCGGCGTGCCGACGATCGCCCCGGTCACCGTCAGCCTGCTGTCGCTCTGCACCAGCCGCGCCAGACCGAAGTCGGTTATGCGCGGCGCGTCGGTGGAATCGATGAGGATGTTCGCGGGCTTGAGGTCGCGGTGAATGACGCCGTGCTCGTGCGCGTACTGCACGGCCCTCGCGATCGCCTCGAGCCAGACGGCCGCCAGGCGCGGCTCGGCGACCGTGCGCTCGAGGTGCGCCGCCAGGCTGCCGCCCTCGACGAGCTGCATCGTGAAATAGTCGCGTCCGTCGTACTCGCCGATCTCGTGGATCGACACGATGGCGGGATGATCGAGCGCCGCGGCGGCCTCGGCCTCGACGCGGAATCGCTCCACCCCCTGCGAGCCCTCGAGCGCGCCCGGGAGGATCATCTTGAGCGCCACCTCGCGACCGAGGGTCAGCTGTCTGGCGCGATAGACCACCCCCATGCCGCCCCGGGCGACCTCGCCGAGCAGCTCGTAGTCGCCGAAACGGCGGGGAAAGCCGTCGTCGTCCTCGTCGGGGCCGCCGTCGAGAGCGCCGTCGGAAGCGCGGGCGGAACCCGCGCCGAACGGCAATCTCATCGGCGAGGCTGGCGTCGACGGTGCTGGCGTCGACGGTGCTGGCTCGATGCGCTCGAGCGTGGGGAAGAGCTCGCGGATCTCGTCGGCGAGCTCCGGGTACCGCGTCGCGAACTCCTCGATCGACGCCGTTTCGCCGCGCCGGCGGCGGTCGACGAACTCCTCGGCCAGCTCACCGACCAGGTAGTCGCGCTCCGACGAGTCGTCGCCCTGCGCGTCCCCGCGATCGAGCGCGTCGTCCCGCGCGTCGTCCCGTCTGTGGATCACGGCTCGTCCCCGCCCGCTGACGGTGTCGCGCCGCCGTCCGTGACGCGCAGCCGATCGCGCAAACGCCTGATGGCGCGGATGTACCTCAGCTGGGCGGCCTTTGCCGTGATGCCAAGCAGCCCGGCGATCTCGGCGTTGGAGAGCTGCTCGGCGTGTCGCAGTGCCAGGATCTCCCGGTCTCCGGAGCGCAGGGCATCGAGCGCGGCGACGACGCGCGCCGAGTCCTCACGCACGCGCGCCAGCCCCGAGGGCGAGGGACCCGAGTCCGCCAGCGCCTCGGCAAGGATGATCGAGCTCGCGCTCGGCGTCGATCCCGCGCCGAGCCGCACCTCACGCGCCGCGTCGCGCTTGCCGGCGCCGAGGTGCTGGCGGTGAGCCCGCTGCAGCTTGCGCGCCGTCAGGAACCGCACCCAGAAGAAAAACGGGATCCGCGGGTCCTCGGCGTACTGCGACAGCTGGCGCGTGACGTCGATATAGGCTTCCTGGATCACATCGGAGGGATCGACGCGCGCCCGTATGCGCGGATCCATGCGCAGGCGCACCATGCGCCTGAGCCGCTCGCGGTACGCCTCGAGCAGGTCCTCGAGCGAAGTCGAGTCCCCATCGAGGGCCGCGCGCACTCTCCTGAGATCGTCCGGAATCGCGCGTCCGCCGTCCATACCCTCGCCCTTCTTGGCGTGAATGGTACCACACCGGGCGAGCGCGAGTCACCGGTCGGCGGACCGCTCACTCCGTGACGAACTCGCATCCTCCTCCGCGACAGACCGCCTCGTCCGGAGGGGGCGCGCAGAAGCAGACGGGACCGACGCAGCGGAGCTCGCCGAATCGTCGCGCGAGCGCGGCGAGGTCCTCCTGGCGGATGCGCGTGCTCACGGCGTAGTAGCAATCGCCGAGACCGATGCCGCAGTCGCCGAGGACGACGTGGCACTCCTCGCCATCGCAGAGGCGGCCGAGGTCTCGCGTGATGAGATCGTAGACGGCGCGCACGTCCTCGCAGGTCTCGAGAGCCGACGTGCACACCAGCGAGTCGATGCCGTCGGGAACGCATCGGTGCGGCGGCGGGCAATCAGCGCACGGATCGCCGACGCACTCGCAGAGCGGCGCCGGCTCCGGGCCGCCGGTGAAGAGCCAGTTGAGGACGTAGACCGCGTCCGCGATGTCGCGTGACCCGTCCCCGTTGACGTCGCCGTTGCGGCGCTCGATGAGATCGCCGGCGCAGAGGATGTCGTCGCAGAAGGCGCGCGCCGGCTCCGGACCGCCGAGGAAGAGCCAGCCGAGCATGAACGTCGCGTCGCTGATGTCGATAGCGCCGTCGGCGTTGACGTCGCCGTTTCGAATCGGCGGCGGCACCGGCTGCCCACCGCGCAGCTCGTCGAGCAACGCGACGAGGCCGAGCGATGTCTCGTGCGTGAAGTGCGGCGCCTTGCAGAGGTCGTCGGTGATCTCGAGATCGTCCCACCGGAACGAGCGGATCTCGCACGGATCGAAGAGCGGACAAAGAGGGTCCTGTTCCTCGACCCGCGCCTCGATCGCCGCCGTGAACGCCGCGACGACACGTTCGATCCCGACGTCCGTCAGCGTGCGCCGCTGCTGCTCGACCTCGATGAAGCACGGCGCGGCGTCGCTCGAGCGCGGGAGACAGTCGTCCACGCCGCGCGTCCCGGGCGCGAGCACGGAGTGCTCGAACACCCAGCGCGTGACGCCCCCGGCCTCCTCCACCCGGATGCCGGCCCGATAGATATCGCCAGGCTGCGAGCAGAACTCGAAGGCGCCCCCGAGCTGATACCGAAACTCGACAAACGACACCGGCTCGACCGCGCCGATCGGAGCGAGCCCCACCAGGCAGAGCAGGAGACCGACAGAGAGCCGGCCGGGAGTCACGAGCGGAGAGGGCATACCGCGAACCTCCAGGTCATTTCGGAGCACGGCAAGAGGGGCACCCAGGCAATCGATTGTCGGGCATGGGGGGAAGGGGAGCAAGAATTCGTTGGCCCCTCGTCGTTCCCGTTCCCGTGCCCGTGTCCGGACGCCGTGTCACGTGACGCACGAAGAGAGAGGAACACAGATTACGCAGATGACGCTGATTGGATCGATCTCGGACTCCGTGTCGGTCATCGGAATCGGAATCGGAATCGGAATCGGACCTCGGTATCAATATCGGAGTCGGAGTCGGAGTCGGAGTCGGCATCGGCCATCGGTATCGGAGTCGGCCATCGGACTCCGATACCAGAGCCCTCGAGGACGGGAACGGGCACGGGAACGGGAACGGGTACGTGTACGTTTTTGCGACGATGGGGTCGGAGTCGGTCATCGAACTCCGCAACCGGAGCCTTCGAGGACGGGGCGACGAGAACTCACTCCACCCTCCCCTGCAAAAACCACCGTCGGCGGACTCGATCGTAGTAGACCCAGAGGATCTCGCCGTCCTGGGTCTCGGCGTAGTGGTACTCGCGATGGACCTTCCGGCGCCACCAGCCTCCCGCGACGATGTAGGGACCGAGGACGCGGATGACCGGGCCCTGCTCGAGGCCGCGCAGCATCCAGCCGTCCGGCTCCTGGCGCGGGCGGGGGGGAAGCGGCACGGCGGGAATCGACAGGCGGCGGACGAGGCCGGGGCTGCCGTGCTGCGCTCGCTTCTCCGGCGCCGCGTCGTGGATGCGGTCGAGACGCTCCCACGTGAAGAGCGCCTCGGGGAGGTGACCGTCGCGCAGCGCGGCGTGGACCACCGAGTCGTCGCCGAGCTCGGCGCGCACCCTCGCGATGGCGCGGTTGGCGGCGGCGAGGTCTCGCGACGGCTTCTCGTCGAACAGGTCGAGCTGGACACGCTCGCTCCCCTGCCCCGCGGCGGCGACGCTCACCTCCGACGCGCGATCGGGGAACTCGACCGACGCGAGCCGCAGCGAGACGAGCTCGAGAAGCTGCGTCACGTCGCGGGTCGGCGCGGCCGGACGGATGCTCTCGTGGTGTCGGCTGCCGTCCTCGAAGCGCAGCGCTATCTGGAGCTCGGCGAGCGCGTGGTCCCTCGCCGCGAGCTCCCCGACGAGCTCGCGCAGCATCCCCTCGACGAGCGCGACGACGCGCGTGACGTCCTCCTCGCCGGTGTCGAGGACGATGCGCCGCACGGGCTCCGCCGGCGGCAAATGCGATGCGACCGGCGCCTGGAAGTCACCGCGGGCGAGCCGGTAGACCCGCCAGGCCGTCGGGCCGAGTCGCTTCTCGATGCCGTCGGACGGCAGGTCCGCGAACGCGCCGACGGTGCACACGCCGAGCTTGAAGAGCATCTCGCGCGCGGACGGCTCGAGGGCGAGTCGATCGAGCGACACGGTGCGGGCGCGCGCCTCCTCGTCGGCCGCGCTGCGGAAGACGAGGATTCCGCGCACGGAACGCGCGTTCGCGTAGACGCCGAAACGCGTGAAGCCGACCACCACCGAGGCGACGAGATGCTCCTCTCGCTCCAGAGTCGAGCGCACGAGGCGCGCCCACTCCAGGAGCGAGTCGTGGAGCAGCCGCAGGCCGGACGCATCGAGCCAGAAGACTCCCGGCTCGTCGGTGGCCGGTTCGACCGCCGGCGTCAGTCGCCCGAGGCGGCGCGTCACCGCGACGACGGCCTCCTCGATCTCCCCGCGCGGCACCTCGCCGGCGCGGAGCGTGCGACAGAGCGACAGCGCGGCGACGTACGTCATGCCGGGCAGCACGCCGGCGGCGCGGGCGCGCTCGTTCACCCAGAGCACCTTCCCCTGCGCGCGGTCACGATCGAGCACCGCGACCGGCTGCTCGCCCCACCCCGCGTTGCGCCGCACGATGAGCTGGAGCGGCAGCGCGGCGACATCAACACAGGCCATCCGGTCCATGGCACACCTCGAGGTGCTGCCAGCTCCCGCCGCCGCGACGGTCCTTGAGGACGTCCACGCGACAGCCGAAGCGACCTCGCTCTCCCCGCGTCCTCGTCGTCTCGACACGCAGCGAGACGAGGGGGCCGAGCGATGGCAGCTCGCTCGATCTCTCCGTCAGGCAGAGGAGCGCGGTGTGGTGCTTGCGCGCCAGTCCGGCGAGGCGCGACTGGATCGGCACCGGCATCCGCGAGCGCGTCCCGAGGTCGAGCGCCACCAGCCCGAACCCGCCCGAGCGCACCAGGTGATCGGCGGCACGCAGCGCGCGGAGCGCGCCGTCGGCCCGCACCACGGCGAGCGCGGCGAGGTCGACGCCGAGGGCCGCCGCATCGGGCGGGAAGAAGGTGCTGCCCCGACCGGCGACCCAGGCGACCGGCTCGCCCCGGGTCTGCGCCTCGAGCACGATGCGGAAGGTGAGCGTCAGCGCCGCGCCCGCCGGCCCGCCGGAGACCTCGACGAGCCGCCCGGCAAGCGCATCGAGCCGCCATCCGCCAGCGGTCGCGGCGGCCGGGAGACCGCGCGACAGGGAGCTCGCGGGGGACACACTCGCGGGGGACACAGCGGCGGCAGTCTGCATGGCGTGCATGGCATCTCTCCGGAAACGTCCAGCCCCTCGGCGCTGCCCCTCGATACGAACAGCTGTTCGCTTTCTACCGAAAAGATACCGAACAGGGGGAGGCTTCGCAAGGGTCGATCGGGGGGCTCGGGGGGGGGGGAAACGAGAAACCGATTCCGAGACCGATTCAGAGGTCCGAGATCAGAGGTCCGAGATCAGAGATCAGAGATCAGAGTCAGAGATCGTCGGAGGTCGGAGTCGGAGTCGGTATCGGAGTCGGTTCTCTGTCGCACGGCGACGGTAACGACAACGGAGACGGAACACGGATACGGAGCACGAGCACGGGCCC
>JBFFXF010000132.1:0-19195 GCA_041569895.1 Planctomycetota bacterium | reverse complement strand
GGAACGGGGACGGGAACGGGAACGGGAACGGGGACGGGAACGGGAACGGGAACGGGAACGAACGTTACTCTCCGTGCCCCTGACGCACGACCACCAGCCGGTCGACCCCCGGCGCCGCGAACTGTTCGACGCTGCCGTCCGGCCAGCGCACCTCGATCGAGGTCACGCTCGTCGCCGTGCCGAGACCGAACCGGGCGACCGCCTCGCTGGCGCTCGCGAAGCTCGAGCCGGTGAGGATCGGGCGTACGCGGCGAACACCGCCCGCCTCCACCGTGACGAGGGCGCCGAGCGCGTCCCGCTGTCCCGTCAGGGCGCGCACCGCGAGCCAGTGGCGACCTTCCTTCGGAGCGACGTTGCGGAAGACGCGCAGCCCCCGGCCGACGTCGGTGGTCACCAGATCGACGTCGCCATCGCCATCGAGGTCTCCGAGCGCCAGCCCGCGGCCGACCTCGACCGGCGCCGTGAAGTCGCCGCCGAAGGCGCTCGCGTCCACGAACCGCGCGCCGCCGCCAGCTCTCCCCGCGCCAGCTCTCCCCCCGCCATCGTTGACGAAGAGCTGGTCGGGCTCGGCGTAGTCCTTCCAGAACGGCCCGACGCCGGCCCCGGGGTGAACCGGTCCTCGCGCCACCCGACCGTTGACGACCGCCAGGTCGAGGTCGCCGTCGTGGTCGAAGTCGGCGAAGCCGCACCCCCAGCCCGTGAACGCCAGCGAGGGCGCGCCGAGCCCGGACGACGCGGACCGGTCACGGAAGCCGCCGGCGGCGCCGAGGTGCTCGTAGAACGTGTTGGTCTCGTCGACGAGGTGTGTGAGGAGCAGGTCGAGGTCGCCATCGATGTCGACATCGCCGACGGCCACGCCCATGCTCGCCTCGGCCTTCCCCGCGCCGTTGAGCGCCGCGGCGAGCTCGAAGCCCTGCTCCTCGAACGTGCCGTTGCGCCGGTTGACGTAGAGCTGGTTCGGCTTCTTGTCGTTCGCGACGTAGATGTCCACCCAGCCGTCGCCGGTGAGATCGACGCACACCACGCCGAAGCCGGGCCACGCTCCGCGGATGCCCGCCTCTCGCGTGACATCGGCGAAGGTCCCGTCGCCGTTGTTCCGGAAGAGCCGGTCGGGGACGCCCTGGTAGCGGGCGGGACCGCAGTAGTCGCGCGGCGCGTCGCTGCCCGGCCTGCAGACGCGCGACGGGTCGTCCACGAGGTAGCAGCTCACGTAGAGGTCGAGGTCGCCGTCGCGGTCGTGGTCGAGGAACGACGCGCAGGAGCTCCACTCGTCGCACACAATCCCCGAGCGCGCCGTGGCGTCCGCGAGCGTGCCATCGCCCTGATTCAGGTAGAGTGCGTCGGCGGCGAGGTTGGTGACGTAGACGTCGAGGTGGCCGTCGCCGTTGACGTCACCCACGGCGACGCCGCTGCCGTACCCGGGATCGGCGAGGCCCGCGGCGCCCTCGACCTCGACGAAGCGCTCGCCGCCCTCGTTGCGGAAGAGGCGATTCGGGGCCGGCGCGTCGGGCGCGTCGGGAGGCGGGTGGAGCACCCGGTAGATGTCCAGATCGCCGTCGCCGTCGTGGTCGAACAGGGCGACACCGCCCATGGAGATCTCGGGGATGCGGTAGCGCCCCGGCGGCCACTCGGCGACCGAGAGAGGCGGCTCGATCGCGGCCGTCGCATCGAGGAACCACGGGCTCACCGGCGGCACGCGCGGGTCGGGGGTGCATGCGGAGGCCAGGGCGACCAGGACGAGGGCTGTCGAGACGGCGATCGGACGATGAGCACGAGGAATCTCCGCGGATGTCATGGAGCAAAGTATACACGGGGACGGGCACGGGCACGGGGACGGGAACGGGCACGGGAACGGGGACGGGAACGGGGACGGCGCGGGCCGACGACCGGTTGACGCGTTGTGCCGGCTGGTCGAAGATGAGTCCCCGTTCGCACGGAGGTCTCATGCGCACGACCCTCGGCCTGTCGCCCGGCGGCCTGTCGCTCGGCGGCCTCTCGCTCGCCATCGGCCTCGCCGCTGTCACCGTCGAGGCTCGCGGCGGCGACGCCCCGCACTGGGCGTTCCTGGCGCTGTCGCGTCCAGCGGTGCCGGCCGTCGCGGGGCGCGATCGCGTCCGCACGCCGCTCGACGCGTTCATCCTGGAGCGGCTCGAGCGCCAGGGCCTGACGCTCTCGCCCGATGCGTCGAGGAGCGCGCTCGTGCGGCGGCTCTCGCTCGATCTCCTCGGGCTGCCCCCGACGCCCGCGCAGACGCGCGAGTTCCTCGAGGACGACCGTCCGGACGCCTACGAGCGCCTGGTCGATCGCCTGCTGTCCTCGCCGCACTTCGGCGAGCGTCACGGACGGCACTGGCTCGACGCCTCCGGATACGTTGACGTCTACGGCGGCGACAACGACGCGGGCACGGTGAAGCTCGGCGAGGGGAAGTGGCGCTACCGCGACTGGGTGGTGCGCCGCGTCAACGAGGACCAGGCGTTCGATCGGTTCCTCCTCGAGCAGCTCGCCGGCGACGAGCTGATCGACTGGCGCGAGGCCGAGAGGTTCACGCCCGAGATCATCGACCTCCTCACCGCCACCGGCTTCCTGCGCGCCGCCGCCGACGACACCAACGAGAACGAGCTCAACACGCCCGACATCCGCCACGGCGTCCTGCAGCGCACCTCCGAGGTCGTCGCCGGCAACGTCCTGGCGCTGACGTTGAACTGCGCGAAGTGTCACGATCACAAGTACGACCCGATCAGTCAGCGGGAGTACTACGCGCTCGCCGCCATCTTCAGTCCGGCGTTCGATCCGGAGCGCTGGCTGCAGCCGAAGGACCGCCAGCTCCCGGCGATCGGACGCGCGAAACGGGCGGAGATCGAGCGGCACAACGGCGAGATCGACACGCGCGTCAAGGAGCTCGAGGCGGAGAAGACGAAGGCCGCCGACGCGAAGGACAGCGGCCGCGTCGCGGAGATCGACGCCGAGATCGGGACACTCAGCAGCCGTCGTCGCGGGTGGGAGGTGCTCCAGGCGGTGTACGACGTCGGCCCGCCGACGTCGTTGCGCCTGCTCGAGCGCGGCGACTGGCAGAAGCCGGCGGAGGTCGTCGAGCCGGGCGTGCTCGCGGCGCTCTCGGTCCGCGGCGCGACGTCGCTGGACGGCGCGCGCGACGAGCTGGCCCGGGTCGGCCGGACCAGCGGCAGGCGCCTGGCCCTGGCGCGGTGGCTGACCGCGCCGCACACGCCGGCGGGCGGCCTGGTCGCGCGCGTTCTCGTCAACCGCATCTGGCAGCGTCTCCTCGGCGAGGGGATCGTCGCGACGACCGACAACTTCGGCGCGCAGGGGACGCCACCGAGTCACCCCGAGCTGCTCGAGTGGCTGGCGAGCGAACTCGTCGACGGCGGCTGGAGCGTCAAGTCGGTGGTCCGTCTCATCGTCACGTCGTCGGTCTACCGCCAGACGTCGGAGGAGATTTCCGGTCAGCTCGCCCGCGCCGCGAGCGTCGACCCCGGCAACACGCTGCTCTGGCGCCAGCGCCTGCGCCGTCTCGAGTCGGAGGCCGTGCGCGACTCGATCCTCGCGGTGGCGGGCACTCTCGATCGAGCGCTCGGCGGCGAGCCGGTGCCGGTCGACATGCGTC
Source organism: Planctomycetota bacterium (assembly GCA_041569895.1). GTDB lineage: Bacteria > Planctomycetota > UBA8108 > UBA8108 > JACQVS01 > JBFFXF01. The sequence continues at coordinate 15,573 of JBFFXF010000132.1, read as the reverse complement.
CGGATGGCTCGGGGGTCGTCCGCGGCGACCAGCCGGCGCACCGCAAGTGGCGGCGGAGCATCTACCTCCTCTCGAGGCGCAACTACCACCTCTCGCTTCTCGGTGTCTTCGACCAGCCGCGCCTGACGACCAACTGCACGCGACGCGAGGCGTCCGCGGTGGTCACCCAGTCGCTGACCATGCTCAACGACCCGCTCGTCATCGAGCAGGCCGGACATTTGGCGCGTCGCGTCGCCACGGAATCGCCGGGCGAAGCGGAGGCGCGCGTCGACACGGCGTTCCGGCTCGTTTTCGGCCGCCCGCCGACGCCGGAGGAGCGCGACGAGTGCGTCGACTTCCTCGAACGACAGGAGCCGGGCAAGGCGCTCGAGCACCTCTGCCACGCGCTTCTCAACACCAGCGAGTTCCTGTATCGGCCATGACCATCCCGACGCTCACCCGAAGAGAGATCCTGGCACGAAGCGGCCTCGGCCTCGGCGCGCTCGCGCTCGCCGCGCTCCTGGAGGACGACGCGCGGGCGGACCAGCGCCGGCGGCACGACCTGACTCCGAAGGAGCCGCACTTCGCGCCGCGGGCACGCAGCGTCATCATGCTGATGCAGAACGGTGGACCGGGTCAGATGGACCTCTTCGACGAGAAGCCGGCGCTGGCGCGGCTCGACGGCACGAAGCACGAGACCACGCTCGAGACGTTCCAGCGCGGCAGCGAGGCGCACAAGCTCCTGCGAGCGCCCTTCGCGTTCCGGGCGTGGGGGAAGTGCGGCATGCAGCTCGCCGAGGTCATCCCGCACATCGGCTCGATCGCGGACGACCTCTGCCTGGTGCGGTCGATGTACTCGGAGCACAACAACCACACCGAGGCGCTCGTGATGATGAACACGGGGAGAATCTTCCCCGGACGACCTGCGCTCGGCTCGTGGATCAGCTACGCGCTCGGCGCCGAGAACGGCAACCTGCCCGCGTACATCGTCCTGCGCGACCCGGCCGGCTACAACACGAGCGGCTCGCTCCTCTGGGAGAACGCGTGGCTGCCGGCGATCTACCGCGGCACGGAGATGTCGGCAACGGGCTCGCCGGTGCTGAATCTGCAGCCGTCCCGCCCCGAGCCCGCCGGCGTCCGTCGCGACAAGCTCGGCCTCATCGCCAGGCTGAACGCGCTCCACCGCCGCGCGTATCCGGGCGAGTCGGACCTCGAGGCGCGCATCATGAACTACGAGCTGGCGGCGCGGATGCAGCTCGCCGCCTCGGACGTGCTCGACATGTCGGGCGAGTCGGAGGAGACCAGCCGACTCTACGGCCTCGACAGCGAGGCCACGGCGTCGTACGGGCTGCGGTGCCTCCTGGCTCGACGCCTCGTCGAGTCGGGCGTCCGCTTCGTGCAGATCTTCCCGCCCGCGAAGCCGAACTTCCAGCCCTGGGACTCGCACGGCGACGTCAAGGGAGAGAACGAGCGCATCTGCGCGAAGACCGACCTGCCGTTCGCGGGCCTGGTCGCCGACCTCAAGCGGCGCGGCCTGCTCGAGACCACCATCGTCCTCTGGACCGGCGAGTTCGGCCGCCTGCCGATCTCGCAGAACGGCAAGGGACGAGACCACAACCGCAACGCCTTCAGCCTGCTGCTCGCCGGCGGCGGGTTCCGGTCGGGGCACGTCCACGGCGCCACCGATGACATCGGCTACCGCGCCGTCGAGGGACGCGTCGGCGTGCCCGACCTCCACGCGACGCTCCTCCACCAGCTCGGCCTCGACCACGACCGCGTCACCTTCCGCCATCGCGGTCGCGACGAGACGCTGACCGACTCGACGATCACGCGGGCGCGGGTGGTGCGGGAGATTCTCGTTTAGATAGACGGTCGAGACGGTGTGCAACCCAGGACACGGTCACGGTCGACGGCCAGCGGTTGCGGCGGGACGCTCGGCGGTGGCCACGGCATGTCATCGGATCAGGAGGCGACGTCCTGGCCCGCCTCGTCCTCACGCCAGCAAAGCGCGGACGGGCTCCCCGTTGATCAGGAAGTGCGGTCGACCGTCGAGGTCGTGCATGACGCCGCGATGGTCGATGCCGAGGAGGTGGTACACCGTGGCGATGAGGTCGTCGGGCGTCACCGGATCCCGCGTCGGCTCGGCGGCGAACCGATCCGACGCGCCGTGCACGCCGCCCGGCGCGATGCCGCCGCCGGCGAGCACGACGCTGTAGCAGCCCGGCCAGTGGTCGCGGCCGCCGTTCGGGTTGAACCTCGGCGTGCGCCCGAACTCGCCCATCAGCACGACGAGGGTCTCGTCGAGCAGGCCGCGCTCGTCGAGGTCCTCGACCAGCGCCGCGAAGGCGGCGTCGGTCGGCGGCAGGAGCTCCGTCTTCGCCCACTCGAGGTGCGGCGGGCTCGGCGGCACGCTGTGCGAGTCGTACCCCTGGCCGCCGCGACCGTTGTCGCGGCGCACGAAGTTGACCTGCACCAGGCGAACGCCCGCCTCGACGAGACGCCTCGCCACCAGGGCCGACTGGCCGAAGATGTGACGGCCGTACCGGTCTCGCGTCGCCCGCGGCTCGCGCGAGACGTCGAACGCGTCGCGAGCCGCTCCGGACGTCACCAGATCGAGGGCGCGCTCGCGGAAGCCGACCAGATCGCGCGCGTCGATGGCTCGCTCGGAGAGCGGCGACGCGCTCTCGAGCCGGCCCAGGAGCGAGCCGCGCTTCCGCAGCCGCCGCTGCGGAATCTGCAGGCTGCCCCGGATCGGTCCGGCGTCGTAGTCCGGCAGGCTGGGATCGCTGAGGACGGCGTAGGGATCCCACGGCGACCCGAGGAACCCGGCGTGCTGGCCAGGACGCGGCACGCCACGCGGCGAGACGAACTCGGGAACCACGACGAACGACGGCATGCCGTCCGACGGACGCCACCTCGAGACCACCGCGCCGATGTGCGGGTGGTCGTTGCGGTCCATGCCGCTGAAGGCCGTGATCGGCCGCGTCAGTCGTCCACCGGTCATCACCCAGTAGCCGGCGCGCAGGTGATCGGTCTCGGTGTGGGTCATGGACCGCACGATGGTGTACCGGTCGGCGATGCGGGCCATGCGCGGCATGTGCTCCGAGATGTGCGTGCCGGGCACGTTCGTCGGAATCGGCCGGAACGACCCACGCACCTCGCGCGGCGCGTCGGGCTTCAGGTCCCACATGTCGAGCTGGGAGGGCCCGCCGTTGAGATAGAGAACGATGACGGACCTGGCGCGCGGGCCGGAGCGCCTCGCCGGCGAGGGGGCGCCCGGATTCGGCGCCCTGGCGCGGAGCAGCCCCGGGAGCGAGAGACCGAACGCCCCGGCTCCGACGAGCAGGGCCTCCCGGCGATTCCAGAGGGGACCGGTCCGACGTGGCTCCATGACGTGCCTCCGCAGGACGGGATTGACGACAGGCGTACGATATCCCCCGGGAGGCGGCTTTGCAATCTCGATCGCGGCGTTGGCGGAATGAGCCATCCGGTCGGGGGAGGCGAGGTCTATGATGGTGGTGGTCGAGCCGGAACCAGGCAACAGACGAGATCGGGCGAGAGCCCCGGAAAGGGAAAGACCATGCGAACCACAGCGTACATGTTCATCGGCCTGCTGATCGTTCTCGGACTCGTGCTCCTCTCGCTCCGCAGCGAGGAGAGGGCGCGCGCGGCCGGCCTCGCGGCCGCGACGTCGGAGGACGGAGATCGCGAGGAGCGGGGGTTCGGCGAGGACGAAGTCGAAGACGAGTTCGAGGACGAGGAGGAGGACGAGGACGAGGAGGAGCAACGACGGGAGAGGCTCGAACGCGAGGCGCACGCGCTCGAGCGTCGCATCGAGGAGATCGAGCGTGCCATCGAGGCCGCCGAGGACGCCGGTGACGAGCGTCGCATCGACGAGCTGCGCGAGAGCGCGGCGCCGCTCTTCGACCAGCTCGAGCGCCTCGAGCGCGAGCTGCGCGGCCGCGAGGAAGATGACGAGCAGCACGGGCACGAGCGCGAGGAGCGCGAGCTGCACATACGCCGGCTGCACCTGGAGGTCGAACGGGCGGAGATCGAGACGGGATTCCTCAGGCTCGAGAGCGCGCGGCGCGCGTACGAGATCGCCGAGAACCGCGGCACGGCCGCGGCGTGGGGCGTGACGCACCTGCACGAGTTCGTCGAGGGCGAGGAGCACGCGGCGGAGATCCTCGCGGCGGCCCTCGAAAAGACCGAGGATCCGACGGTGCAGCGGTTGATCCGCATGCGGCTCGCCGAGCTCTACCGCGAGATGGACCGACCGGAGGACGCCGCGGCGCAGCTCAGGGCGTTGATCCTGGGACGCTGAACCGTGCGGATCACTCGCCGAGGATCCGCCTGGCATTGCCGCCGAGGATCGCCCGCACCGCCGCGTCGTCGCACCCGGCGGTGCGCATCGCATCGACCTGCATGTCGAAGAGGTCGCGCCGCCAGCCTCGCGGCAGGATGCTCGCGTCGCTTCCCCAGAGGATGCGCTCCGCGCCGAAGACGTCGAGCGTCCGCCGGAGCACGGTGACCAGGTCGAGGTCGTGGCCGACGAGCGTCATCCACGAGTTCGAGCTCGACGTGTCGACGACGACGTTCGGGCACTGCGCGCCGAGGAGCAGCGTCTCGCGGAAGTAGCCGGCGCCGAAGTGGGGGACCTGGAAGGTCACGTCGGGGAAATCGGCGGCGACCGGGTGCAGGTCGGTCGGGTTCGCGAACGTGCCGTCGAACGCGCTCGGCAGCCCGAGCTTGCCGCGGATCGGGATCTTCAGCACGCCGAAGTGGCAGAAGACGAGCGCACCGCGCCTCGCCGCGACCTCGATGACGTCGCGCGCCGCTCGATCGTGCACGCGGTAGCGGTGCATCGCGGGGAAGAGGCAGATGCCGCGCAGCCCGCCCTCGCCGAGGGCGCGCTCGACGCTCGCCACCGCGTCGCGGGCGAGTGGATCGACCATCGTCGTCCCGGCGATGCGGTCCGGGAACGCGGCCACCGCTCGCGCCACCGACGGCCAGGCAGGCGGGATGCTCGCCATCAGCACCCCGCGCTCGACGCCGTGGCGGTCCATCTCGCCGACCCAGCGCCGCGCCAGCTCGGCGGCATCGCGGGGAGGCGCCTCGAGCCCGAGCGCCTCGACGGCGCGCGTTACCTCGTCGTCGTCCGGCTCGGTCCCGCCCGCACGCTGGCGCAGGAGCCCCTTGAAGAACCCATGACTGAAGAAGTGAGCGTGCGCGTCGACCACCCGGAGACCGTGGGGACCGGGGGCGTCCGGCCTCCCGTCTCCGGTCCCGAACTCGTCAGTCATTTCTCACCCTCCGACCGTTCGCGGGAACGCAGATGACGCAGATGACACAGATCACGCAGACTCGGACGACCTGGGCCTCAACTCTCCATCCCCGTGCGCGGCGCAGTATGCGTCGCGATCCCCGGCGATTGCCAGCATCTGCTTCGAGGACGAAACTCTGTACATCCTGGAAAATCGGTAGCCGAGCTACCGAAAATCAAGGATGGCTTCTCTCGAAAGTCGTTTACTTGCGTCTGGACTGATCCTCCCCGCCCCGCGGACCGTCCGTCCGCCGTCCCTCCCACACGAACCCCGGCACGCCGCGGAAGATCGGGATGCGCTTCCGGTCGTTCTCGAGCGCGGGCCCCGGAGTGGTACGCCCGCTGTCGATCGCCTGCCGCATCCGGGCGATGAGCGTCTGCACCGTGACGGGGTGCGTCGCCGAGATGTCGGTGGTCTCGCCGGGATCGCGGTCGAGCCGGAAGAGCTGCACGAACGCGGGCTGCTCGAGATCGGCCGGCGACGCGAGCCGGGCTCCGTGCGCGCGGATGGCATCGCGCCACGCGTCGAGACGCCTCGGCGAGTTGCCGAACCGGCCATCGCAGCCGCTGCCGGGACAGAGCGCCAGCTTCCACGGTCCGGCGAGGTACGCCAGCGCCGGGGCGCCCTGGACGATGAGCGAGTCGCGGACGCCGGGCCCCGAGGGGTCGCGCAGGAGCGGCACCAGGCTGAACGAATCGGGCGCCTCGTCGCTCGCCAGCTCCGCCCCGGCGATCTCGGCCGCCGTGGCGTACAAGTCCTGCAGACCGATGAGCCGGTCGCACGTGCCTCCGGGTCGGATGACCCCGGGCCAGCGGGCGACGAACGGCACGCGGAACGCGCCCTCGTAGATCGAGAACTTGTAGCCGCGGAACGGCCCGCTGCTGAAGTGCCCGTCCTTCTCCAGCTCGCGAAGCTGCGCGAAGGTCGCCTCCGGCTTGCGACCGGCGTAGAGCGCGGCTCCGTGGTCGGACGACGCGATGACGAGGGTGCTGTCGGCGAGACCGGTCTCGTCGAGCGCCGCGAGGACGCGCCCGACGCAGTGGTCGGTCTCCATGACGAAGTCGCCGTAGATGCCGAGACGGCTCTTCCCCTTGAAGTCGGGGCTCGGACTGACCGGCGTGTGGGGCGATGTCAGCGCGAGGTAGAGGAAGAACGGGCGGTCGCCGTCGCTCGCAGCGCGGATGAACCGCTCGGCCTCGTCGCCGAGCGTGTCGAGCACCTTCCAGTCCTCGAAGTCCGCCGCCGCCGGACCGACGCGATTGAACGCGCTCCAGCCCTTCTGCGCCGTGACCTCGCCGACGAAGCGGTGATCGCGAACGAAGACGTAGGGGTACATGTCGAGCGAGCCCGGCAGGATGAAGCTCTCCTCGAAACCGTAATCGCGCGGGCCGACCTCGAGCGGACGCGTGTAGTCGACGTTCGTCAGTCCCTGCACCTTGCCGTCGGTGGTCGGCATCACGGTGCCCAGATGCCACTTGCCGACGCAGGCAGTGCGATAGCCGCGCCGGCCGAGCATTCGCGCGACCGTGTGCGCGTCGCGCTCGAGCTGCACGCCAAGGAACCCCCAGGGTCCGCCGGGCGCCGGGCGCCCGAAGCGCAGCGGGTACCGACCGGTCATCAGCGCGACCCGCGAGGGAACGCAGACCGACGCCGCCGCGTGCGCGTTGGTGAACCGGAGCCCCTCGCGCGCCAGCCGGTCGAAGTGCGGCGTCTCGATCTGGCAGCGATCGCCCCCGAAGCTCTCGACGTCACCCCACCCGAGATCGTCGGCGAGGATAAAGACGATGTTCGGCGGGTCCGCCGGGACCGCGTTCGGCCCGCCGAGGCAGCACGCGGCGACGAGCACGGTCCAGCCCAGGGACCGGACGAGGCGTGGGCATGCCGATTGCCCTTCGTGGTGTCTCATTCGTCGTGTCTCGACCCCTCTCGTCCGGCTGTTTGGAAGCGGACACATCATATCGCGCCGCCCGCGTGCCGCTCCACGTCCTACCGCTCCACGCCCGGGCTCGCGATGCCACCTTTCCGGCCCACCGGATGGTCCCGCCTACACCGTCGTAAGTCTCGCCAGTACAATGAGGAGAGCTCGGGGGTTCGGGGGTTTTTTCGAGAATGCGCGAGAGTTTGCCCCGGGCGGGGCGCTCTGAGAGGATATGACGGTCACGATGGGCGAGACGCAGGCGGAGAGAGAGCTCGTCGAGCGCGCGCGTCAGGGTGACGCCGACGCCTTCGGCGCGCTCTTCGGGCGCTTCCGCGACCAGCTGATGGCGACCATCCGCTCGCGCACCGGCGAGGCGCTCGCCACGGCCGTCGACCCGGAGGACATCCTGCAGGACACCTACGTCCGCGCCCTCGGCTCGATCTCGCGCTTCGAGTGGCGGGGCGAGGGGTCGATGGTGCGGTGGCTCCAGGGGATCGCGTCGCACCTGATCCTCGACGCCGCGCGACGTCGGACCAGGAAGAAGCACCTCCAGATCGATCGTGATCCGGAGTCCGACGATCCGTCACCGAGCCGGGACGCGCGCCGCGAGGAGCGCTTCGAGCGATTCGAGCGCGCCTTCGAGGACCTCAAGCCCGAGTACCGCGAGGTGCTCCACCTCGCCCGCATCGAGGGGCTGCAGATTCGCGACATCGCCGAGCGCATGGGGAAGACCGTGAGCTCCGTCAACAACCTGCTGCTGCGCGCCACGCGGCAGCTCAAGCACCGCTTCGGCGACACGCAGAGCCTCAACCTCGGTGATCGTCGCTTCGGCGAGGGAGGGGACGACGATGCGTGACCCGCGCGTCGATGGACTCTCCGCCGAGCCGGACGACGCCGGCGATCCGCTCGGCGAGCTCTACGCCGAGTACGTCGACCGCCTCAACCGTGGCGAGTCGATCGATCCGGACGAGATCCTCGCCGCGCACCCCGAGGAGGCGCCGGAGCTCCTCGAGATGCTCGAGTCCTTCATCGGGCCCGAGGCCGACTGGCACCCGCCCCCGACGCAGTTCGCCGATTACAGTCTCGCGCGGCGGATCGGCCGTGGCGGCATGGGTGTCGTGTACGACGCGTGGCAGCACTCGATGAACCGACGCGTGGCGCTCAAGGTGCTCCCCGCCGCCGTCGCCGCCGATCCCCGAGCCTCGGCGCGGTTCATGCGCGAGGCACAGACGGCCGGTCAGCTCAATCACCCGAACATCGTTCATGTCCACGGTCTCGGCATCGAGGAGAGCACGCCCTACTACGCGATGGAGTACGTCGAGGGCGAGACCCTGGCGCGGATCCTCGCGGGCATCAAGAAGGTCGAGCCCGAGGCGGACACGCCGTTCGGCGCCCGGGACGGCATCGATTACTTCGGCCGGCTCGCGCGCGCGTTCGTCGGTGTCGCGGAGGGGCTCCACCACGCGCATTCGAAGGGCGTCGTCCACCGCGACATCAAGCCGTCGAACCTGATCCTCGACCCGGAGGGACGCCTGCGCGTGCTCGACTTCGGTCTGGCCCGTTTCGAGGGCCACCAGTCGCTGACGGTCTCCGGCGACTTCCTCGGCACGCCGCTCTACATGAGCCCCGAGCAGGCCCGTCGCACGAAGATCGGCGTCGATCACCGCACGGACGTCTACTCGCTCGGGGCGACGATGTACGAGGCCGTCTGCGGGCGGCCGCCGTTCGTCGGGCGGGATCACGCCGACACGGTGACGCAGATCATCGAGCGGGATCCGGTCGAGCCCGTGAAGATCAACCCGCGTGTGCCGCGCGACCTCGAGACCATCGTCTTGAAGTGCCTGCGCAAGGATCCCGGCGAGCGCTATCGCACCGCCGGGGCGCTGGCGCAGGACGTCGCGCGCTTCGTCAAGGGCGAGCCGATCGAGGCGAAGCCGGAGGCGGTGTGGATGCAGCTGAAACGGAAGCTGCGGCGGCACCGCGTCGGGCTGATCGCGACCGCGACGGTCCTCGTGGCGATCGTCATCGTCACGTGGCTGGCGTTCTCGATGTCGCGCGCCGAGTACGGGCGTCAACTCGCGCTCTATCCCGGCAAGCTGGGAGAGGCGGTCGCGAAGCTCGAGTCGGGCGAGTGGGTCCTGCGGGCCGCCTCGCCGCCGCTCTCGGTGCCCGGGATCGACTTCCGCATCTTCGAGCCGAGCGATTTCCGCGACGTGATCGACATCGCCGGGCGCGACATCGTGCGCGAGGCGATCGACGACCTCCAGGCGCTGGCGCGCACGTGTCCCGGTCAGCCCGAGACGCACTACCACCTCGGGCGCGCGTACGCCGTCACCGGCGATCGCGATCTCGCCCTCGTGGAGCTCGACCGCGCGCTCGACGTCGATCCCGGCTTCCTGGTCGCGGCGTTGCTGCGCGGCAGGCTCGCTGGCGACGAGACAAGCGTGAGCGACGCGTCCACGGAGATCGAGCGGCCGAGCTGGCTCGCGCTCTGGAGCGAGGCCGACGGGCTCCGCCGGCGCGGCGATCCCTCGGGAGCCGCCGAGGTCCTGACGCGGCTGATCACGAGCCTCGAGCGCGGCGAGCCGCCCTACACCGGATTCCTGACCGAGTGCTACCTCGCCCGCGCCTCGGCCCGCCTGGCGAACGGCGAGCACGACCTCGCCGAGGAGGACTGCGTGCGCGCTCGCGCGAGCAACCCGGCGTCGCTCGCGTCGGAGCTCCTGCTGGGGACCGTGTACCTCGCGGCGGAGAAACCCGCGCTGGCGCGCCGTGCGTTCTCGCGGTTGCGGTCGCGACAGGAGATTCTCGACGTGCTGCCGTTCTGGGTGGTGTCGTCCCACCTGAAGGTTCCCGAATCCGACCTCACCGACGCCCTCGGTTGGGCGCGGAGCGTCCGGGACGAGGCGCTGCGCGAGCGACTGACGACGTACCTCTACCTGCGGCTCGGCCGCTGGGACGACGCGGTGGCCGCCGGCGAGCGGGCCGTCGAGGCGGACCCGCACGGACTGGTGCCGCGGCAGCTCCGCGCCGCCGCGCTCATCAAGAACGTCGCGCAGGGCTCCGGGACCGCCGGCGACTCGCCGGGCGACGCGGGCGACGTGACGGGCCTCGAGCTCGCCCGGGCATGCCGCGCCGCCATCGAGCTCGATCCGGAGAACCGCCGCTCGCGATATCTGGTGCGAGCGGGGTGGGAGTTGCTTCTCCGTCGAGCGCCGTCGCTCCGCGGCTCGGAGGGCGATCTCCAGCGCGCGCGGGAGATCCTCATCGGCGCGGCGCGGGCCGCGGATCTCGAGCTGCCCACCGGCGTCCCGGAGCGCGAGATCGTCGACGACTTCACCGCCGATCCGGACGCGCTGCGTCCCGGTCGCGGCCGGGGGTTCAGCTGGCGCATCATCGACGAGTGCTGCCCGGCCGAAGTCGAGCCGACCGCGGACGGTCTCCGCGTGTCGAAACTGAACGCCGAGCGACGCTTCGACGGGTGGCTCGTCACCGAGGAGGTCTTCTCCGGCGACGTCACCGTCCAGGTGCGCGCCGACGTCGGCGAGGGGCGCGTGTTCTGCAACCTCCACGTCGACCTCGGCACCGCGTCGCTCTACTACGTCGGCGTCTTCCGCGGCGGCCGCTGCGTGCTCGGCCGGCTCGAGTACGCCGAGGAGAAGGCCGAGGTCGACGGCGCCATCGGTCCAGTCAACGGCGGCGTGATTCTCGAGCTGCGCACCATCGGCGGGGTGGTGGAGGCGCGCGTGTGGCGCGACGGCTCGCCGCGTCCCGACGACCCGACGCTCCGCATGGAGGACACCGCACTGCGCCTCGGCTCGATCGGCATCTCGACGAGCTCGCGTCCGGCGCTCTTCCGCCGGGTCCACCTCAGGACGAACGCGCCGGAGGTCCAGTGACCGGGAGCGAATCGAGACCGGGCACGGGCACGGGCACGGGACCGGGACCGGGACCGGGGACGGCAGGTACCGTGCGCCTTCGTGGCTTGCGTATGGCGGCCCTGCTCCTCCTCGTTCTGCCGGGCGGCTGCCGCATGCCGCCGCCCGAGTGGGTCGGCGGAGACGATCTCGCCATCCCCGCGACGTGGACGAGCGGTGCGGAGGAGAACAGCGGCGACGTCGCCTTCGGGTGGCTGCGTGAGTTCGAGGATCCCGAGATGGAGCGGCTGGTCGCCGAGGCGATCGAGTACAACCAGGACCTCCTCGTCGCGGCCGCCCGGTTGCGTTCGGTCGAGGAGGGCACGATTCTCGGGCGGGCGGCGCGGCTGCCGCGGATCGACGCGTCGGTGTCGGGCTCGTACTCCGAGACCCGCATCGAGGACGACGCCGGCGACTTCCAGATCAACACCAAGGACTCGTCGCTCTCCCTGAACGCGTCGTGGGAGCTCGACCTGTGGGGACGGCTCGCCGATCTCCACCGCGCGACCATCGAGGACTACCGGGCGCAGCTCGCCGATTACCGCGGCGCCCGCCTGTCGCTGGCGGCGAACACCGCGAAGGCCTGGTTCAACCTGATCACGGCGCGCCAGCAACTCGTCCTGGCCCGACAGACACGCGACGCCTTCCAGCGCAACTACCAGATCACCGAGCGCAACTACCGCGCCGGCGACCCGACGGCGAGCTCGCTCGATGTCAACTTCGGCCGCAACCAGGTGGCCTCGGCGGAGCGCTCGCTCATCGCGCGCGAGCTTTCGAGAGACGAGGCGAGGCGGTCGCTCGAGCTGCTCCTCGGCCGGTATCCCGCGACCCTCATCGAGGGTCGTGACGAGCTGCCGGCGCTGGCGCGATCGGTTCCCGCCGGGCTGCCGTCGGAGCTCCTGATGCGGAGGCCCGACCTGGTGGCGGCGGCGGGCGACCTCCGCGCCTCGGCCGATCGCGCCTCGGCCGCTCGCAAGGCGCTGCTGCCGTCGATCAATCTGAGCGTCGGCGGATCGACCACCGAACCGAGTCTCGAGCTCCTCGAGCTCATCCGGGATCCGGTGTCGCTGGCGTGGAGCGTGGCGGCCTCTCTCGCGCAGCCGATCTACCGGGGAGGCGCGCTGCGGGCCTCGGCGCGGCAGGCGCTGGCGCAGAACGACATCGCGGTGGCGTCGTTTTCGGCGATCGCCCTGCGAGCGTTTCGCGAGGTGGAGTCGGCGCTGGCGACGGAGCGCTCGCTCGAGCGCCAGGAGGAGTTCCTGAAGACCGAGCTCGAGCAGGCGAACCTCGCCGAGGCCCAAGCGTACCGCGATTACACCGAGGGGATCGTCGGCATTCTCTCCGTCCTCGAGGCCCAGCGCCGGGCGTTCAACGCGCGGAGCTCGATGATCTCGCTCCAGAACGATCGGCTGCAGAACCGCATCGACCTTCATCTCGCGCTCGGGGGCGACTTCGAGGAGCCTCCTCCCGAGCCCGGGGAACCGGGCCCCGACAGCGCCGAGAGCTCGTCTCGCGACGACCGGCGCATCGCGGCGCGAACAAACTTTCGTCGAACCGAGACCGGAGACCGCTCCGGTCGTGCTCCGGAGGCAAGAACCGATCGATGAAGTCGTCCCGGGCTGAAACAGGGTCCGTCCGTTCCGGCCTCGCGGGGTTCCTCCTGCGCGGCGTGCTGCCGCTCGGCGTGCTCGCGCTCGGGTGGATCGGCTACTCGATTCTCTCCGTCGAGCCCGACGAGGAGAAGCGGCCGGAGAGCAAGCCGCGCGTCATCAAGACGAGGGTCACGGAGCTGGGGGTGCAGGACTTCGAGACCACGGTGACGACGCGGGGCGTGGTCCGCCCGCACAACGAGGTGACGCTGACCCCCCAGGTGGCCGGAAGGATCACGCACATCCTGCCCGAGTTCGAGGACGGCGCGTTCTTCGCCGCCGGTGACGTCCTGGTCGAGCTCGACTCGCGGGACTTCGACACCCAGGTCGTTGTCGCCAACGCGCAGCTCGCGCGGGCGATCTCGGCCCACGCCCAGGAGGAGACGCGCGCCAAGCAGGCCCGCTTGAACTGGGAGGACCTCGGGTACGACGAGGAGCCGAACGAGCTCGTCCTCCGCCTGCCGCAACTGCGCGAGGCCGAGGCGGCCGTCAAGTCCGCGAGGGCGCAGCTCGAGCAGGCCGAGCGCAACCTCGAGCGCACCAGGATCCGCGCCCCGTTCGACGGCCGCGTTCGCCAGCGCCTGGTCGGCCTCGGTCAGTCGGTCGGCACGGGCACGCCGCTCGGCACCATCTTCGCCATCGACTACGCCGAGGTGCGGCTGCCGCTCGCCGCGCGCGACATGGCCTTTCTGACCCTGCCGGAGGGAGCAGAGGATCCGCCGCTCGAGGTCGAGCTGCGCGACGCCCTCGGCGAGGACGAGACGGTGTGGACGGCGAGCATCATCCGCACGGAGGGGACGCTCGATGCGCAATCGCTCGACCTCTTCGCCATCGCCAGGGTCGTCGATCCGTTCGGACGCCAGTCGGGCCGTCCGCCGCTGAGGATCGGCCAGCCGGTGGTGGCGTCGATCCCGGGGCGCGTGCTCGAGCGCGTGCTCGTCCTGCCGCGCCGGGCGGTGCGACAGCTCGATCGCATCCTGCTCATCGACCCCGTCGAGCTCACCGTCTCCTCCCGCACCATCGTGCCGATCTGGTCGGACGAGGAGCGCGTCGTCGTGCGGGATCCGACGGTTCCCGACGGGGCGCTGCTCGCCACCACCAACCTCATCTACGCGCCGGACGGCGCGAAGGTCGAGATCCTCCCGGACCCGAACGCCGCGATGAACGGCGCCGTCGGCCTCGCGCCGATCGACGAGACCGGCGACGAGAAGAAGTCCAGGGCCCAGTAAGCAGCATGATCCGCTGGTTCGCCAACAACGGCATCGCCGCCAACTTCCTGATGGTGGGCATCCTGCTCGCGGGTCTCTACACCGCGTTCTTCCGCGTGCCGCTCGAGGTGACGCCGGCGCTGCAGTGGAACAGCGTCTCCATCCAGATGCCCTACCGCGGCGGCACCGCGAAGGACGTCGAGCGGGCGATCCTCATCCCGATCGAGGAAGCCCTCGAGGGCCTCGACGGCGTCAAGATGCTGCACTCGGACGGCTACCGCGGCATGGCGCGGATCTGGGTCGAGGCGAAGGACGGCCACGACCTGCGCGTGCTGATGGAGGACGTCAAGAGTCGCATCGACGGCATCACCACCTTCCCCCGCGAGACCGAGCGGCCGACGATCCGGATCCCGGACTCGACGCAGTACTTCGAGGTGCTCACGGTCGCCGTCACCGGCAAGCTGCCGGCGCACGAGCTGTGGAGAGTCGCGCGGCGCGTGCAGCAGGACCTCCTCGAGATCGACGGCATCAGCCGCGTCAACCTCGAGGGCTCGCGGCGACACGAGATCTCGATCGAGGCCGATCCCGAGCGGCTCGAGGCGTACGACCTCGGCTTCCGCGAGCTCGCGGACGCCATCCGACGCTCGTCGATCGACCTCCCCGCCGGAGCGATCCAGAGCGAGAGCGGCACGCTCATCGTCCGCACGCGCGGCCAGGCGTACACGGAGGAGGAGTTCGCCAGGGTGCCGGTGCGGGCGTCGAACGGGGCCGAGATCCTGCTCGGCGAGGTCGCCACCGTCAACGACGGCTTCGAGGAGGGCGACAAGGTCGTCGAGTTCAACGGCGCGCCGGCGCTCTTCGTCGAGGTGCTGCGGACCGGCAACGAGAGCGCCATCCGGATATCGGAGAGCGTCCAGGAGTACGTCAGCACCGCGTCGACGCGATTCCCCGAGGGCATCCAGCTCTACGTCTGGGACGACGAGTCGCTGTCGATCCGAGGCCGGCTCGGCACGCTGACCAGCTCGCTGATCCAGGGCTGCATCCTCGTGTTTCTCATCCTCGGGCTCTTCCTGCGTCCGCGGCTCGCGTTCTGGGTGGTGGTTGGGATCCCGGTGAGCTTCGCCGGCGGCGTGCTGATGATGCCTTGGCTCGGCGTCACGGCGAACGTCATGAGTCTCTTCGGCTATATCATCGTGCTCGGGCTCGTCGTCGATGACGCCATCGTCACCGGCGAAAACATCTACTCCAGGCTGAAGACCGGCATGGAGCCCCTCGAGGCGGCCGTCGAGGGGACGCGCGAGGTCGCCGTGCCGGTGACGTTCGGCGTGCTGACGACCGTCGTCGCGTTCCTGCCGCTGCTCTACTTCGACGGATGGTGGGGCGATTTCGCCAAGCAGATACCGCCCGTCGTCGCGCCGGTGCTCCTCTTCTCGCTGGTCGAGTCGAAGCTCGTCCTGCCCTCGCACCTCAAGCACCTGAGGACGAACCGGGCGCACATCAACGCCTTCGGCCGCTTCCAGAAGCGCTTCGCCGACGGTCTCGAGCGGTTCGTCGAGCGCGTCTACCGTCCCAGTCTGC
>JBFFXF010000131.1:0-19261 GCA_041569895.1 Planctomycetota bacterium | reverse complement strand
GGTGAAGCTGTCGCCGCTGTTGGTGACGATCTCGAAGGGGACCTGCCGCGGCAAGTTGCTCATCGTCCAGCTCGCGCGCTGGCCTATGTAGCTCCGCACGCGGCCGAAGCTCGCCGTCTCCTGCGCGAGGGCGCCGTAGTACGAGGTCCACCTCGTGATGTACTCGAGGTTGAACGTGCTGCGGACGAGGTCCCGCAGGTGGAGGTAGAAGAGCCGCCGGTAGCGTGGGATCTGGTACACCTTCGCCAGGTTGACGTTCCCCCAGTGCGATGAGCTCACCCCGCGCGTGTAGGCGACGTCGTTGTCCCAGTGGAAGACGCGGAAACGGCCGTCGATGGGGTTCTCGTAGAAGATGATGTTGTGGTGGTTGCCCGCGTACCAGTAGGTGTCGCTGATACCGCAAAGGGAGTGCACGGCGTACATGCGCGTCGACTCGTCGACGTCGAGGATGTCGTCGATGCGGCTGTCGAGCGCGCCGGCGGAGAGACCGAGCGTCTTGCAGAGCTCGATGAATCGACTGTAGTCGTCGCGGTCGAGGTTGTTCTCGAGCAGGAAGGTCCAGCGGTAGGCCTCCTTGTCGTCGCCGAGGTCGCGCAGGTCGGTGCCGACGACGACGTCCGGGAGCGGCCTCTTGAGGCTCTCCGGGTTGCCGTTGACGGTGGTCGTCGGGTAGTAGATCAGCTCGTTCTTGTAAAGCGTGCCGTCCGAGCCGTTCGGCGGGTACTGCGAGTCGAGGAAGACGCTCGAGTACTTCGCCATCATCACCAGGGTCGGCCCGTTCTGCGCGCTCCGCGGCGCGATCAGCCACGCCATGTCGTCGTACATCCCCGGCAGCCCGCCGGCGTGGTTGACGCCGTGCTTGAAGATGATCTCGTCCTGCCCGTGCGGGCCGGCGCCGATGCCCCAGCCGCCCGACCGGTCGAGCGACACCGTGCGATGAACGCCGCGGAAGGGCCGTTCGGAGTGGAACTGCACGCTGAAGCTGACGCGGCTGCCGCCCGGACGACCCCGCTGGCTTCCCTTGAGACGCACGCCGACGTCGTAGAACACCTCGCGCTCGCGGGAGATGACCGTCCCGCCGAGACGCTCGTTGCTCATGACGTTGGTGTCGAGATGGAGGAAGTTGGTGTCCTCCGTCGTCATCACGATGCGGAAGTTGTGGAGCGGGCCCGAGCGCGCCTGGCCGTCGTCGACCTTGTAGAGCGCCCGCGAATCGCGGCCGCGCGCCGGGAACGTCGCCACCGCGCCGGGAGTGTCCCGGCCCTCGACGTAGAACTGCACGATGCGCGAGGCGCTCTGGCCGGGGATGGTGCCGGTGAAGCGGCCGGCGACGTCACCCGCGGGCGTCATGTCGCCGCGCTGCCACGCGCCGCCCGCCACCGACCACCAGAGCGCCACCGATGCGACCCCGTCGGGATCGCCCGCGATGACCGACACGGTGACCGGTTCCCCCGCCGCGGGAACCGCCGGCGTGTGGTGGAAGTCGTCGAAGGTCGGGCCGGCGTTCTCCTCGAACGTCGAGTTCCGCGCGCCGGGCGTGCCCGTTTTCGCCGGCACCTCGAGCAGCGTCGTTCGCGGCAGCCGGTTGAAGTAGAGCCGCGTGTTGAGCTGATTCGAGCCGGTGAGCCACCGCGCGCGGAAGGAGATCTCGTACTCGCGGCCGTTGACGATGGCGGTGTTGCCGACGAGCGTCGTCTCGAGGTGGTTGTGCATGTGCTCGGTCGCGTCGGTGGCGACCAGATGGAGGACGCGGTTCGCCGGGTCGTCGGGGTCGCTGATGACGCGGCTGTGGCGATGCGTGCCGAGGATGCGCCAGCTGTCCTCGCCGGCCTCGAAGTCGCCGTTCTGCAGCAGCTCGCGGCGGGCTCCCGAGGGTGACTCGATGACGCTCATGTCATCGACGAGTGCCTCGCCGGCGTCGAGCAGCCCGATCACGAACTCGCGCCACTGCGTCGGGCCGACGGCCTGCGTCGCCGGTCCGCTGTACCTGTAGCTCCTCCACGATGACTTGCCGGTCTCGTCGCTCGCCGCCCACGCCTCGCCGCGGGAGTTGTCGGAGCGCGGGTCGCGGAGCTCGAGGCTCGAGCCGCCGCCGTCGGCGTGGATCGGCCAGCGTCCGTTGTCGGCGTAGCGCACCTCGTCGGCGGGGTTGCCGCGGTCGTCGAGGAGCACGATGCGGTCGGTGCGATTCGACAGCCGGCCCTCGAAGTCGCCGACGATGCGGGCGCCGGGGTACTTGCTCGCCAGGAATCGGCTGTCCGCCGCGATCACGAGGTACTCGCCCGGCGCCAGGACGGTGCCATCCTCGAACGTGTAGTCGATGCCGCGGTCGATCTCCCAGCCGCCGAGGTCGACGGCGCTGTCGCCACGGTTGAAGAGCTCGACCCACGCCTCCGGCGACTCGCGGAACGGATGCCCCTCCGAGACCAGGATGGCGCTGATCACCTCGGTCCCGAAGACGACGTCGCTCGAGCCCGCGCTCGCCTGGTGCACCTCGACGGCGATGACGTTGGTGCCGCGCCGCAGGCTGGCGGTCGGGATCGAGAACGGTCCGGTGAACGTGGCGTTGGCGACGCCGGGTGACGCGAGCGTCGCGGCGTCGACGGGGCCGTCGCGCATGTTGAGGCGGTGGACCTCGACGCCGTTCAGGTAGAACACCGCGCCGTCGTCGATCACCGGCCTGAGCTGGATCTCGCCGCCCTGCGGGTCGCGGGGGAGCTCGAAGGTGGCGCGGAAGTAGAAGGTGACCGGGCCGAGGTCGAGCGGGGTGTTCTTCGGCGCCGGCAGCGCCGAGCTCTCGTTGTGGAAGAGCGCCTGGCCGCTCGGCCAGCCGGAGTCGTCGAAGCCGGGCTGACGCCAGGCGGTGCCGAGGTCGTCGCCGCTGGCGTTGTAGCGCCACACGGCGTCGATCGGGAGCAGCCTCGTCTCCTCGAAGACCGGCGGCTCCTCGGCCTCGGGACGCTGGTGGTACATGATCTCGTTGATGACGATCTCATCGCGCAGCGTGACGCGGTTGGCGGCCCCCGGCGTGGGCTCGTCCGGGAAGCGCCACTCGCCCGCGCCGTCGGGATGGCGTCCCTCGTGGCGCTCCTCGAGGGCGATGGCGTCGATCACCGTCAGGCGGTCCGGCGAGTAGAGGAAGAGCTTGTCGTTGATGAGCAGGTCGAAGCCGAGGTCGTCGCGCGTCAGGACGAGGTGCGCTCCCGGCGCCAGCTGGCCGGTGCCGAGGATGTGCTGCCCGCGCAGGGTGCCGTTGGCGATGACGTGGCCGCCGAGCCGCACCGGGGCGTCACCCCTGTTGGTGAGCTCCACCCAGAAGTCGTTCGCGGCGACGACCAGGTACTCGTTGAAGGCGAGGCCCGACGCGCCGGGCCCGTCGACGGTCGTCGAGAAGTAGTCACGACCGGCGCGAAACGCCGCGACGTGCGCGATGATCTCGTCCGGCTCGAGCGCACGGCTCCAGAACGCGACCTCGTCGATGGTCCCGGTGAACGGCTGCCGGCGACCGGTCATGTTGCCGATGTACGCCGACGATGCCCCGCCCGAGGAGACACGACCGCCGCCGCCCAGGTCGGTGGAGTAGACGCGCACGCCGTCGAGGAAGATCGCCTTGACGCCGCTCGAGCGATCGTACGTCGCCGCGACGTGGTGGGGCTGGCCGTCGGCGATGTCGGCCGTGGTCGGCCGGCCATCCTGGCCGTCGAGGGGCATGTCGAGCTCGCCGTAGACGCCGCGGACGTTGATGCCGAAGGAGAGCACCGGGCCGGCGTAGCCGCCGAGCGGCGGGTCGGAGCGCCCGTCGTCGTTGCCGTCGTTCTGGAAGCCGAGCAGGACGCGGTCGTCGCCGTCCTCCTTGCGGAAGATCATCTCCTGGTCGCCCGCGGCGGCGGTCCACCGGGATACGAAGAGCGCCTCGACCGTGATGCCGGCGGTGACCGAGAAGTTGTTTCCGGTGCCCGAGCCGACGTTGATGAACGCGTCGACGCTGTTGTCGAACGAGTACGCGCCGTCCCCGACGATGCCCGCGATCCGCGTCGTCGTGTCGCCGGGGCTGCCGTCGTTGCCACCGAGCGGATCCCTGGCGACGTTTCCGGAGCCGTCGAAGCTCCAGTAGGAGACGAGGCCCTGCGGGCCGGCGGGGATGTCGTTCGCCTCGGGGAAGTTGTGCTCGCCCGGCGTGCCACCCACGCGGGAGCTCCACGCCCAGTTCCGCGCCGGAGAGCTCGCCGCGTCCGGATTGATCTTCGCGAGCGAGACGCCGGAGCCATCCGCCGCCACCGGCCAGGCGCCCGCGTCGCGGAAGCGCATCGAGTCCATGACGCGCCCGCTGTTGTTGAGGAGCTCGAGTCGCTCGCCCGAATTGTCGAGACGCCCCTCGAACGGGCCGTACGCGCCGGTGAACCCGGTGGCCGCCGCGAGAGCGTCCGGATCGATGGCGATGACCACGAAGCCGCCGCCGGGAACGATGGTGCCATCGGGAAACGTCAGGAAGACGCCGTTGCCGAGCGACCACCCCGAGATGTCCATGTCGATGGCCATCTGGTTGTGGAGCTCGAGCCACTCGAGCTGCGCCTCGTTCGTCGCCGGGTGGTACATCACCTCGTTGAACACGACGGTGCTGTCCCCGCGAGCGACGGGGCACGCGAGCGAGGCGACCAGCGCCGCGACGGCGAGGAGATCTCGGCGGCAGCGAATCATTCGCACGGCCTGAATTCTTCGCAGTCGAGGTCATCCGCCGTCGAATCCTCGCCGCACTCATCGAGCGGCGGGGGTGGCGGACCGCCGCCGGTGAACAGGAAGTTGAGGATCCACACCCCGTCGGAGATGTTGACGTCGCCGTCGTCGTTCGCGTCCGCGGCGTCCATGCAGGTCGGCGTCGGGCCGCCGTTGAAGAGGAAGTTCAGGACGAAGATGCCATCGGTGATGTTGGTGTCGGCATCGGCGTTCGTGTCGCCTCGCTTGAACGCATCGACGGGCGGCGGAGGCGGCTCGTCATCGGGCCGCTCGAGCACGAAGTCGTCGATGGCGATGTTCTGGCCGTTCGAGTGCGCCCAGAAGCCGAAGAAGCCGCCCCGGTACGTGCCGTCGGTGAAGGTCAGCACCTCCTCGCCGTCGCCGAAGACGGTGATGTCGTCGCCCTTGACGAGGATCCGCCACTCGAGCGGCGGCTCCTCGATCTCCGGCGTGCCGCTCACCAGGACCGTGAACTCGGCGCCGTCCCAGCGGATGAGCCGGAACCCGTGGTCGAGCGCGCGGTCGATCCAGTCGAGCGTGTAGCCGGTGGTCGCCGCGTCCCAGCGGATGCCGATCTCCGACGCGGAGAACATGACGCCGGCGTGCCGGCCGACGGCGTCGTCCGGCGTGACCACGAACTCGAAGGTGAACGTCGACTGGAAGTCGCCCGGCAGGCGCACCGCCGGGTCGCCGGCCCAGATCCAGTGCTCCGCGAACGCCTCGGTGGTCAGGCGGCCGTCGAGGATCGACCAGTCTCCCTGGATCACCGTCCAGTTGTCGACCGGGCCGTCGTCGCGATCGAAGTCATCGGAGAAGCCCTCCTCGACCTCGAAGACGTTGATGACCCTCGACGTGGTCTTCGAGACGCCGTCCGCATCGGTGACCGTGAGCGTCACGGTGTAGTTGTCGCCGAAGAGGAACTCGTGCGACACCTGCACGCCGGTGCCGGCCTCGCCGTCGCCGAAGTCCCACTCGTACGACGTCACCTCGAGGCGGCTGCTCGTGCAGGTCGCGTCGAGATTCACCGTCAGCGGCGCCTCACCCGCCGTCGGAGTCGCCGCGAAGCACGGCACGATGAGGCTGTCGGCAGCCGGCTCGCCGATGGCGACGTTGTCGACGGAGATCTCCTGGTTGTTGCTGTGCGCCCAGACGCCGAAGAAACCGCCGCGGTAGGTCGAGTCGACGACCGAGATGACCGGGTCGCCGTCGCCGGAGACGACGATGGCGTTGCCGAGGATGGTCACCTTCCACTCCTCCGGCGGCTCGAGGACGACGTCCGGCGTGGTCGTCGCCAGCACGGTCACCGCGCCGGCGTCCCATCGGATGAGGCGGAGCCCACCGATCTGGTCGAACCAGTCGAGCGTGTAGCCGCTGTTGCCGGTGCGTCTCGTGGGTCGCTCGGCGCAGAACATGATGCCGCCATGTCGGCCCAGGGCGTCGAGCGGCGCGGCGAGATACGTGTACCCGAGCGAGATCTCGATCTCCCCGGGCAGGGTCACCGGACCGTCGCCGGCCCAGATCCACGCCTCGGAGCCGGCGGTGAGCGTCGTCAGCGCACCACCGACGATGCTCCAGTCGCCGGACGTTGCGGTCCAGCCGTCGACGGGGCCGTCGTCGCGCTCGAAGTCGTCGGCGAAGGTCTCGGCGCCGTCGAAGACGGAGACGACCAGCGATTCGCTGTCCGAGTTGCCGGCCGCGTCCGTCGCCGTCATGGTCACCGTGTAGCTGTCGGGGAACTGATACTCGTGCGAGACGGTGACCCCCGATCCGGTCTCGCCGTCGCCGAAGTCCCACTCGTACGTGGCGATCTCGCCGAGCGCGAAGGTGCACGACGCGTCGAACTCGACGGTCAGCGGCGCCAGACCGAACGCGGGATCGGCGGCGAGACAGGCCCTCACGTCGGGCGACTCGAAGGCGATCTCGAGGTTATCGACGAGGATCTCGCTGCCGTTCAGGTACGTCCACAGCCCGAAATGGCCCTGACGGTGGGTGTTGTCGCTGACCTCGATGACCGTCTCACCGTCGGCGGTGACGACGATCTCGTCGCCGATCACCGAGACGTTCCACTCGAGCGGCGGCTCGACCAGCTCGGGCGTGCCGTTGACCAGGAACGTCAGGCCGTCGGGGCCGTCCCAGCGGATCAGGCGAAAGCCGTGATCGCTCGCGCGGTCGATCCAGTCGAGCGTATAGCCCGTGTTGCCGTTCCGCGTCGTCGCGGAGCCGGCGAAGAAGATGATGCCGCCGTGGCGGCCGACGGCGTCCTGCGGCGTCGTCGGGAACTCGAGCTCCATCGAGAGATCGAAGTCGCCGTCGAGGAAGAGGAGCGGATCGCCGGCCCAGACCCAGCCATCGGATGCGCCGTGGAGCCGATTGTCGGCGATGTTCCAGGCGCCCTGGAAGACGGTCCAGCCGTCGGCGGGGCCGTCGGGGCGATCGAAGTCATCGGCGAACTCGGCCTGGGCGAGGGCCGGCGAGGTCGCCACCACCATCAGGAAGACGAGGAGCTTTTTCATCGGTCACTCACATGGTTCGAATGCCGCGCAGTCCAGGGGATCCTCCGTCCCATCGGTGCCACAACCCGGGAAGGGAGCCCTCGGATCCGGACCGCCGGTGAAGAGGAAGTTGAGGGTGTAGATGCCGTCGGTGA
Organism: Planctomycetota bacterium; assembly: GCA_041569895.1. GTDB lineage: Bacteria > Planctomycetota > UBA8108 > UBA8108 > JACQVS01 > JBFFXF01. The sequence continues at coordinate 11,880 of JBFFXF010000131.1, read as the reverse complement.
TGTTGACGGCGCCGTCGTCGTTCGCGTCGGCGGCGTCCATGCAGGTCGGCGTCGGCCCGCCGTTGAAGAGGAAGTTCAAGACGAAGATGCCGTCGGTGATGTTGAGATCGCCGTCCGCGTTGGCGTCGGCGCGAGAGAACTGATCGGGCACGGGACCGGGATCATCGCCGATGACGACGTCGTCGACGGCGAAGCGCTGCCCGTTGAAGTAGCTCCAGAAGCCGATGTGACCGCTGCGGTAGGTGCCGTCGATCACCTCGCCCTTGATCTCGTCGTCGGCGAGCAGCGTGATCGTGTCACCCTCGAACTCGACGCGCCACACCGTCCCCGGCTCGACGTCGAACGTGCCCGCGATGTGGTGTGTCTCCACGCCCTCGTTCCACACGCTGAAGCGATAGCCCTGATCGGTGGCCCGGTCGATCCAGTCGAAGCTGTAGCCGCTGTTGCCCGAGAAGCGGGGGTCGGTCGTCTGGCCGAACAGAAACACACCGCCATGGCGGCCGACGGCGTCGGGGGGCTGCGCGAGAAACTCGAGCGTGAACTCGACCGCCTCGACGTCCGAGAAGCGCACCGGCGGCTCGCCGGCCCAGATCCACGCCTCCGGCGCGGCCGGCACGTCGACGACGAGCTGCTCGTCCAGGATCGACCAGTCCCCCGAGGTGATGGTCCAGCCATCGGGCGGCCCGTCGTCACGCGAGAAGTCGTCCGCGAAGGAGTTCGTCGACTCGAAGATCTCCACGGTGCGCTCGGTCGTCACCGTCGATCCGTCGGAGAAATCGATCGACAGCTTCACGGTGTAGAAGCCGGCCTCGGCGTAGGTGTGCTCGACGACCGCCCCGGAGCCGGTCTCGCCGTCGCCGAAGTCCCAGGAGTGCGAGGTGATCTGGAGGTCGCCGGAGAGCGAGCAGCCGGCGTCGAAGATGAGATCGCTGCCGGCCGGCGCTTTGGCGCCCGGCGAGATCGTGAAGCAGGCGACGACGTCGGGTGAGGTCACCGAGACGTTGTCGATGGCCATCGACTGCCCGTTCGAGTAGCCCCAGATGCCGAGGAAACCGCCGCGGTAGGTGTCGTCCTGGGTCTCGAGGAGGAGCTCGTCGTCCCCGAAGAATCGGATGGTCGCGCCCTCCACGACGACGCGCCAGTTGGTCGGCGGATCGATGAGGTCGGTGCCGAAACGCCGCGCCCCGGTGTGCGTGCCGTTGTCGGAGCGGATGAAGCGGAAACCGTGGTCGTCGACGCGATCGATCCAGTCGATGGTGTAGCCGCTCGTCTGCCAGCGGATCGAGCTGTCGACGGCGCAGAACATGATGCCGCCGTGGCGGCCGACTCCATCGGGAGGCTGATCGACGAACGCCAGGTCGAGCGTCAGCTCGAAGTTCTCCGGGAACGCCACCGCGGGATCGCCCGCCCAGATCCAGTGCTCCTGGCCGCCGGTCATCGTCGTCAGGGTGCCGTCGAAGATCGACCACTCGCCCTGGAACGCCGTCCAGCCGTCGACCGGTCCGTCGGCGCGCTCGAAGTCGTCCGAGAAGCCCCGGGCGACCTCGAAGACTCCGATGGTCACCTCGGTGGTGTCAGTGTTGCCCATGGCGTCGACGACGGTCAGCGTCGCGATGTAGTTGTCCGCGAACTCGTACGTGTGCGACACCGAGACGCCGGTGGCCGACCCGCCGTCGCCGAAGTCCCACTCGTACGACTCGATCCCGTTGACGGCGCTCGAGCACGACGCGTCGAAGTCCACCCGCAGCGGCGCGCCTCCCGACGTCGCGCTGGCCGTCATGCACGCGTCGACGAGCACCGGCGTGAACTCGATCTCGAGGTCGTCGATGGCCATCTCCGTCCGGTTGGTGTGCGCCCAGGCGCCGAAGTGGCCCTCGCGGTAGGTGTCGTCGAAGACATCGAAGATGAGCTCGTCGTCGGCGTAGAAGCGGATGTTCTCATCGACGACCTCGATCCACCACTGCTCCGGTGGCTCCGCGATGTCGGGCGTGCCGACGGCGAGAGCCGACTGCACTCCGCCGTCGAACCGAAGGAGACGGAAACCGTGGTCCGCGGCGCGATCGATCCAGTCGATGGTGTAGCCGTTCATCGCCGGGTCGTTGCGCTGCGTGGCCACCGACGCGAAGAACATGAAGCCCCCGTGGCGGCCGACGGCGTCTCCCGGAGTGCTCGGGAAGGTCACCGTGGCCCGCACGTCGAGATCGCCGGTGGTGAGGATCGGCACGTCGCCCGCCCAGATCCAGCTCGCCGGATTGACGGAGGTCGTCGTCATCCGACCGCCGGCGATCTGCCAGTTGCCCTGATAGACCGTCCAGCCGTCGACGGGGCCGTCGGGACGCTCGAAATCGTCGGTGAAGGTCGTCTGCGCCGTCGTCGCGCAGCAGAAGGAGAACGCCACAACGAACGAGAGCACGCCAAGAGACGGCGGAGCGTGGATCGACAGGCCGGTGCGGTTCATGCTTCCTCCAGGCCCTTCTCGCAGGCAAGAGTCGTGTCGATGTCCCTTCCGGGCTCGGGGAAAGGCTCCCCCGGCGGCGGCCCCTGCAGGAAGAGGAAATCGAGCAGTGTGATTGCGTCCGTGATGTTGACCGTGTTGTCGTCGTTGACGTCCGCGGCGCTCTCGCACGCGGCCGGCATGCCGCGGAAGATGTGGTTCAGGACGCCGACGGCGTCGGTGATGTTGACGCGGCCGTCGGCGTTCGCGTCGCCGCGGATGAACGGCGGACCGGGCGGCTCGACGGCGCTCGTCACGGTGATCTCCCTCGCGTCGATCAGGCTGCCCTCCGCGTCGAAGGCGAGGACGGTGAGCGGGTTCGCGCCCGGCTCGAGGTCGACCGTGATGCGCCAGCGAGTGACGCTCGACCACGCCACCTCCGCTTCCGGACGCTCCTGGACTATCAGCGTGGCGACGTCGAGCCACGCCGTGCCCTCGATCCTCGCGCTGGTCTCCTCGACGGTGAAGTCCTCGCCGTCGTTCGTCGTGATGGCGAAGGGGACCTGCGGCGCGCGCCGGCCGATGTCGGTGCGGACGAATCGCTCTCGCTGCGTGATGTATCCGAGGATGCCGCTGAAGTTGACGCCGTCGAGCTCGCCGTAGTGCTCGACCCACCGGCGCATGTAGTCGGCGTTGAAGGTCGTGTCCATGATGTCGAGCGCGTGCCTGTAGTAGGCCCTCGTGTTCGCCGGCAGCTGGAAGAGGTTGCGGAGGTTGTGCTGCGTCCAGATGACGGGGTGGCTCGGGGAGTTCACGAACGCGAAGTCCATGTCCCAGGGGAACACGAGGACCCTCCCGTCGCTCGGTCGCACCCAGTAGATGTTGTTGTGCAGGTTCCCCGACATGTACGTGTCGCCGACGCCGCAGAGCGAGTACATGGCGAAGGCGCGCAGGAACTGGTCGACGTCCATCGCCTCGCGTGACGCCGCATCGAGGGCCGCGCCCGACCGACCGACGGCGCTCGTGAAGCGCATCAGGTTGCTGTAGTCGTCGCGCTGGATGTTGTTCTCGATCAGGTAGAACCAGCGGTAAAGCTCCTTGTCCGGACCGAGATTGCGGTGGTCGACGCCGATGACGCTGTCGGGAAGCGGTCGCTTGAGGCTCTCGGGATTGCCGTTCACGGTCGTCGTCGGGTGGTAGATGAGCTCGTACGTGTACTTCGTGCCGTCGCTGCCGTTCTCGTACTGGGAGTCGAGGTAGACGCTCGAGAAGCGCCCCATCATGAAAAGCGCCCGGCCGGTGTGCTGCCGCCGCGGCGCGATGACGTGGCCGATGTCGTCGTACATCGACGGGATGCCCCCGGCGTGGTTGGCGATGTGCTTGATGCAGATCTCGTCCTGCGCGCCCCAGCTGATGAAGGACGCCCAGCCGCCGGAGCGGTCGAGCGACACCGTCTGGTGCACGCCGCGGAAGAGCTCGTCGGGCTGGAAGGCGATGTTGAAACCGGTGCGGCTCTCGTCCGGGCGCCCTCGCTCACTGCCGCGCAGCCGCACGCTGACGTCGTAGAAGACCCTTGACTCGTCGAGCACCACCGTCGCGGGGAGGCGATCGTTGCTCATGCGATTGGTGTTCTCGTAGAGGAACCGCGCGACGTCGGGCGCCATGATGATGCGCAGCGTGTGCACGCGGCCGAGCGGCGCTTCCCCGTCGAGGGCGGTGAAGAGCGCACGGCCGTCGGGTCCCCCGGCGGGGAAGGTCGACGTCGCGCCGCGGGTGTCCTCGCCCTCGACGTAGAACGCGATGATGGTGTTCCCCTGCCACGGTATGACGCCGCGCCAGAGTCCGTCCTCGCCGAGCGCCATCGCCGCGCTCTGCCACATCTCGCGGTCGTCGGACCACCTGACCCGGCACGACCGGACGCCGTCGGAATCGTCCGCGGCCACCGTGACCACGACGTCCTGGCCGGGCGCGGGGAAGACCGGCGCGTGGCCGAAGCCGCTGTAGGTCGGGCCGATGTTCTCCTCGAAGACGGAGTTTCTCGCGCCCGGCGTGCCGTTGTCGTACGGCACGGCGATGACGTTCGTCCTCGCGAGGCGGTTGAAGTAGAGCCGCGTGTGGAGCTGATTCGAGCCCGCCAGCCAGCGCGCCCGGAACGAGATGCTGTACTCCCTGCCGTTGGTGACACGCTGGCCCCTGACGTAGGTCGTCTCGACGTGGTTGTGCATGTGCTCGGTGGGGCCGGTGGCGACGAGGTGAAGGACCTGGTTGGCCGGATCGTCGGGATCCGCGATGACGCGGGTCCGGTCGTGCGTTCCGAGAAAACGCCAGGTGGCGTCGCCGGCCTCGAAGTCGCCGTTCTGCAGCATCTCCTCGCCGCTGGTGAGATCGATGACGCTGAGGTCGTCGAGCAGCATCTCGCCGTCCTCGAAGAGACCGAAGACGAGCTCGTTCCACTGTGACGGGCCGAAATCGGGCCGCGCGACGTCGGCGTAGGTGTACGTCTGCCATGCCGACTTCGCGGTCTCATCGCTCGCGTCCCACGCCTCGGCTCGCGAGTTGTCGGCGCGCGGATCGCGCAGCTCGAGGCTCGATCCCAGGCCGTCCGCGTAGCTCGGCCAGCGACCGCGATCGTGGTAGCGCACCTCGTCGACGGGGTTGCCGCGATCGTCGACCAGCGCGAGGCGGTCGGTCCGGTTGCTGACGCGCCCCTCGAAGTTGCCGGCCACCGCGATGCCGGGATACTTCGCGCGCAGCGCGTCGACGTCGCTCGCGACCACGAGGTACGCGCCGGGGGCCATCCGCGTGCCGTCCTCGAACGCGTAGCGGATGCCGTTGTTGAACCGCCAGCCGGTGAGGTCGATCTCGCGGTCGCTCCGGTTGTAGAGCTCGACCCACTCCTCCGGGGACTCCTCGTACTCGGACGCCTCGGAGACGGTGCGCACCTCGACGATCTCGACGCCGAAGACGACGTCGTTCGAGCTGTCGTTCACCTGGTGGACCTCGGCCGCGAGCACGTTCGTGCCCACCTTCAGATGCTCGGTCGGAATCGAGAACGGTCCCTCGAAACGGGCGTTGCCGACGCTGCGGCTGGCGCGAGTCGTGGCATCGATATCGCCCTCCGGCATGCGCGTGCGCAGCACCTCGGCCCCGTTGAGGTAGAAGACCGCCCCGTCGTCGACCACGGGACGGAGGGCGAGGTCCACCGCCGCCGGGTCGCCATCGAACGTGAACTCGGTGCGGAAGTAGTACGTCAGGGGCCCGAGCTCGATGGGCGTGTTCTTCTCGGCGGGCAGGGTCGACGTCTCGTTGAAGAAGAGCGCCCTGCCGCTCGCCCAGGCGCCATCGTCGAACCCCACCTCCCGCCATGCAGTGCCGAGATCCTCGCCCGACTGATCGAACCGCCACTCCGACTCCACCGGGAAGACGACGATGTTCTCGATGACCGCCGGCTGCTCGAGCGTCGGGCGGTGCTGGTACATGATCTCGTTGATGACGATCTCGTCGTGGAAGGTGAAGCTGTTGGCAGCGCCGGGAGTCGGCCTGTCCGGTGACAGCCACTCGCCGGTGCCCTCCGGGTGTCGCGCGCGGGGCTCCTCGTCGAGAACGACGGCGTCGATGACAGCCGTCCTGTCGGGATCGAAGAGGAACAGCTTGTCCTCGGCGGCGAGATCGAAGCCGAGCTCCTGCGGCGAGAGCGTCAGATGCGCCCCGGCCTCGAGGACCTGCTCCGGAAGAACGAGCTCGCTCGCCATGCCGCCCGACGAGACGATGACGAAGCCGCCGAGGGGGATCGCGCGCGACCCGTGATTGACGAGCTCGACCCACGACTCGGCGGCCGACACCGAGGTCTCGTTGAAGGCGAGCGCGGGCCGATCGGTCGTCGGCTCGGTGTCGTCGTCCTCCTCGAAGTAGCTCTTCCCCTCGCGGGCCTTGCTCGCGTGCGCGGCGACCTCCGCGGCTGACAGCGCCCGATCCCAGAAGGCGACCTCGTCGATGACGCCGGTGAACGGGTGGCCGCGCCCCGCCATGTTGCCGATATAGGCGGTCGCCCGCCCGCCGCTCCCGATGAGACTGCCCTCCTCGAAGCCGGCGCTGAAGGCGAGCGTCCCGTCGATGAAGATCGCCTTGACGCCGCTGGCGCTGTCGTAGGTCGCCGCGATGTGGTGCGCCGCGCCGTCCTTCAGCTGCGCGAGCGTCGGGCGTCCTTCCCGTCCGTCGAGGGGCATGTCGAGCTCGGAGTAGCTGCCGCCGATGTTGAGGCCGAAGGAGAGGACCGGCTGCTCGGCCGGGTCGATCGGCACGTCCCGGTCATCGGCCTCGCCGTCGTGCTGGAACGCGAGGACGATCCGCCGCGTGCCGTCCTGTTTGCGGAAGATGTGGTCCTCGTCGGCGGCGTCGCCGCTCCACTCCGGCTTCACGAGCGCCTCGACCGTGATCCCCGTCGAGGTCGAGAAGTTATCGTTCGATCCCGCGCCGACGTCGATGAACGCATCGCGCGAGTTGTCGAAGGAGATCGCTCCGTCCCCGACCAGTCCCGCGACGCGCGTCGCCGCGTTGCCGAGCCTGCCGATGTTCTGGCCGTAGGCGTCGACGACGCTGTCGCCCTCGCCCTCGTCGAAGCTCCAGTACGACACGACGCCCTCGGGGATCCCCGCGAGCTCCGCGGCGGAAAAGTTGTGCTCGCCGGGCGTGCCGCCGAGCTCGGTGCTCGCGGTCCAGTTCGCGGCGGGTCGGCTCGCCGAGCCAGGTTCGATCTTTGCCAGCGAGACCCCCGATCCGTCCGGAGCCACCGGCCAGGTGCCACGGTCGCGGTAGGAGACCGAGTCCATCAGCCGGTTGTTGTTGTCGCGGAGCTCCAGCCGCTCCCCGCCGTTGTCGAGCCTCCCGGCGAACGGACCGAGCGCTCCGGCGAAACCGGTCTCTCGCTCGAGCGCCGCGGGCGAGATCGCCACCACGAGAAAGCCGCCCCCGCTGACAATGGTGCCCTCGGGAAAGCGGAACTGGACGCCGTCGGCGAGCGCCCAGTTCGAGATGTCCATGTCGACGGCCATCTGGTTGTGCAGCTCGATCCACTCGAGCTGCGCCTCGTTCGTCGCCGGGTGGTACATCACCTCGTTGAAGACGACCGTGCTGTCGGCGCGAACCACCGAACAGGCGAGCACGACGACCAGAGCCGCGGGGTCGAGCGCATGGCGACAACGGATCACTGACATGGCCGAAACTCCACGCAATCGAGGTCGTCGTCGGTCCGGTCCACGCCGCACTCATCGAGCGGCGGGGGCGGCGGGCCGCCACCGGTGAACAGGAAGTTGAGGATCCACACGCCGTCGGAGATATTGACGTCGCCGTCGTCGTTCGCGTCGGCGGCGTCCATGCAGGTCGGCGTCGGGCCGCCGTTGAAGAGGAAGTTCAGGACGAAGATGCCGTCGGTGATGTTGCGGGCGGCGTCCGCGTTCGTGTCGCCTCGTCTGAAGACGTCGCGCGGCTCGTCCTCGCAGGGCGCGTCGGCCGACTCGATGCAGAGGTTGTCGAAGCGGACGAGCTGGTTGTTCAGGTGTGCCCAGAAGCCGACGTGGCCGGTGCGACGGGTCGCGTCCTCGACCTCGACCAGAAGCTCGCCGTCGCCGAAGGCGCGAATCACCGGGCCCTCGATCTCGATGCGCCAGCGCGTCGGCGGCTCGAGGAGGTCGGGGAAGTCGCACGGCTCGATGAGCGGGCACGTGCCGGGGCTCAGGAATGCGAGCGGCCAGCGGTGCACACCGAGGCCGAAGTCGTTGAGGCGGTCGATCCACCAGACGTCGTAGGCCTGCGTCTCCCATCGCAGCGTCGGCTCCGCGGCGAAGAAGAACACGCCGGCGTGCTTGCCGACGCCGTCGTCCGGAGGGTTGTGGTTGATGAACTCGATGTCGAACTCGATGCTCATGTCGCCGGCGAAGAGGACGGGCGGGTCGCCGAACCAGATGTGCGCCTCCTCGCCGCCGAGGGTCTCGACCTCGAGCTGCCCGTCGTCGGTGATCGACCAGTCGCCGCTCGACACCGTCCAGCCCTCGACGACGGCGCCGGGAGGCTGCTCGAAGTCCTCGCGGATCGGCAGCTCGGCGGCCTCGACGGCAGTGATGGTGCTCCTTCGACTCGCGGGCTCGCCCTCGCCGTCGTGCTCGACAGTCAGGACGACGACGAACTCCCCGGCGTCGCCGAAGGCGTGCTCGACGACCTCCCCCGAGGCCGTGGCGCCGTCGCCGAAGTCCCACGTGTAGCCGGTGATCGCCACGCCCTCGCGCGCCGTCGTGCAGCCGGCGTCGAAGGTGATCGTCTCGCCGACACGGGTCTCCGTGGCGCTCGCCGTGAAGCAGGCGCGCACGGGGGGCGCGACGTCGCCGCAATCGGGCGAGCCCTCGAACGGCCCCTCGACGATGCAGATGTTGTCGAAGCGCACCTGCTGGTTGTTGCCGTAGGCCCAGAAGCCGACGTACCCCTCGCGGCGCGTCTCGTCGACGACGTCGATGTAGAGCTCGTCGTCGCCGTAGACCCGGAGGCTCGGGCCGTCGACCTCGACGCGCCACCGGAGCGGCGGCTCGGGAAGCTCGAAGCCGTCGGGTCCGGTCCCGGGGCTGAGGAACGTCAGGGGAGACCAGCGGTGCAGTCCGAGTCCGAAGTCCTGCGTCCTGTCGATCCACCAGACGTCGTACGAGTTCGAGTTCCAGCGCAGGATCGGCTCCTCCGCGTAGAAGAACACGCCGGCGTGCTTGCCGACGCCGTCCGTCGGCGGGTTGTGGTTGATGAACTCGATCTCGAACTCGAGCGTCATGTCGCCGGCGAAGCGGACCGGCGGGTCGCCGATCCAGATGTGCGCCTCGTTCGCCTGGCCCCCGCCGCCGCTGGTGACGACCTCGAGCGTCTGGTCCTCGGTGATCGTCCAGTCGCCGCTGAAGACGGTCCAGCCGGGCACCTCCGCGCCGGGCGTCGAGAACCCGTCGAAGAACGGCAGATCCGCGCTCTCGATGACGGAGACCTCGAACTCCTTGATCACCGCATCGCCGCCGGTGTGCTCGACCGTGAGGGTGGCGACGTAGTTGTCGGAGACGTCATAGGTATGCGTGACGATCTCTCCGGTCGCCGCGGTGCCGTCGCCGAAGTCCCACTCGAAGGCGGTGACGTCAACGCCGGGAGGCGTCTGCGTGCAGGAGGCGTCGAAGGTGACCTCGTCGCCGACCGCCGGTCGCCTCGGCGTCACCGTGCCGCAGGCGATGACGTCGCCGACCTCGGGCGGGTGGACACCCGGCCGCACGGTGACGTTGTCGATGAGAATGTCCTGGCCGCTGTACGTCCAGAAGCCGAAGTGACCCTCGCGCGGGTGGGTGTCGTCCTCGACCTCGAGCAGCAGGACGCCGTCGCCGTAGGCGCGGAGCATCGGCCCGTCGACGATCACCGTCCAGTGGGCCGGCGGGTCCTGGATCTCCGGGCGGCTCTGCCCCGTGCGCGGCTGGAGCTGGACGAGCCCGGGCCCGTCCCAGCGGTCGAAGCCCATGCCGAAGTCCTGCTGGCGGTCGATCCACCAGAGGTCGTACGTCTTCGTGTCCCAGCGCAGAATCGGCTGCTCGGCGAAGAAGAACACCGCGAAGTGGCGGCCGACGCCGGGAAAGCCGCTCGGCACCAGCGACTCCACGTCGAAATCGATGGTCACGTCGCCGCTGATCAGCCCCGGTGGCTCGCCCGCCCAGAGGTAGTTCTCGTTGCCGCCGCTGACGCCGCGCAACTGGCCGTCGTCGGTGATCTGCCAGCAGATGTCGAGGCAGCTGTCGGGGAATACCGTCCAGCCGGCGGGCGCGCCCGGTTCGCGGTCGAAGTCGTCGGAGAAATCCGGCTTGAGCAGCGTGTCGCTGACGCCGACGACCTGCTCCCTGACCTCGGTGTTGCCCGCGTCGTCCTCGACGGTGAGGACGACGATGTAGTTGTCCGGGAACTCGTAGGTGTGCTCGACGACCGCGCCCTGCGCCGTTCCGCCGTCGCCGAAGTCCCAGTCGTAAGCGACGATCGTTCCGATCGACGTGGAGCAACCGGCGTCGAAGATGATGCCGCTTCCCACCGTGGGAGTCTGCGGCTCGACCGTGAAACAGGCGACCAGCGGGTCCACCTCGACGGAGAGCTCGAAGTTGTCGAACGCCACTTCCTGTGCGGCGCCGTCCCACGTCCAGAGCCCGAAGTGGCCTCCGCGGTAGGTGTCGTCGTCGAACGAGATGACCCCGACGTCGTCCGCGAAGACGGAGATCGTCGATCCGACGATCTCCACTCGCAGGTTGGAGGGCGGGCCCTGGTCGAGCGCCAGGGTGCCGCTGACGAGCTTGGTGAACGCGCCGTTGTCGCGGCGGGCGAGGTTGAGGCCCCGATCGCTCTGACGATCGATGTACCAGACGAGGTACCCGCTCGCCGCGGACCGCGCCTCCGGGCGGTCCATGCAGAGCAGGACGCCCGCATGCCGGCCGACCGGCTGCTGGTCCTCGATCAGGAAGCCCATGTCGACGGAGACCGTGTAATCCCCGACCGGAAAGCTCGTCGGCGGGCTGCCGACGTACGCGTGCTGCTCGGTGCCCGAGGTCGCCGGGCCGGCGCGCAGGACGCCGTCGACGATGTTCCAGTCGCCGCTGTGCACCGTCCAGCCGTCGCCGTCGAGCGGTCCGTCCGCGCGCTCGAAGTCGTCGAAGATGTCCTGCGAGAGTACAGGCGCGCTCGCGAGGAGCGCGATGAGAGCGATGGGGAGAGTCCCCCTTATGGTGTTCCGCGCCATGACCCCGCGACCTCCTGACAAGAGCTCAGAGGTGAGCTTTGGTGAGCCTCGACCCGGTCTCGTTCCGCAGCGAGAGTGCGCTCGACACGACCCTGACCACGGCGATAGTAAGCTGAAGGGGGGTTGGTATCAAGAAGAAGGCGTGTGCTGGGAGATCGATTCCGACTCCGATGTCCGATTCCGACTCGGACGTCCGATACCGATGTCCGATACCGATACCGATACCGACTTCGCTATAATTCGAGAGCGGTTCCGGGAGTCGGAAAGCGCACCAAGGCCGGCCGCGACGTCGCCCGGGCACAGGGACGGGCACGAGGACGAGGGGGAGGCGTGACGGTCCTTCCTTTTCAATCTGCGAAATCTGCGTAATCTGCGAAATCTGCGTTCCCGTCCTCGTCGATCGTCGTCCGCGCTTTCGAGGTCGAGGTCGAGGTCGAGGTCGAGGTCGGGAACGAGACTGGAGATGCGCACGAACCCGTGGTACGCGAAGGGGGTGGCGCCGGCCTGTATCGGCGCCCCCGCATCGCCGCGTTCCGACTATAATGAAGGTCGCTGATCGGACCGATTCCAGGGACGCGCGAGACGATGCTCTTCAACTTCTCCGAGGCCGCGATCGAGCTCGCCGCCCGTGTCGGCGACTTCGTGTCGCGGCACGTGGTGC
>JBFFXF010000130.1:0-19304 GCA_041569895.1 Planctomycetota bacterium | reverse complement strand
GAGGCGATACAGCGGAGAGTATCGTCGAGGCCGAGCGACAAAGCCAGGGCGGAGAAGCGCCGGCCAGACGCCCTCTCAGAATCGTGCCGGCCTATAAAGATCGCCAGGGGTGCCCCGAGAGAGACGGGGCTGAGAAACACCCGCGGAACCTGATCCGGATCATGCCGGCGTAGGGAGAGCGATTTCCCGCCTCGCTTGACCGCGGCGTCCACCTCGGTGGAGGGAGCCCAGAAAGGGGGAGAGCCGTGAAGCGTACACCCGATCGCACCGCAGTCGATCGTTCCTATCAGTATCCCGCCCTCGGCAGCAACCCGTCATCGCGCGCCGAGGGCACGACGCCGAGCAGCTTCGCGCTGCGGCCCGACATCGGTGGACCGCTCACGTACAGCTCACCGGACACGCCCGGCATGCCGGGCCTCTCGAGCATCACGGCGCTCGACTGGGACAACGACCCCGGTCGCCGGCCGGTGACGCAGCTCGAGTCGGCCCGCGCCGGCATCGTCACGCCGGAGATGCGGCGCGTCGCCGAGCGCGAGCCTCACCTGACGCCCGAGCAGGTGCGCGACGAGGTCGCCGCCGGGCGCATGATCATCCCGGCCAACCGCGTGCACCTGAAGCACCGGCTCGATCCGATGTGCATCGGCCGAGCCGGCAAGACGAAGATCAACGCGAACATGGGCGCGTCGCCCGTGAGCTCCGGCACCGAGGAGGAGCTCGAGAAGCTCGAGTGGGCGGTGCGGTGGGGCGCCGACACCGTCATGGACCTGTCGACCGGCGGCGATCTCGACGCGTGCCGCGAGGCGTTCGTCCAGCACTCGACGGTGCCGATCGGCACCGTCCCGATCTACTCGATGATCATCGGCCGCAGGATCGAGGATCTCACCTACGACGACATCCTGGCGATGATCGAGCACCAGGCGCGGCAGGGCGTCGACTACTTTACCGTCCATGCCGGCGTGCTCCGCGAGCACCTGCCTCTGATCAAGAACCGGCTGATCGGCGTCGTCTCGCGCGGCGGCAGCCTGCTCGCCAAGTGGATGATCCACCACGGCAAGCAGAACCCGATGTACGACCTGTTCGAGGACATCTGCGACATCATGCGCGAGTACGACGTGTCGTTCAGCCTCGGTGACGGGCTGCGGCCGGGCGGGCTCGCCGACGCCACCGACGCGGCGCAGCTCGCGGAGCTGCAGACCATCGGCGAGCTCACCGAGCGCGCGTGGGCGAAGGGCGTGCAGGTGATGGTCGAGGGGCCCGGTCACATCCCGTTCGACCAGATCGAGTACAACATGAAGCTCGAGCGCAAGCTCTGCCACGGCGCGCCGTTCTACGTGCTCGGGCCGCTGGTCACCGACATCTTCCCGGGGTACGACCACATCACCTCGTGCATAGGCGCCACGGCTGCGGCCTATCACGGCGCATCGATGCTGTGCTACGTGACCCCGAAGGAGCACCTCGGCCTGCCGAAGAAGGACGACGTCAAGCAGGGGTGCATCGCGTACAAGATCGCCGCGCACGCTGCCGACGTCGCGCTCGGCATCCCCGGGACGCGCGACCGCGACGACGAGCTCACCAGGGCGCGCGCCGCGCTCAACTGGGAGCGGCACTTCGAGCTCTCCTTCGATCCGGACACGGCGCGCGCCTTCCACGACGAGGATCTCGACGTCGACACCGACTTCTGCGCGATGTGCGGGCACGACTGGTGCTCGGTGCGGATCTCGAAGGAGATCGAGATGTTCGCCTCCGGCAAGGACGTCGACTCACAGCCCGAAGCGCCGGCGAAGCGCTCCGGGTCGCTGACGCCCGTCCAGGTCGAGATCCTCGAGCGCCGCGGCAACCTCTCCCAGGAGGAGATCGTGCAGCTGGCGCACAAGGGCAAGAAGAAGCTCGCCTGCCATTCGGACAACGTCTCCGACGAGGAGGCCGCGCGCGAGGCGCAGGCGTCGTTGCTGGGAAAGAGCTGAGTCGGACTCCGCGAGAGATACAGACCAAAGCTGAACCAAAGGGAGCGAGTCGAGCCGTGAGACGACGCGCATTCCTCGGGAGACTGTTCGCGCTCGCCGGCGGCGCCACGCTTGCCGGCTGTGTCGTGCCGCGAGGCGCCGGCTACCTCGCGACGCTCGCGTCATCGCCCACGACGCCCCGGGAGCCGGCGGAGCCGATCGTCGGCCAGGTGCGCATCACGCGGCTCGAGACGTTCCTCGTCAAGCCGCGCTGGCTCTTCCTGAAGGCGCACACCGATGTCGGCGTCGTCGGCCTCGGCGAGCCGATCCTCGAGGGGCGCGCGAAGACCTGTCAGGCGGCGGTCGACGAGATCGCGCCCTACCTCGTCGGCAAGGATCCGCGCCGCGTCATGCACCACTGGCAGGCGATCTACCGCCACGCCTTCTACCGCGGCGGTCCGATCCTGACCAGCGCGCTCAGCGGCGTCGAGCAGGCGCTCTGGGACATCAAGGGGAAGCTGCTCGGCGTGCCGGTGTACGAGCTCCTCGGCGGGCCGACGCGGCAGCGCGTCCGCGTCTACGCGCACGCCGGCTCGCCGTCGTCGATCCGCGAGAAGATGGCGCAGGGCTTCACCGCGTTCAAGACGGGGGTCTCGGCGCGCCGCCCGACGCGGATCGTCGAGAGCCCGGCATCGATCGAGCGTGCGGCGGCCGCGTTCGGCGGCCTGCGCGAGGCGGCGGGCGACGAGGCCGACATCGGCATCGACTTCCATGGCGCCATCTCGCCGCAGAACGCGAAGCTGCTGATCAAGGCCCTCGAGCCGCACCAGCCGATGTTCGTCGAGGAGCCGGTCCAGTGCCAGAACGTCGACGTCATGGCCGAGATCGCCCGCGGCACCCACCTGCCGATCGCCACCGGCGAGCGCATCTTCACCAAGTGGGGCTTCCGCGAGATCCTCGAGAAGGGCGCGGCGAGCATCCTCCAGCCGGACCTGTGCCACGCCGGCGGCATCATGGAGGCGCGCATCATCGCCGGCATGGCCGAGGCGTACTACGCCGCCATCGCGCCACACAATCCCCTCGGCCCGATCTCGCTGGCGGCGGGGATCCAGCTCGCCGCCTCGATCCCGAACTTCCTCTGCCAGGAGCAGGTGAGCCTCGGCGAGGGCTACCTGAAGCAGCCGTTCCGCGTGCGCGAGGGATACGTCGACCTGCCGACCGGCCCCGGCCTGGGCATCGAGCTCGACGAGGAGCAACTCGCAGACAAGCTCGGCCACGACTGGACCAACCCGGAAGTCTACGACGCAGACGACGGGTCGGTGCTGGACTGGTAGCTGGCTCCGGTCCCGGCTTCGGTTCGTGTTCGTGCCCGAGAGCGCTGCTCGACTTGGCCGGGGAAACCCGGACGGCAGAGCAAGGCAAGGAAGGCAGGAAGGCAGGAAAGCAGGAAGGAGAGATTGAGTGTTCTGCTTCGGATGCGTCGGTTCTGGAACTGGCCGAGCGCCGAGGCGGTTACGAGCCGCGCCTTCTGGGTTTCATCTGCTGTGAGCCGTCGTTTCTGGACTGCGTCCCCGAACTTCGGGCGAGTTTTCGAACCGGTGCTTCCGTTCCTGCCTTCCTGAGTTTCCTGCCTTCCTTATGGATCGTCTGACGGTAAACCTCCGAAGTCGACTCTACCTGCCGGAGCTTGGAACGCTGCTCCTGCGTGGTTCCTCACAGTTCGTAGATCATCACCTCCCCGATCTCGATCAGCTTCTCCCGGTACGCCTCGCCGCCGTGGCGCTGGAAGCCGATGGCGCCCGTGTCGGCGCCCTCTCGTGCGGGGAGCTCGAAATTCTGCACCGCCGGGACGCGGTTGACCCACGTCGAGATGCGCTGGCCGACGAGGTGGATCAGCATCTCGTTCCACTCGCCCTCGCGCTGGAGGAGCTTCGGTGCCGGGGCGAGCGCCCAGATCGAGCCGGTGGGGTAGTTCGGCTCGTCGTTGTTGATGTTGGCCTCGTAGCCGGCGTCCCACGGCACCGGCCCGCCGAGCGCCGAGGCGAGGCGTTCGTTCCACGGCACGGGGACGCGGACGAAGACGCCACTGTTGCCGCCGGGGGTGATGCGGAACGACACCCGCAGCACGAAGTCGCGGTAGGGTTTCTTCGTCAGCAGCCAGCTCTCGCCCTCGAGCCGGCCGGCGGGGTTCTGTCGCGATGAGGCGATGCCGTCGCTGACGACCCACGGCGAGTCGAGCACGGTGACGAAGCCCTCGAGCGATCTCCCGTCGAAGAGCGGCGTGAAGTCACTGTCGTCGAGCGCCAGCGGGTCGACCGTCATGCAGCCGGCAAGAAGCGTGGCGATCGCGAGGAGTCCGAGTCGTCGCATCGTCGCCCCCTTTTCTCTGAGTAAACGCTGTCAGGAAGGCTTGAAGGCCAGCACCATATACGCCCCCGTGGCCGCCAGCACCGAGCCGACGAAGAAGCGCCAGTCCATGCTCCGGAGGCCGCCCTCGGGCGGGTGCGTCGAGATCGAGATGATCGCGTTGACGATCGGCGCCCCGGCGAAGACCAGCGGCATCACCGCGATCGGCCGGCCGCCGTTCTTGAACGACCAGATGATGCAGAAGGCCCCCATGGCGCCGAGCGCGCCGCCGGCGAGCGCGAAGAGGGCGCCCCTGGTCGTGAAGCCGCTCGCGACACCGCTTCCGCCGGTGGTGAGAACCACGAACGGGATGATCACGGCGAGCACGAAGTACGCCCCGCCGACGCAGAGCAGCGCGCGGAAGCCGTTGTTTCCCAGGTTGGCCTGGCCGGCATGGATGACGGGGCCGTACGTGCCCCAGCAGAGCACGGTGCCGAATGCGAAGGCGAGCCAGACGTACTGCATGAGCGTGTTCCTCTCTCTTGTTCCTCGGGAGTCTCCGGGATCTTTCTCGGGTCCGTGGCGATCGAACCGCCAGTGATAGTTGAAACGCGATTCTCTGTAAAGCCCGTTCTGTATTTGGCTACGATGGAGCGCATGCGGCGGATTCTCTCTCTGGCGCCGATCCTCCTCCTGGGCGCGATCACCGCGGGGTGCGTCGCGCTCGAACCGGTGGCGGTCTCGGCCGACGGACGCTCCTTCGTGCTGGCGCGCTCGGGAGCGTCGTTCACACCGTGGGGCTTCAACTACGACCACGATCGGGACGGCGCGTTGCTCGAGGACTACTGGGTCGACTCGTGGGCGGCGGTCGAGGATGACTTTCGCGAGATGCGGGAGCTCGGCGCGAACGTCGTCCGGATCCACCTGCAGTTCGGGAAGTTCATGACGTCGCCGACCGAGCCGAACCCGGTGGCGCTCGACCGACTCGCCCGTCTGGTCGAGCTCGCGGAGCGACTCGAGCTCTACCTCGACGTCACCGGTCTCGGCTGCTACCACCGCGCCGACGTGCCGCCGTGGTACGACGCCCTCGACGAGGCGGAGCGCTGGCGCGCGCAGGCGACCTTCTGGAGGGCGGTCGCCGCCCGCTGTGCGTCGAGCCCGGCGATCTTCTGCTATGACCTGATGAACGAGCCGGTCGTTCCCGGCCGCCAGCGGAGCGACGACTGGCTCGGGCCGGCCTTCGCGGGGAAGCACTTCGTCCAGCGCATCGCGCTCGCGGCGGGCGACCGTCCGCGTCACGAGATCGCGCACGTGTGGATCGCGACGCTCGTCGCCGCCATCCGCGAGGTCGACCGCGAGCACCTGATCACCGTCGGGCTCGTTCCCTGGAGCCTCGATCGGCCGGGGCTGACCTCGGGCTTCGTTCCCGAGCACATCGCGGGCGAGCTCGATTTCATCTCCGTTCACATCTACCCGGAGCGCGGCAAGGTCGACGAGGCGCTCGAGACGCTGCGCGGGTTCGACGTCGGCAAGCCGATCGTCATCGAGGAGATCTTCCCGCTGCGATGCTCGATCGAGGAGCTCGCCGAGTTCATCGAGCGCTCGCGCGAGCACGCGGCGGGCTGGATCGGCTTCTACTGGGGAGCGACCATCGAGGAGTGTCGTCGCGAGGGCACCATCGCCGGCGCCATCACCGCGTCGTGGCTGGAGCTCTTTCGAGCGAGTCGGCCAGCACACCGACGTCGACGACGGCCGGGTCGCTCGCGACGCGACAGTGGACGGCGACGACGTTCTGGCCCTCCACCAGTAGATCGAGCGCGTCGCTCGGCAGCGGGACGACCTCGTACCCGTTCGTCGGTGCCGCGTCGTTGAGGACGTCGATGCCGTTGAGTGCGACGACGAGCGCGCCGCCGTGCCGGATTCGCAGGAAGATCACGTCGACGTCCGTGCTCTCGAGGTCGAAGCGATTCCGCAGCCAGATCGACGGGCCTCGCCACGCCGTTCGCGCGAGTGGCTCGCCCGCCCCCTCCTCGCCGAAGGGCGCCGCGCCGGTCGACCAATGCGCGTCGTCGAACTCGCGAGTCGTCCAGTCGCCGGGAGGCTGGCGCACGGTCCAGCGCCACTCGACCGGGCCCTCGTCCGCGGCGGGCAGGAGGGCGCGGGCCGAGGCGCCGAAGAGCTCCCGCGCCGCGGCGAGCTCGCCGACGTCCGCGGGGGCCTCGACCGGTGCGGCGAGCTCGAGCCGGATGGTCGGGTCGAGGACGTGGCGTCCCATGGTCTCGCCGAAGATGGCGATTCCGGAGCTCCCGGCCTCCGCGGTCAGTCGGAGGACGAGCCGCCGGTCTCGCAGGCGGGGGTTCTCGACGCGGGCGCGGTGCAGGACGCCGTGGATGCCGTTCGGATAACCGGACGAGTAGGACACGAAGCCGCGCAGATCGGAGGGCGCGTCGGCGAGCTCGACGTCGGCGGCGCGCACGCCCGCGATGGCGACCGACAGCGTCGTCGGACTGCGGCGCTCGTCGGTCTGCGGGTGGTCGTTGGCGCGCCGCACCTCCGGCCAGTCGAGCCGGGACTCGGTGCCGACCGCCGCCAGCTCGGCGCGGAGCTCGATGCCCCTCACGGCCTCGAGCGGCACGAACTCCGGGACCTCGACGACGTACTCGAGAAGCGGCGCGCCCGGCACCCGCAG
Organism: Planctomycetota bacterium; assembly: GCA_041569895.1. Lineage (GTDB taxonomy): Bacteria > Planctomycetota > UBA8108 > UBA8108 > JACQVS01 > JBFFXF01. The sequence continues at coordinate 12,326 of JBFFXF010000130.1, read as the reverse complement.
GAGCGACTCGCGCCGGTCGCGCAGCGGCACGACGCTCGTGAACGAGATCTCGCCGGGCGCCAGGCGGAGCGCGACCGTCGTGCCGTCCATCACCTCGACGCGCGGCGCGGGGGCGTCGCGCGCCACGACGAACACGAGGTTGCGGGCGATCGCCGCCCCGGCCCGCCGGTCGCGCAGTGTCACGACGATCGCGCCCGCCAGACGTCGCGGCGGCAGGTCGACGGTCACCGGTTCGAGCTCCTCGATGCCGAAATCCTTCCAGCGCGCCGGGAACGTGCCGGCGTCGACGCGCAGCGCCTCTCCGTTGCCATCGGTCGCATCGAGCGCCACGTCGACCACGAGCTCCCCCTGCGGGACCTCGCGCCGCGAGAAGTGACTGACGAAGATCGGCAGCGTGATCTCGCTTCCCGGCGTCACGGTGACGATCGGCGGCGCGTCGATGCCGACGAAGTCGGCGCCGTTCAGGTGGGCGAGGGACATCGAGAACGCCTCGAGACCGAAGTCCTTCGGGCTGCGGTCGAAGTTGACGATGCCGCGGTGCAGCCACTCGACGTCGGTGAGGTCGCGGTAGATCGAGCCGACGATGCGCTCGTGACGCCTCAGCAGCCCGCTGAGCGCGAGGAGCGCGAAGGAGACGTCCTGGTCTCCACGTCCGGTCGCCGAGACGCCGAACGATCCGTTCAGCAGCGGCTGCTGGCCGCGCGTCGCCCCGCCGATGAAGTTGAATCTCGATCCGGGCATGCTCTCGGCGACCTCGAGGGCGATCTGGCGCCGGACGCGATCGAGGTCGCGGAGGTCGTCGAGATACACGTGCCACGTGTCGAGGTCGGTGTCGACGTGGTCCCGGTTCAGCGTCGAGTTGTCGTCGACGAGGCGCGTCGGGTCGAGCGAGCGCACGAGCTCGACCATCGACCGCACCCACGCCTGGCTCTCGCGCGAGTATCCGCCCGTCGCCAGTCCGCGACTGTCGCTGAAGAGCGTCCACGAGATCAGTGACGGGTGATTGAAGTCACGGTCGATGAGCGCGCGCGCGGTCGCCTCCCACGCCTCGCGGGTTCCCGGCGACACGTTCGAGAAGCCGGGCAGGTCGGCGATCACCAGGCACCCGAGACGATCGCACCACGACAGGAACCGCGGGCTCGCGACCGTGCCGTGGACGCGGATGGCGTTGAATCCGCTCGCGAGGGCGAGCTCGACGTCGCGGCGCAGCTCCTCATCGGTGGGGCAGGTGGGGCCGCCCTCCGGGTGGAGGAGGTGATGCGCCACGCCGGCGATGCGGATCGGCTCGCCGTTGAGGAGCAACTGACCGCCGTCGCCGGTGGCGATGGAACGCAGCCCGAGGTACGTCGACACGCGATCGACCGCGCCGTCCGCCGACACCTCGATGGTCGCGTCATGGAGGCGGGGGTCACCGGGTCGCCACGGGCGGGCGCCGGGGATCACCAGTCGCGATCGCACGACGTTGACGCCCTCGGCGAGGGCCGTCCCGGTGCTGATGGCGAGAGGCGGATCGGTCAGTCGCACGGTGACCTCGCCGGGGACCTCCGAACCGAACCGTCGCACGTGGAGCTCGAGGTCGACGGCGCCGGCCACGACGTCGGCGGTCACGCGGAACCGCTCGAGGTAGGCATCCGGGCGGTTCTCGAGCGAGACCGTCTGCCAGATGCCGCTCCACGGCGTGAACTCCCCCTGAGATCCCACCGGCGTCGCGGGGTCGGTCTCGTCGACGACGCGCACGACGAGCTCGTTCTCGCCGTCACGCGAGACCTGGCGCGTGACGTCGAGCTCGAACGGCGTCCAGCCCCCCTCGTGCACGCCGATCGGCGCACCGTTCAGCCACACCGTGGCGAGCCGGTCGACCGCACCGAAGACGATGAACACACGCGGGTGGTCCCAGTCGGGCGGGATGGTGAAGAAGCGCCGGTACCACGCCACCCCCGAGTGGGTCGCGCCGATCCCCGAGGCGCGCGTCTCCCACGCGAACGGCACGACGATCGGCTGCCACTCCTCGATCTCGAACTCGCTCTGCCAGGAGAGCTCGAGCCCCCGGTCGTCGGGGTCCATGCGGAAGAGCCAGTTGCCGTTGAGCGTCATCCACTGCGACCGGGCGAGGTCCTCCCGCGGCTGCTCGGGCAGAGACGGCTCGAGCTGCGCGGCGACCGGCGTCGCCGTCAGAAGCGCCAGGCAGAGGCGCGGAATGACCCCACCGATCCTCGTCGATCTCATCGGACCGCACAGTGTACCCGCTCGACGGGAAACGCGGCGATTCCTGTTGACGGCGGCGCGCCCCTCCGGGTAAATTACCCGAAGGTAATTACCTTTGGGTAATTCTCGTCACCACAGCAGGGCGCAGCCGGAGAGAACACGCACGATGAACACGGCGCCGCACCGGTCCCCGACCGTCGCCATCCTTCTCGCGATCGCGTCGAGCACCGCCATCACCCTGTCGGTCCCCGCCTCCGAATCGTCCTCGTCCTCGAAATCGAACCCCTCTTCACCCCCGCTCCAGCAATCCGACACCCGCGCCGACCGACTCGAGCGCGAGCTCGAGGAGCTGCGGCGCCGCCTCGGCGAGGTCGAGCGGGAGCTCCGCGATGAGAGGTCCGGGCGGACACCCGACGGCGAGCCCGAGGAGCGCCCGGACGGTCCCGCGGAGGGGCCGGTGGTCGAGTTCACCCCGGTCTGGTCGCGCGAGACCCTCGAGCGACCCGCCGCGCTCCGTGGCGTCTACGACAAGCCGTTCCTGATGAGCATCTGGCGGCGCGCCCACATCGGCGGGTACACCGAGCTCGAGTACCACTCCTTCGAGGACGGCATCCTCGGGATCCCCGAGGGCTTCCGCATGCACCGCACGAACCTCTTTCTCTTCACCGAGATCAGCGATCGGGTGCAGTTCGGCTCCGAGATCGAGTTCGAGACCGAGTTCGAGGGCACCGGCGTCAGCGACGAGATCGAGGTCGCGCTCGAGATGGCGTTCATCGACTGGGTGATCTTCGAGGAGCTCGTCATCCGCGGTGGCGCGTTGCTGCCGCCGCTCGGCCGCATCAATGTCAACCACGACGGGCCGGTGCGCGAGCTCACCGAGCGGCCGCTGGTCTCGACGTTCGTCATCCCGACGACGCTCACGGAGGCGGGCGTCGGCGCGCGGGGCACCATCGCCGTCGGCGAGGACGTGTCGCTCGGCTACGAGGCGTACGCCGTCAACGGCTTCAACGTCCTCGACTCGAACGGCAACCTCTCGGCGCCGATCACCGACATCGAGCAGGTCCTGCGGGAGGGGCGCACGTCGATCGGCGGCGACATCAACGGCGGCGTCGCGGGCACGGGACGCATCTCGCTGGGGCTTGCCGATCGTCTCGAGATCGGCGGCTCCTGGCACGTCGGCACCTACGACGAGGAGGGCGACAACCTGCTGCGGATCTTCGCCGGTGACATGGCGATCGTGCAGCCGGTCTCCTGGTTCGAGATCGCCCTCGAGGGCGAGGTCGCGGTCTCCGACTTCGAGCGCAACAGCTTCGCGCGCACCGCCGGCGTGCCCGATCGCTTCTGGGGTTTCTACGTCCAGGGCTCGATCGGCGGCATGCCCCCGGCGCTGCGGGATCTGGTCCCGCACGTCTTCGACGACGAGGGCGCGCGCTTCACGATCGTCTTCCGGTGGGACCACGTCGACCTCGACGGCGACACCGGCGACGTGCTCGAGCCGGGGATCAACTTCCGTCCGGTCGCCGACACGGTGTTCAAGCTCTCCTGGCGGCTGACCCAGAAGAGCATCGGGCTGCGCGACCTGCCGGGTCGCGAGGACTTCGACGATGATGGACTGGTGTTCTCGATCTCGACCTACTTCTGACGCTCCGGCCGGTGATCCCACCGGCGAACGGCGCGATCGGCGCGCGTTCCTGCGTGCGTCGTGCAGCGCCGGCGCCGCTGTCCTCTGGGGACTCCCCGCCGCGTGCACCGTGCCGGTGCGCTCGCACCGTGTGGCCTTCACCGAGCGCATCGCGGTTCCACTCGCGAGGTTCCCGGAGCTCGACCGTCCCGGCGGCGTCGTCAAGATCGCCGACCGGGACAGCCGGCGCGCCCTCTACGTGCGACGACTCGAGGACGGCGGATACCTCGCCGTCTCGGCGATCTGCACGCACCAGGGGTGCGTCGTGCGGTCCACCGGAAACGGCTTTCGCTGCCCCTGTCACGGGTCGGCCTACACGCGCGACGGGCGCGTGGTCAACGGCCCCGCGACCCGTCCACTGACGACGTTCGCCGTCGAGCGAGCGGGCGACGAGGTCATCGTGTCGCTCGGTCCGGCGGCTGGGAGGTCCTCATGAATCGACTCGCACGCGTCGCGGCGGCGATGCTCTCGGCCGCCGCGCTCCTCCTCGGGCTCTCGTTCGCCATCATCGCTCTCGCCGGCTGCAAGGGAGAGGGGGGCAGCAGCGGGGGAACCGAGACCACCTCACTCGACCCCGCGGCGGAGCCGGAGCCTCCCGGCGACCAGCCGGCGTTCCCGTTCATCGATCACGTCGACCAGGCGCGCATCACGCGCGGCGCCATCGGGTTCGATGAGCTCTTCGTGCTCGGTGACGAGCTCTTCGAGACGAAGTTCAACGCGCTCGACGGCGTCGGCGCGCTGAGGCTGCCGGACGACACGTCGCTGCCGGCGCGCTTCTCGCGCGTTCCGCCCGGAGGCGGTCGCTTCACCGGGCCCAACGGTGCGGCGTGCAACGAGTGTCACAACACGCCGTTCGGGACCAGCGCCGGCGGCGCGTCGGGCAATGTCGTCCAGGATCCGGAGCTCGCCGGCGCGCCGCCGTTCAACATCCGCAACACCATCAGCCTCTTCGGCATCGGCATGATCCAGAGACTGGCGGAGGAGATGACCGAGAAGCTCCTGTCGATCCGCGACCAGGCGGCCGCGGAGACGCTGCCGGGCGGTCCCGCCGTGACGCGGCCACTGGTCGCCAAGGGCATCTCCTTCGGCGAGATCACCGCGATGCGAGACGCCGGGGGCGTGGTGACGTTCGACACCTCCGGCGTGATGGGCGTCTCCGCGGACCTCGTCGTGCGGCCGTTCGGCTGGAAGGGGGATCACGTGACCATCCGCGAGTTCTCGCGCATCGCGGCGCGGAACGAGGTCGGCATGGAGGCGGACGAGCTGGTGGCGCGAGACCCGCACGGGCGCGCGGACCCGGACGGCGACGGCATCGAGGGCGAGCTCTCGGTCGGCGACATCACCGCGCTCGTCGTCTACATCGCGGCCCAGGAGACGCCGACGACCGTCGGCCGCGCCGTCCGTGACGGGATCATGTCGCCGCCCGGCGATGCGTTCCGCGCCGCTGCGGCCCGCGGATCGACGCTCTTCGACCAGATCGGCTGCGCCGGCTGCCACGTTCGAGAGCTGCGCCTCGAGGACCCGGTCTTCGAGGAGCCCACCCTGCGCGGCGGCGGGAACTTCCGCGACACGCTCATCGATGTCGCCTCGACCCGGCTCGACCCGGCCCGCCCTGCGCGGTTCAACCTCGCGCGGCAGGGCGACAAGCCGCGGCCACGGCCTCACCCCGCCGGCGGCGTGCGCGTCGCGCTCCTCGGTGATCTCCGCCGCCACGCGATGGGCAGCCAGCTCGCCGATGCCCGGCCGACGCCCGTGATCACCGCGGAGGGCGACCAGCTCGTCATCGATGGCAGTCCGGTCAGCGTGCCGACCACCGAGTTCATGACCCCGGAGCTCTGGGGAGTCGGCAGCACCGGGCCCTGGCTCCACGACGGCCGCGCCGGCTCTCTCGAGGAGGCGATCGTGCTTCACGGTGTTGACAGCCCGCCGCCGCCCGGCGATCCTGCGCGCAGCGAGGCCCAGGAGGCGCGCGACGCCTTCATGGCGCTCGCGGACCGCGACCGCGAGGCCGTGGTGACGTTCCTGAAGAGCCTCATCCTGGTCGATCTGGAGGAACTGGAAGGGGAGTGACGTGACGCCAGCAGAGAAGGGGCGCGGTAGACGGTGGCGGCGACGGGCGGAGACGCCGTCGACGTCGCAGGAGGACTACCTCGAGACCATCTACAACCTCGAGCAGGAGCAGGGCGCCGTGCTGGTCTCCGACATCGCCGACCGGCTCGGCGTGCAGCGCCCTCCCGCCACCCGCGCCGTGCAGGCGCTCCACAAGATGGGTCTCGTCGACCACGAGGCGCGGCGCGAGGTCGAGCTCACCGACGAGGGGCGCAGCATCGCCGAGGCGCTGGCGCACCGGCACGCCGACCTGTTCACGTTCCTGACGGAGTTGCTCGGGGTGCCGCCGGACGTCGCCGAGGCCGACACGTGCCAGATGGAGCACGGCATCTCGCCGCTGACGGCGCAGCGGCTGCACGAGTTCCTCGAGCACTACGCGGAGCTCGACGACGCTACCCGGGAGCGCCTGCGCGCCGGCAAGACGACCGCCGCCGTCTTCCGGCACCTCCCCGACACGCGGGGGGCGGGCTGGCGAGCGTGATCGGGGAGCGCTACTTCGCCTTGCGGTACCAGTCCGAGATCGCCGCCACCTGCTCCTCGCGCGTCCTCGCGTTCGCGTTGGCGTCGAAGGGCGGCAGCGAGGCCGCGAAGGGCATCGTCGTCAGGCCGATGTAGGCGACCTCCCGGATCTGCGGGTCCTCGTGGTCGAGGTCGTCGATGAAGAGCGGCGCGGCGTCCGAGATCTGGCACCGCGTCAGCGCCCAGATGATCTTCTTGCGAAGCGGCACGCTCTGTCTGGTCTTCTCGTAGATCTTGAGGAGCCAGTTGCCCTCCTCCTTCTTGACGAGCGTCCCGACCTCGTCGACGTCCTTCCAGCGACGGTACCAGACGTGGTACTTCTGCGGGTCCTCGTACTCGACGCCGGTGATGTCCTTGAGCCGATCCATCACGAGGCGCTTGAACTTCAGGCTGGTGAGCTCGTCGTATGCCTTGACGAGTCCGGGAATCAGCCGGCCGTTGCGCTCCGGCGGATAGTTCTCGACGACGAGGTTGACGAACTTGGCGAGCGCCGGGCTCGGCCGCAGTCGCAGCATGCGGAAGAGCGACGGCAGGTGGAACTCGCGGTCCATGCTCCGGATGTAGACCCAGTTCTCGCGATCGTCGTCCTTGTGGGCGCCGGGGCCGGTGACCACCATGCGGTTGGCGCGCTGGGTCAACAGGCTCGTCGCCCGGTTGAGGACGAGGAGGGCGAAGGCGGTGTTGACGCGGGCCATCTCGCCGTCGCCCGCCCAGCTGCCGTCGTCACGCTGATCGCCGACGACGTGCTTCGAGACCTCCTCGTACCAGTCGTGCTCCCCGAACTTCTTGACGTCGCCGAGGTCGCCGACCTTCTCGAGGCTGTAGATGCCGTAATACTTCCAGCCGCCGCCGCCGAACGGATTCCAGTGCTGCATCAGCCACCCGTAGCCGTCGCGGATCGCCCGGTTGAGCGCGTTCTGCGAGTCGGGCGGCAGCCGGCCACGCAGGCTCTCCGCCGCGAGGATCAGCGACGAGAGCCCGGCGTTGGTCATGTTCCACGTCGCGTTATTGCCCGCCTGGTACGTCCAGCCGCGGGCGAACACCTTGAGCTCCTCCTCGCCGAACTCGCCGACCTCGGGGACCGGCTTGACGACGACGGTGCGTCCGCGTTCCTTCTTCCTCTCCTTCTTCTCCTCGTCGCCGGAGGAGCTCGTGCTGCCGCGGTCGACGAGCGTGACGCGGCCGCGTTTCCCCTCGCCGCGCTCGTCCGCGGGGAGCAACTCGATGCGATGCTTGACCTCGGGCCCGTTTTTCTGCTGGCCGCCGACGAAGTGCTGCGCGATGGCCTGCCAGACCTCGGGGGGGATCGGCACGTTGCGCTTCGCCCCGACGCCGAGCGCGAGCACCGCGAACTGGGTGTTCGAGTTGTCGAAGCGGTTGCCGCCGGGACCGTAGTTCCAGCCGCCGCTGTCTCGCTGGCGGATCTTCACCAGCGAGCGGACGGCCTTGTCGAGGACGACGCGGTACTTGGTGCCGCCGGGCGGGTTGCGCGGCTGGCGCCCGGAGACGAAGTACTGGTCCGCCTCGATCTGCGAGAGCGCCGCGTCGAGCGCGAAGATGACGCACGACACGGTGTAGGTGTGGTTGAAGTTGGCCTTCCGGATGGCGTTGAAGTTGTTCTCGATCAGCGGGTGGTCGACCGAGACGCCCGCGACGACCAGTGCGTAGGTCTCCAGGGCCACCTGCCCGAGACCGTGCTTCGACGGCACCTGCTGCTTCTCGATCTCCTTCAGCAGGTAGTCGATGCCCTTGTCGATCGCCTCGGCGATCGGATCCTGTGCGGTCGCCGGAGCCGCGGCAACCAGGGCGACGAGCGCCCACGCGCCGATCGTAAAAGCTCGCACCATCTTCATGAGAGACGCAACCTCCAGTGCCCGCGTGTCAGTCGCGGGTCCTTCGCGCATGCAACCAGCCCGGGCGCGATAGACCCGCGCGCGCCTTGATACCCGACGGGGATCGGATCACGTCATGAGACCCCTGAATCGACGTATTATCGACCTCAAGTCGTTGACCGGTCAAGGCTTCCTTCCTACAATCGGTGCCCGCTCGAGAACCCCGAGTCTCCCAGGAGAGCACGCGACTGTCACCGAAATGTCATGGAGGGAGCGTGATGGCGAATCTTTCCCAACGTTTCACGCTGGCCGTCGCGGCCGCGGGCCTGACGGCGCTCCTCGCGGTCGGTGGCGCGTCCTGCGACTCCGGGGGCGGCGGTGACCGCGCCGGCGTCTACCGCGTCGCGGTCATCCCCAAGGGGCTCTCGCACGTCTTCTGGAACTCGATCGAGGCCGGCGCGCGCCTCGGAGCGCGCGAGATCGAGAAGGAGCGCGACGTCCGCGTCGAGATCATCTGGCAGGGGCCGGAGTCGGAGCGAGAGCGCGAGAAGCAACGCCAGATCCTCGAGTCGTTCATGGGGCCGGGCGTCGACGGGATCGTCCTCGCCCCGATCGACGAGCACGCGCTCGCCGCGCCGGTCGCCCAGTTGCGCCGCACGGGCAAGCCGGTGGTGATCTTCGACAGCGCGCTCCGGGGCGAGGCCGGGAAGGACTTCGAGAGCTTCGTGGCGACCGACAACCGACTCGGCGGCGTGCGGGCGGCCGAGGAGATGGGGCGTGTGCTCGACGGCAAGGGCAAGGTGCTCGTGCTGCGGTACCAGGTCGGCTCGGCGAGCACCACCAAGCGCGAGCAGGGGTTCATCGAGACCATCCGCGAGAAGTTTCCCGACATCGAGCTCGTGCCGCCCGGCCTCGACCAGTACGCCGGAGCCTCCGCGGGCGAGGCGCAGAACGTCGCCGAGACGCTGCTCACCAAGTACCGCGACATCCGCGGCATCTTCTGCCCGAACGAGTCGAGCGCCACCGGCATGCTCGAGGCGCTCAGCAAGTCTCCGCTCGTCGGCCAGGTGAAGTTCATCGGCTTCGACTCGAGCGAAAAGTTGATCCAGGCGCTCGAGGACGATCGCATCCACGCGCTCGTGCTCCAGGATCCGGTGCGCATGGGCTCGCTCGCCGTGCGCACGCTGATCGACGTCATCCAGGGCAAGGAGGTCGCGCGGCGCATCGACACCGGCGTCCATCTCGTCACCAGGGCCAACATGAAGGAGCCGGAGATGGCGAGGCTCCTGCGCCCGGACCACTCGATCCTGCGCGGGAAGTAGGCGGTGCCGTGGACGCGCCGGGCTCCCCTCCCCCCGCGCTCCGCATGCGGGCGATCCGCAAGCGGTTCGGCGCCACGGTGGCGCTCGACGGCGTCGATCTCGACGTGCGTCGCGGCAAGGTGCACGCGCTGATCGGCGAGAACGGCGCCGGCAAGAGCACCCTGATGAAGATCCTCGCCGGGGCGATCCACGCCGACGACGGCGAGATCTTCCTCGAGGGCGCGCCCTTCCGTCCGGAGAGCCCCGCCGACGCGCGCCGCCGCGGCGTGGCGATGATCTACCAGGAGCTCACCGTCGCGCCGCACCTGAGCGTCGCCGAGAACGTCCTTCTCGGCATGGAGATCCGCCGCCGCGGGTTCATTCCCGGGATCATCGACCGGCGCCGCGAGCGCGAGCGCGTGGCGAAGATTCTCGAGGAGCTCCGGCACGAGGAGATCTCGCCCGACCAGCCGGTGGGGCGCCTCGCGATCAGCGCGCAGCAGCTCGTCGAGGTCGGCCGCGCGCTCGTGGCCGACGCGCGCGTGATCATCTTCGACGAGCCGACCAGCTCCCTGACCAAGCAGGACACCGCCCGGCTGTTCGACGTCATCCGACGTCTGGCGAAGCGCGGCGTCGCCGTCGTCTACATCAGCCACTTCCTGGAGGAGGTGCGCGAGATCTCCGACCGCTTCACGGTGTTGCGAGATGGCCGCTCGGTCGGCAGCGGGTCGATCGGGGACACGTCGCTCGATCAGATCATCGAGCTCATGGTCGGCCGGTCGGTCGAGGAGATGTTCCCGACGGTGCCGCACGAGCGTGGCGAGCGAGTGCTCGAGCTCAGCGAACTCGCGGGCGCTCGCCAGCCGCGTCGGGCGAGCCTGACGCTGCACCGCGGCGAGATCCTCGGCATCGCCGGGCTCGTCGGCGCCGGACGCACCGAGATGCTGCGTGCCATCTTCGGCCTCGACGCCGTGCGCAGCGGTCGGGTGCGGCTTGCCGTCGTCGGCGACGTCACCGGCCTCCGACCGGCGGGCGCCATCGCGCGCGGTCTCGGGTTGCTGTCGGAGAACCGCAAGGACGAGGGCCTCCTGCTGAACCTGTCGATCGCCGACAACGTCACGCTGAGCTCGTTCGGCCGCCTGAGCCGGCGGGGCTGGATCTCGACCCGGCAGCAACGCGGCGCCGTGCGCGAGTGGATCGACCGCCTGAAGATCCGCGCCCGCGGCCCGGCGCAGCGCGTCGAGGCGCTGTCCGGCGGCAATCAGCAGAAAGTGGCGATCGCGCGGCTTCTCTTCCAGGACGCGGACGTGCTGCTCCTTGACGAGCCGACCCGCGGCGTCGACGTCGGCAGCAAGGTGCAGATCTACGAGCTCATGGGCCGACTCGCCGCGCAGGGCAAGGCCATCCTCTTCGTGAGCTCGTACCTGCCGGAGCTGCTCGGTGTCGCGGACCGCATCGCGGTGATGAACCGCGGCGTCCTCGGGGAAGCGCGTCCGACGGCGGAGCTGGACGAGGAGACCATCATGCGGCTGGCGACGATCGCCGGCGACGAGGGCGAGAGCGAGGGTGAAGCGCATGTCGCATGAGACGAGTCACCGAGACCATGGCGGCGATCCCGGCGATCCCGGCGAGCTGGCCGACGCCGGCGAGAGTCGCGGCGCGCTGAAGACCGCGCTCGGTCGGCTGGGCCGGCACACCGTCGGCTCGATCCGCACCCTGGGCATCGTCCTCAGCCTGATCATCCTCTACGTCTATTTCTTCATCACCGAGGAGAGCTTCCGCGGGCTCGGCACCATCCAGATCATGGCCTCGCAGATGGTGATCGTCTCCCTCGGCGCCATCGGCATGACCGTGGTGATCATCAGCAAGGGGATCGATCTCAGCGTCGGGTCGGTGATCGCGCTCAGCATGATGGTCACGGCGTGGTTGATCTCGTATCTGACGGGGACCGACGTGGGCATGTCGCTCGGAGCCGCGCTGCCGCTGGCCGCGATCGCCGGCATGCTGACCGGCGCCGTCTGCGGTCTCGTCAACGGGCTGCTGATCACCGGCTTCCGGTTGATTCCGTTCATCGCGACGCTCGGCATGATGAGCATCGCGCGCGGGCTCACCAAGCTGATCTCGACCGAGGCGATCAACGTCGACGCCACCGGCTGGAGCCACTCCTGGCTCGCGATGCTGACCCACAACCCGTTGCCGCCGGGGCGCGAGCCGCTCCCGGGTTTCCCGTCGCTGCCCTCGTGGCTGCTCCTCGCACCGGCCGTCTGGATGACGATCGTGCTCGCGATCGGCATGGCGGTGGTGCTGCGCTGGACGGTGTTCGGACGGCACGTCTTCGCGATCGGGTCGAACGAGGCGGCGGCGCGGCTCTGCGGCATACGCGTCGAGCGGGCGAAGATCGTCATCTACACGCTGCTCGGGCTCTTCGCGGGGCTCGCCGGAGTCGTCTTCTGCAGCCGGCAATCGCAGGGTGATCCGACGGCTGCCGTCGCCTACGAGCTCGACATCATCGCGGCGGTGGTGATCGGCGGGGGGAGTCTCAACGGCGGCGAGGGGAGCATCCTCGGTTCGCTCGTCGGCGCTGCGATCATGGTGGTGCTCAAGAACGGCCTCATCATGAAGAACGTCGGCACGCCGCTGCAGGAAGTGCTGATCGGCGTCATCCTGATCGCCGCGGTC
>JBFFXF010000129.1:0-19509 GCA_041569895.1 Planctomycetota bacterium | reverse complement strand
CTCGCCGTCAAACGGAAGTCGCCGCCGACCTCGCGGTGGGTGAAGAACACCGCGTCGCTCCGGCCCGAGAGGCCGCTCCCTCCGCCGCAGACGCGAAGCGCGGACCCGCTGGTTGCCGTGTCGTCGTCCGCCGGGCTCGCCGCGCCCGGGAACGCCGGCTCGCCGATCTCCGCCGGAGTCCAGGGAGAGACATCGCCCGCGGGGCAGAGCACGGTGATGTCACGCGTCACCCTCGTGCTGACACGGCTGTCGTCGGTGATGGCGACCAGGGCGAGGGTGCGCCGGCCCGGAGCCGTGTAGGTGTGGCTCACCGTGTCGCCCTCCGCTCCCGAGCCGTCGCCGAAGCTCCAGTGATACCGCTCGATCGCCGTGCCCTCGGGGGCGGACGCGTCCGCGACCGAGGCGCTGATCGCGAGCGGCGCGACGCCGCTCTCGGGCGTCACCGCGAACGCCGTCACCTCGGGGGCCGGTCGCTTCGGGTGAACGAGGAACCAGTCGACGACGTGGATGGCGAGGTTGGTCGTGTTTCCCGTCCGCGTCAGTCCCGGGACGTGTGACCCGCCGATCATCGTCCAGAGCTCCGCGGAACCCTCGCGCGTGCAGTCCTCGGCGTAGCGACGGATCGTCGTCTCGAAGTCGGCACCCGAGACGATGTCGAGCCTGTCGTCGAGCATCTCCGGCTCGCCGGCGCAGCCGTTGTGGTGCATCGCCCACTGCTCGACCGTCTCGATGGCGCCGGGATACCGATTGGCGCCAGTGCCGCCGCCGAAGAATATCACGGAATCGCTTGTCCCGTGAATCTGCAGCACGTGGACCCCGGCCGACGGTTCGCAGAGCGCGGGGTCCGCCCACACGGCACCGGCCTGGCTCGCGATCGCCGCGACCTTGTCCGCATGGTCGCAGGCCATGCGGTGCGACATGAAGCCCCCGTTGGAGAGTCCGCCGAAGAAGATCCGGTCGGCGTCGACGTTGAGCTTTGATTCGATCTCCTCGATGAGCCCGCGCAGATACTCTGAGTCGTCGACGCGCAGGGCGCTCGGACCGCAACACGCGTCGGTGGCGTTCCAGAACCGGGCGCCGTTGTTGTTGACGACGCCGTCCGGGTGCGCGTAGAGGAGGCCGCGCTCCTCGGCGAGCGGTGTGAATGCCCAGTAGGAGTCCTGGCCCGCGCCATTGCCCCCGAAGCCGTGCAGCAGGATGACGAGCGGCGTCGGCACGGCGGGGTCGTAGCTCGACGGAATCTTCACGACGGCGCGACGACCCCCACCGACGACGATCTCATCCGAGAAGACCGGCGCGGCGAGAAACAGACAGAGAAAGAGCGACAGCGTCTTGCGTCCCATGACCCCCTCCTGGTCTCGAGCGATTTGAGATCCCGCTGCGACCATCGCCCACAGAAGAGACGTCGACGCCCCGCGAGCGGAATCCCCACTGTCGAGAGCGGCCCCGACGATCCCACAGACGCGCGTCCCCGATGCGAGCCAACCTGACGATCATCGCAGCATCCGGGCGTGCGAAGATCAAGCACTCATCGTCTCGACGCGGACGCGCGCCGCTCACCGCGCCCGCAGGCTTCGACGGAGAACCGCCCGCCGCGCCGCTCGTCGCAGGTCGTCCTCGGGCACAGCGTCCTCGGGCATCAGCGCGTCCTGGGGCATCGCGTCCTCCCGCAGCCGGGCCGCCACGCGCGCGGGCGCCTCGAGCTCCGCGAAGAGCGCATCGACGATCGGCCCGGCGCGGGCGTTCAGCGCGTGGGCGGCCTCGCGCCGCGCCAGTCGTTCTTTCAGCGACATCGTGCCCCAGAGGCGGGCCCGGCGACGGCCGCTCGAGGCGAGATCCTCGCCGTCGGGGCTGAACTGCACGAAGCGGATCTGCCCCTCGTGCCCGCGCAGCTCGACCATCGGCTGTCCGGACTCCCGGTGCCAGAGCGTGATGAAGCCGTCCCTGCCCGAGGTCACGATGCGCCTCCCGTCCGGACTGTAGTCGATCGCGATGACGGCGCCGTGGTGGCCGACGAGAGGAGGCAGCGGCTTCCAGGTGCCGACCTCCCATCGCCAGACCGCGTGCTCGCGCGCCACGGCCGCGAGCTCGCGCCCGTCACGGCTGAAGGCCACCGATCTCGGATAGAGCGTCGTGCGGTCGAACGCCTGGTCGCCCGCCTCGACGGTGAAGACTGCCTCGAGCGTGACGGTGTCCCAGACCTTCACGGCCCTGTCGAGACCCTCGGCGGCGAGCAGGGTGCCATCGGGACTGAACGCCAGACTCTGGACCGATTGCCCCTCGAACGGCAGCGTGTGCCGATGTTCGCCCGTGCGTGCATCCCAGAGCTCCAGCCGGAGACTCGATCCGAGCGCCAGCGTCTCGCCGTCTTGACTGAAGCGCACGACGTAGATGACGCGCTCGGGCCGCACGCGGATCAGCTCCTCGAACGTCGCCGCGTCGCGCACGGACACCAGTCGCTGACTCGCCACCGCCAGACGCTCCCCGTCCGGACTGAAGTCGACCGAGCGCACGCGCTCGGGCAGCTCGAGGGCACCGATCTCCTCGCCCGCCTCCCGGTCCCAGACGCGCAGCGCGGCGCCGTCGGACGGAGTCGTGACGACGATGTCTCCGTCGGGGCTGAAGGCGCACTCGTAGTGTCCCTGGAAGTGGTCGCTCTCCGAGAGAACCACCGTGGGGCTCTCGATCGCCCATATGCGGACCGTGCCGTCGGTGCTCGCCGAGGCGAGCCGGCGCCCGTCCGGATGAAAGCTCACCGCCTGCACCGCGGCGTCGTGACCGCCGAGGACACGGCTTTGCCGTTCTTCGGGAGAGAGGTCCCAGAGCCGGACCGTGTGGTCGCGAGATCCCGAGGCGATCAGCGTGCCGGCGGAGCTCAGGGCGAGCGAGGTGACGCCGGCGTCGTGGCCGGTGAGCACCTCGGACTCGCCGGTCGCGGTGTCCCAGACGCGCACGGTCTCGTCGAGGGACGCCGAGATGATCGAGCTGCCGTCCCCGGTGTACACGAGGTCCTGGATCCAGTAGCGGTGACCGGCGAGCTCCGCTCCGAGCGCTCGTCCGGTCTGCGTCTCGAAGCGGACGATCCTCCCCGCGCGAGCGCCGTCGCTCGCCCCGGCGACAGCCACGGCCAGCGTGGCGGCATCCGGACTGAAGGCGAGCGCGAACACCGGAGACGGCCAGCGACGAACGAGTTCGCCCGTCTCGGAGTCCCGCACGTGAGTCTCGCTGACGCGACGGTTGTAGGGGCAGTCGTGAGCCAGCAGGGTGCCATCGGGCGACGCGGCGATGCGGTCGCACCGATTCTCGTTCTTTATCGTCCACCTCGGCTCGTCCCAGCTCCCCACGTCCCAGACGCGAAGCATTCCATCCCGGGTGCCCGCCGCCAGCCAGCGACCCGTTGGACTGTACGCGAGCTGGCCCACAGCGACCCTCTGGTCGAGGATCGTCAGTACCAGCTCACCGCTCGCCGCATCCCACAGGCGCACCTTGCCATCGTCCGTGCCTGTCACGAGCTGTGCTCCGTCGTCGAGGAACACGACGTCGTTGACCGGGCTGGCGTGGTCGATGACGAGCAGGCTCTGGTCGAGCAGGCTGTCGAGGTGGCGCCACTCCCAGCCACGGTATTCCTCTGGCGCCCGATCGAGGTGACGGGCGGCGGTATTGACGCGGTGACTCTCGAGCGCGGCGCTGGCGGCGACGATGTTGGCGTGGTAGGCCTCCGCTCGAGCCGCCCGGGTCTGCTCGTCGGCGATGCCCCGCTGGGCGGCCTCCTCCATCGCCAGTCGGGTGGCGACGATGATCCCCGCGACCAGCGTCAGGAACGTCGCCGCCAAGCCGGCGACCAGTCCCCGGTGCCGGGCCGCCAGCTTCCGGAGCTGGTAGAGCGCCGACGGCGGACGCGCGCGGATCGGCTCGCTGTCGAGGAAGCGGCGGATGTCGGACCCGAGGTCGGAGGCCGACGCGTATCGCCGCGGCTTCTCCTTCTCGAGCGCCTTCGAGACGATGGTGTCCACGTCGCCCGAGAGCACCCGGCGCACGGTGCTGAGCCGCCGCGGGTCCTCGTCGAGGATCAAACGCACCGCCTCGGCGATCGACTTGCCGCCGACGTCGAGCGGCAACTTGCCGCAGAGGAGCTCGTACGCGACGACGCCGAGCGCGTACACGTCGGAGCGCGGATCGATCTCCTTCGAATCGCCGGCGGCCTGCTCGGGGCTCATGTAGGCCAGCGTGCCGATGAGCTGGCCGGCGCTCGTGTGGAGGGTCGTCGTCTGGATGTCGGCGTCGGTGACCCTGGCGACGCCGAAGTCGAGGATCTTCGGCTGGCCGTCCGCGTCGATCAGTATGTTCGCCGGCTTCAGGTCGCGGTGGATGACGCCGCGCCGGTGCGCGTACTCGACCGCGTCGCAGACGCGCGCGAGGAGGTCGAGGCGCTGCCGCGTATCGAGCCGGCGCGAGTCGGCGTACTCCGTGAGCGGCACGCCGTCGATGCGCTCCATGGCGAAGAAGTGGAGCGGACCCGCGGGCGTCTCGATCACACCCGCGTCGTGGACCTGGGCGATCCCGGGGTGGTGGAGCTGGCCGAGCACCTCGACCTCCGTGCGGAAGCGCCGGCGCAGCTCGTCCGAGGCGAGCCCCGGCCGGATGGTCTTGAGCGCCACGATGCGACACGGGTGGTCCTGCTCGGCCTCGTAGACCTCCCCCATGCCGCCCGCGCCGATCTTCCGGAGCAGACGGTAGCGGCCGATGGTCGCGGGGAGGGCGTCGACCGAAGGACCCGTCTCGCGTGTGACCTCCGAGTGCATCGCGGCCGGCCCCTCGAGGAAACCCTCCATGCCGTGAGCGTCATGCGCCAGGAGCCGCTCGACGCGGGCGCGGAGCTTCTCGTCGTCGCAGTGGGCGTCGAGATAACGCACGCGCTCGGCCGGTTCCAGCCCGGCGGCGTGCTGGAAGAGCTCCTTCGCTCGCTCTCTGTCCGGGTCGGCCATCATGCGTCGATGTCTGTGCGTCAATCGCCGTCCGGCTCGCCCGCGAGCTGGTCGTAGAGGCTGGCGCGCGCGAAGCGCCACTCGCGCTCGACCGTGCCCGTCGAGACACCGAGGACCTCGGCCGTCTCGGGAATTGTCAGCCCGGCGAAGTGGCGCAGGAGCACGACCCGGGCCGCGCGCGGGTCCTCGGTCTCCAGCCGCCGCAGCGCCTCGTCGAGCGCCAGGATGTCATCGCCGGGTGGCTCGATCGCCAGGGCGTCGGAGTCGAGCTCGACGCGCCGGCGATCGCCGCCACGCTTGAGCGCGGCCTTGCGACGCGCCTCCTGGATGAGGATCTCGCGCATCGCCTGGGCCGCCGCGCCGAAGAAGTGGCCACGGCCGTCCCATCCGGAGCCCTCGGCCCCGACGAGCCGCACGTACGCCTCGTGGACGAGCGCGGTCGGCTGCAGGGTCTGGCCGGGCGGCAACCGCCTCATCAGGGCCGCGGCGAGCTGGCGCAGCTCGCGGTAGAGGAACGGCACGAGCTCCGACGCAGCCTGCGCGTCGCCGGAGTCGATCGCGCGGACCGTCCGCGCCAGGAACTCGGATCTCGGGTGCTCCATCTGAATGTGATGTCGGGGACAACTACCTCGCCTGCGGGCGATTGTACCGGCTCCGGGCGGCTGCTCGCCAGGGATCGTGGATTCCGTGGATTCCGTGATGGGATCGGGAGCTGCTTTTCAGATGGGCGGATGGAACCGGATACGGCAACCGTCGACTGAATTGCACGGTGCTCGCGAGAGCCCGGGAGGGAAAACCATGCGCACACGACGTCGCTGTCTCATCGCGCTCTTCATGGCGTCCGCCGCCCTGCTCTGGACGCAGGAAACTCAGGCCCAGGGCGCGACCCGCGTCGACACGCAGGTCGTCGAGTTCGACTCGATCCGCGTCGAGGGCTACGGCGATCACCCGAACGGACCGTTCCTGCTGCCGGAGCCGCTGCCCCTCGACGGCGTCACCGTCATCTATATCGATGGCATCATCTTCGGCCTCGAGCGTGGCGGGGCGCCGGGCCGCGACGGCATCCAGGTCGTCACCGAGATCTTCGCCGGCGAGACGCCCGTCTGGAGGACGCGAGCCCGGCGTGCCGTGGGAGGCGGCGCCGACAGCTTCGCGATCTCCTACCCGATCCGTGCCGCCAGCCTGCTCGACCCGCCGGAGGAGGGCCTGGTCGCCGACCGGCTGGTGCTGACGGTGATCCTGGACAGCCTCGCCGGCGATCCGGCCGCGAAGACGGTGGCGGGCACCGTCGACGTGATCCCCGGCTCGAGCGGCCTCAGGGTGCACGCCGTCCGCGGAAACCGTCCCAATTTCGACCCGGGCCGCAATCAGCAACGGGTGATCGAGGGTCTGGCCTCGAAGACGCTCGACGGCGCGGGGACCTCGGAGTGGAGCGAGTTCGCGATCGACCCGCCGGTCGACGCGCGAAATCTCAGATACGCCTGGACCTCGACGTTCGCCTTCTGGCGGTTCGGAGGCTTCGAGACCGG
The DNA here is from genome assembly GCA_041569895.1 of Planctomycetota bacterium. GTDB lineage: Bacteria > Planctomycetota > UBA8108 > UBA8108 > JACQVS01 > JBFFXF01. The sequence goes on along the minus strand of JBFFXF010000129.1, from coordinate 12,995 downwards.
CAGCGGGGCCACCGCCGAGGTCGTGCTGCTGCTCGCGGATGTGGATGACGATGGCGACGATGGCGACGACGACGACGAGGACGACGACGACGAGGACGAGGACGAGGACGACGAGAACGAGCTGCGACTCGACGACGTCGCGATTCCGGGACTCGGCGCCGCCGCACCGAGGATCTTCTCGAACAGGTCGGCGCGTCTCATCGATTCCGAGACCCGGGACGATCTCGAGGAGAAGCAGATCGTCGGCTTCCGCTGGCGGATCCACCAGGTCGGGCCGGGCAGCACGTCGATGGCGCTGCCGAGCCCGGCCGGCCAGCCGGCCCGCCTGATCCTGCGGTTCTTCTACGACGACCGCGACGAGGACGACGAGGACGGTGACGACGACGACGAGGACGACGAGGACGACGAGGACAGCGCCGATGGCCGGGGAGCCTCTCTCGAGCGTCTCCGCTTCCGCCGCGGCGATGCGAACGACGATGGCACGGTCGACATCTCCGACGCGGTGACGACGCTCGGGTTCCTCTTCCTCGGCGGCGAGGAGCTCGCCTGCCTCGACTCCGGCGATGCGAACGACGACGGCACGCTGGACATCTCCGACGCGATCGCCGCGCTCGGCGTCCTCTTCCTGGGCGACGGGACGATGCCCGCCCCCGGGCTGGACGGGTGCGGCACGGATCCGACCGACGACGAGCTCGACTGCGCGCGAAGCGAGGCGTGCGCGGATCGCACACCCTGATCGAACGACCCACAGCGTTTTGCGGCGGGCCTGGACTTCTCGGGAGTTCAGGCCCGTCTCTTCGGGCTCACGTCCGGGCGTCCACGGGCTCTTTCGGAGCGCCGCGAAAGACAAACCTCAGCCCGATCGGGGCCGCGAGCGTCGTCACGATGGCGACGATGACGATCGCCGAGAAGAGATCGGCGACCACCGGGGGAGGGGGATCCGGGTGGGCGAAGAGGCCGGCGCGCAGGGCGATCTGGGCGATGATCAGCTCCACGGCGCCGCGGGAGCTCATGCCGATGCCGACCGCGAGCGAGTCGCGCTTCGAGAGCCCCATCGCGAAGGCCGGCAGGCCGGATCCGACGAGCTTCGTGAGGAAGGCGACCACGATCAGCACCAGCAGGAAGACCGGACTGCTCGTGATGGCGCGAAGATCCAGATGCAACCCCACCGACGCGAAGAAGATCGGCGCCAGGAAACCGAGCGTCACCGCGGCGACCCGCCTCTCCACTTCCTTGAAGACGGCGGCGCGAGCGTGTCTGCGCTCGAAGAAGAGCCCGGCGGTGAACGCGCCCAGGATGAAGTGCAGGCCGAGCGCCTCCGCCAGCACGGCAAGTGCGAGTCCCGCGATCAGCAGCGAGCTGAACTGGAACTCCGCCGTCCTGAAACGCGACACGAGACGGTTGATGCGCGGCACGACGATCGAGAACAGCAGCGCGGAGACACCCAGAAAGAGCGCGATCGAGCCGGTCAACCAGAGCAGGCTCGTCCAGCCGGGCACGCTGCCCGACGAGACCAACCCGGCCAGAAAGGCAAGGAGGATCAGGCTGAGGACATCATCGATGATGGCCGCCGCGACGATGATCCTTCCCGCCGCGGACTCGAGCTGGCCGAGATCGATGAGGACGCGGATCGACGCGGGCACGGCGGTGATCGCCAGCGCGGTGCCCACGAAGAGACACTGTGCGACCCTGAAGTCCGACTCGGGAATGAAGTACCACGCGACACCGAAACCGGCAGCGAGCGGGAGCAGCATGCCGCTGACGGCGACGACGAGGGATCGAGCCGAGACCTCGGCCAGTTCACTGGGACGGAGTTGCACTCCGCCGTAGAGCATCAGGAAGAAGATGCCGAGATCCGCCAGCGCGACGAACGCGGGATCCTCCGTGAGCCCGGAGAGATACGGGACGAGCTCGACGTGGCCGACCAGGACGCCCAGAAGGACGCCCGCGATGATCTCTCCCAGCAACGCCGGCTGTCCGAGCCGGTGAGCCACCTCGCCGAACACTCGCGAGACCAGGAGAAGCACGAGCAGGACGGCGAGGAGCTCCATGATGCCTCGGGGCGACTCAATCCTCGAGCGAGACCGGCGACACGAAGCCGTCGGGCTTGATGGCGAGCACGGAGCACTTCGCCTTCGTCAGCACGCCTTCCGCCGTGTTGCCCATCAGCGCGCCGGCCAGGCCGGTCCGCGCGATGGTGCCGAGGATGATCAGATCGATCTTCTCGCGCTCCGCGAACTGCGGCAGGGTGGCGATCGGGTCCCCGTGCAGCAGGTACGTTTCGGGGGACTTCATGCTCAGGCCGTGGGCGCCGAGAAAGTCGTCGAAGGACTTCTCGGCCTCGAGCCGGCTCCGCTTCATCAGGTCGTCGAACTCTCCCTTCTCCATGTGGCTCTTGAGAAGGCTCTCTCCGAAGGCGTCCCAGGCCTGGACCACCGCCAGCTTGCTCCCCTCCCGCTCGCAGAACGATGTGGCCAGCTCCATGACCTTGCGATTCAGCTCGGCGTGGGTCTCGTCCGTGGAGAGGCTGTCGACCGCAGCCATGACGCGCTCGTGGCGCTCGTGCGGTCCCGGCTTCAGGAGCCACACGGCGCAGGGGCACTTGCGAAGCAACTGCATGCCGGTGGTGCCGAAGAAGCCCTTGAGCCAGCTCTCGCCCTTGGCCTCCTTGATGACGAGGTCGTGGCCATCGCGAAGCACCTCGCGGATGAGCTCGATCGAGGACTTTCCGACCAGCACCCTGGCGGTGGCATCGACGCCCTCGGCGCGCGCCGACTCGACGATCGGCGCCAGGAACTTCTCCTTGTGAGCGGTGAGGCCCTTCTGGACCTCGGCGTGCCGCTTCGCCGAGAGCCGCCGCAGCCAGGCGAAGTCGCGGACGACGTCCACGAGCTTCAGCCTGGCGCCGTTGTGTTTTGCCAGCTCGATCGCGCGCTTCGCGCAGAGCGGAGGCTCGCCGTTGCCGGTGACGACGGCGAGGATGTTCTTGAATCGCTGCATGCCGTTCTTCCGTGAAAGAGCGAGTTGCCGGGAGCTGGGAGGAGCGCGTCCTCGCTCCGTGCGACTCGACTCGTGCTGAGAGGCGTGCCCGGCGCTGTCGCCCCGGGCCGGGGACCTGATCGGAAGCGCCCAGACTCCATCGCCGTCGGGGAAAAGTCAAGCGCAGCGTCGTTGAAAGGGAACCGCGAAAAAATCAGCGATCCCCGTACGCGAGGCGTTCACCGCGTGGCGGGAGTCGACTCTCCGAGCAGCTCGAGGATGCGCGACTCCGGCTGCAGGCCGATGAGCCGCGACACCGGCTCGCCGTCTCGAAACAGCACCACGGTCGGCAGCGACTGGATGCCGTAGCGAGTGGCCAGCTCGGGCTCGTCGTCGACGTTGACCTTGACGACGTTGTAGCTGCCGTCCGACGCCGACGCGATTCTCTCGATCGTCGGCATCAGCTGGCGGCACGGCGGGCACCAGGGAGCCCAGAAGTCGACGAGGGTCGGGACGGTCGCCTCGAGCACGGTGCGATCGAAAGTGGTGGCAGTGACTGCGGTTGCCATCGTGATCTCCTTTCCATCGAGTGAGGCGCTCATTGCGTCTCTCGACTCTGTGACGCGGCGGGGAGGGTGGGTCTTACCCGGCCGCCCCGAACCCGCTTGAAAGGACTTCCATTCGTCTCGATACTGTGGGCGAAATCATTCTCAAGGGCTCGCGAGTGCTCCAGAACTGAATCCCTCCGGTCAATCGTTGTCGTGGCCAGGCGGCGTGGAATGACCCGCTCGCCCGTGAGTCCGTCGGTCACCGCCGGAGACGCGACACCGAGCGCCCGAGGAGATATGATATGCCCATGCGACCAATCGCCCGCAAGCTCACCTACGCCGACTACGAGAAGATCCCCGACGACGGCCATCGCCACGAGATCATCGAGGGAGAAGAGTACATGACGCCAGCGCCCGAGGTCCCGCACCAGCGCGTCTCGAGGAAGCTCGAGCGGGTCCTCGACGAGCACGTCACGAAGCACTCCCTGGGCGAGATCTTCCATGCCCCGATCGACGTCGTCTTGAGCGACGAGGACGTCGTCCAGCCCGACATCATCTTCATCTCGACGGCGAGATCGGCGTCGATCACGCGCAAGAACATCCGCGGCGCGCCCGACCTGGTCGTCGAGATCCTCTCTCCGTCGACCGCCGCCGTCGATCGCGGACCGAAGCGGGCGCTCTACGAGCGCGCCGGCGTCACCGAGTACTGGCTCGTCGATCCGGACGTCCGTACGGTCGAGGTCCGGGAGCTGGGCAGCCCACGCCGTGTGAGGATCTACAAGGACGACCAGAGCTTCGAGTCGGCCGTGCTGCCGGGGCTGGTGGTGCGGCTCGCCGAGATCTTCTCGGGGTCCTGACGCACGGATCCCCGCTCTCCCCGAGTCCGATATCTTCAGTCCGATATCATCGTCGTCGATCACGCGGAAGTGTGCCTCTCCGGACAATTGCGTCATCAGGAGAGGTCTCGCGTCCGCGTTCGCCACCGGTCCGGACGGTCCATCGTGCTTGCGCGTCGCGGGTTGTGCCGGCGCGTGGACATCGTGACCCGGTGGCACGCGGGTTGCCATTCGCGCACGGCACGGAGAGGAAGGAAACGAAAGGAATGAAGGGACGCACACATGAACAGCGGCTACTTGATCGACATGGACGGCGTGATCTACCGCGGAAGCAAGCTGATTCCCGGCGCACAGGAATTCATCCACCTCCTTCTCGACCAGCGAGTTCCGTTTCTCTTTCTCACCAACAACAGTCAGCGCACGCGACGGGACGTCGCGACCAGGCTTCGGCGGATGGGGATCCGGGCCGATGAGAGTCACGTCTTCACGTGCGCGATGGCGACCGCTCGCTTCCTCGCCGAGCAGAAGCCCGGCGGGACGGCATTCGTCATCGGAGAGGGAGGACTCCTCCAGGCGCTCCATCAGAACGGATACTCCGTCGTCGACGCCGACCCGGACTACGTCGTCGTCGGCGAGGGCAGGACGTTCACCATGGAGATGGTCGAGGCGGCGGTCGACATGGTCACGAAGGGAGCCAGGCTCATCGCCACGAATCTCGATCCCAACTGTCCGACGGAGCGCGGCCTGCGACCCGGCTGCGGGGCCATCGTGGCGATGCTCGAGAGGGCGACCGGCACCAGGGCGTTCAGCGTCGGCAAGCCGAGTCCGGTGATGCTGCGGACGGCGCGAAAGCAGCTCGGACTCAACACCGCGGAGACCACCATCATCGGCGACACCATGGAGACCGACATTCTCGGCGGCGTGCAGCTGGGGTATCGCTCCATCCTCGTCCTCACCGGGAGCACGCGGGAAGAGGACATCAAGGGGTACGCCTACTGTCCGGACAGGGTCGTCGACTCGATCGCGGACCTCTGCGAGTGTCTCGCGGTGGCGGAGGCGGTGCGGGCGTGAGCGTTCCCTGGAGGACGACGCCATTCACGTGATCCCGCGCTCGCCGCGCTCCGGCGCAGGAGCCCGCAGCGCGGCGAGGAACCGCCCGACGCACGCTGCCCGTCCCGGTTCCGAGGCCCTTCCGCGCTCCCCCGGAGGTCCCGGGAGCGCCGCGCCCGTCTTTCTTGTCGCTCCCGTGTCAAGAATCGGGCGCGACGTACGTCTCCATCATCTATCAAAAAGGGGGGACACCGGACGGATACAGCGGACGGACACAGGAGGGCCACTGCCATGAAGACGATCCTCGATCAGCTCAGGACCCACGTCCGGATCGGAGAGCCTCTCACGCACGAGAGAATGGCCGTCGTGCCGCTCTTCGTCACGCGACTCTCGACGCTCGAGTACCTGACGCTCGGCGAAGCCACCGAGAAGGGGCTCGTCGAGGTCGACGAGGTCAGCCAGGGCGGCTCGGTGCCGGACATGAAGGTGTCGAACCGGGCGCGGGAGCCGGTGCTGATTCCGGACGGTACGGCGCTCGTCGGCTCGAAGCAGAACAGGGTGGTCAACCTCACCATCCTGGTCGACGCCGAGAGCGAGACCGTCATTCCCGTCAGCTGCGTGGAGGGCGGTCGCTGGTCGCGCTCGGTCAAGTCGTCGACGCCGCAATCCTACGCCGACAAGGGGCTGCGCGTTGCGATGTGTCGTGACGCGGGCCTCAGCCTCAAGAGGCACGGCAAGGTGGCGGTCGACCAGCACAAGGTCTGGGGGCACGTGGGGAAGGTGATCAAGGAGGCCGGCGCGCGGTCGCCGACCAGTGACTACCAGGCGATGTTCGAGCACGCGAAGGCGCGGCTCGAGGAGTACGAGGCGAGGTTTCGCGACCTGGACGGCGCCGCGGGAGCGGCGGTCCTCATCGACGGCAAGGTCGAGGCGATCGACCTCTTCGACAAGCCGGAGACCTTCGCGAAGCTCTGGCCGGACATGCTCCGCGGCCACGCGGTGGGCGCCGTCTACGACGTCGGCGCGACGGGCAAGGAGGAGAACGTCGACACGTTCCTGAAGTCGGCCGAGAGCGCCGAGAAGGACCTCTTCGAGCCCGTCGGCATCGGCACCAACCTCCGCCTCGACACCGGCGGCGTCATCGGCGCGGCCCTGATCCACGGCGAGACGATGGTGCACGTGTCGCTGTTCGCGGATTGATCAGCCTGACACGACTCAGACAGGCCCTCCCGGCCGGCCCCGCCATCAGCACCCGTCGACGCACGACGAGTACATGTCACAGGTCAGCTCGTCGTCCGTCGGATCGTAGCCGCAGGCGAGGACCACCGCGCCTTCCGATTCCAGGAAGACCTCGCCGTACGGCTGTTCGGGTGGGCCGCCGCCGAGGAAGAGGAAGTTGAGCAGCGAGATCGCGTCGGAGATGTCGATCGCGCCGCTGTCGTTCGTGTCGAGCGCCTTGAGGCAGGTCGGGTCGGGTTCGACGGACGTGAAGAGGTATTCGAGGACGGCCACGCCGTCGGAGATGTCGATCTCGGCGTCGTCGTTCGCGTCGCCACGGACGAAGGCGGGTCTGTCCGGGCCAAGGCACTCCTCGCCCAGGCGATCCGCGAGCTCGTCCTCCCGAGCGCACGGCTCGCCGAGAAGCGTCGCGATGGAATCCGTATACCTCCGCGTCGCGCTGCATTCGTTGTCTCGCAGGCCGTCGCGACCGCCCGCGAAGACGATGTACCGATCGCCGACGCGGTACTCGAGACCACAGTTCCCGCCGTCCGGAACAGACGTCGTCACGAGATACTCCTCGGCGACGGTCCCCTTCCACACGGCGAGGACGCGGAACGAGGTGGTGAGCGTGTCTCCGGTGACCTCGGCGGACATCGCCTCGCCGTGGAAGACGACGCGCGCCCTGTCGACTGCGAAATTGAGCGGCATCTCACCGAAAAAACAACAATCACACGCGCTGGCGACGCCGGGGCTGACGAGCACGGCAACGACAGCGAGGACTGGCACCAGTCTCGAGCATGACACGTGCATCGGGTGGACCCTCCCAACCGGATCATGAACAACCGCCTCGACCGCCCACCATGATGGCCGACGTGTGGGATCGAGTCCAGGAATCGCCACGGACCGCACGTGAAGAACTCACGCCGTGTCCGAACGGGTGCCACCCCCGGCGCCGACCTTGAACGCCGTGCCCACGCCGAGGAGCATCCAGAGGATGTCGAAGCCGCCGAAGGTGTCGCCGAAGGAGGCGCGGGCCCCCGCGAAGGCGTTAACGAACTCCACCACGCCGCTGCCGTAGTCCGACTCCTTCCACTCCTCGAAGGTCATGTTCTCGTCGTTGACTTGCCGGAGGAAGGGCGCCGTTTCCACCTTGAAGTGCGCGAGCTCCTCATCGGTGACGTTCCTGGCGGTTTTCTTCTCCGAGTACCCGCGAGTGGCTATGAAATGCCGCACGGCGTCGTCATCGGCGAGGTCGACGCCGGTCAGCGCCGTCGCGTCCGCGACGTGCTCGTCGTAGACTTCGCGGACGCCCTCGTCGAGAGCGCTGGAGACGGTCCACGAGAACGCCATGTACTTCCCCGCGATGATCGACAGCGCCGCGACGACCGCGCACATCACACCGGTCGGCGCGCCGCCCTCGCCGCCCCCGAACACCAGCGCCCCGCCGCCGACGATCAGCCCGATACCCCAGGCGATATAGCCGACCTCGTAGCCGGAGAAGTGGGCGATGGCGCCCCAGACGAGCGCCCCGACAAGGCCGGCGACGCACGCGCCAATGAGTGCCGATGGTTTCATATCAACCCCCGATTGCTGGAAGACCCTGTGAACTACCCCGCGTCAACGTGAAATGTCGAGACGCCTGACACGATAGCGCGGAGGGCCGACGGTGGACAGTCAATTCTCCGCTGGCGATCGTGCGATCATCGCCCGGAGCCGAGATGACCTCGAGATCGATTGGGTTCCTGACCGCTGCTGTCGGCGTTACGATGATCTCGCCATGACGTCGAGGCACTCGAGGACGATCCCGTTTCAAGTTCTTCGAGTGGAACGAGGTCAGCGAGACCGTCCCCTTTTCCGGCAGGATGCTTCCGCCTGCCGATAGGGATATGGTGTGCATTCTCGTCCTCAGCGACCACCGCGCAGAGAGTCGAGAATGGATTCGCGGTGGCTCTCGGCGAGGTCGGGGACCTGGGACGCGAGCTTCCCGATCAGGTCACTGACGCGCTCGTGAGGTACCTTGCGTGAGCTTCTCGCCTCCGCGGCGAGGTACTGCCGGAGCGCTTGTCTGACGATGTCGGACCTGCGCAGACCAAGACGCCGTGAGGCCTGCTCGAGGGCCTTCGCGAGGCCGGAATCGATCCGTATGGTGATTTGGCTGTTCATCGCCCTGTTCCCGGTTCTCGATGACGGGTGTGTGCATTGCGTTGCGTTGCACTATGACACTATGGAGCCGTCGCGCCCGTCAACCGATGTGCCCTGCGCCCGGGTCGCGTCCGCCTCCCGCGCCGCCCGCTCAGCAGTCCGGCTCGTCGCGGAAAGCGCCGTACCAGTAGCTGTCCGGCTGCGCGTCCCAGGGTCCGACCTCGCTCCAGCGCTGGTTCAGGAAGCAGGAGCAGCGGCCGAGCTGGTGATCGAGCGTCCGACGGCACTGCCACGATCCGTCGAGGTGCCCGCAGCCGGACACGGTGGCGAGGAGGAGCGCGCCGAGTGTGAGGCCGATCACGGCTGGTGTCTTCGTCAACCTCATGGTCACATAATAAATCGGCCTGTGGCGTCAGACGAGCCGGAGTCAGATCTATTCAGAGGCCACCCGAGAGGCGCATGAGCCGCAAGAAGACGAGAACCATCGCCCTCCCCGCCGGCCTCGCGGCCGCGGTCGTCATCGCCATCGGCGTGGGAGACTCAAGGCGACAAGTGACGGGACCCCTGCCGTGAGTCGACGGGCAAAGCTCATCGTCGCGTACACGATCGTCCTGGCGATCTTTGTCGCGCTGTCGGCGATCGATTTCGTCGACACCTGACGGCGCGACAGTGACCGGAGTTTCCGGACAGATGCTCCTCCCTCGTCGTGGTTCACCGCACCGGCGATCACCGGCTCCGAGCGCAGACGGCACTCCGCGGTGACGCTGCTCGGGGTCAACCTCTCCCCGGACCTGACGAGGTACGCCGTCCGCGCCCGCGGAGACGATGTCGTCGCCCCCGCCGCGGCGATCGGTGTACGGTTTCCGCTCGACGTGGACCCGACCGACGGCATCGAGAGTCGGCTCGATGTCGCGCTTCCCACGGACTCCGCAGTCCGGTTCGTCGAGGTGTTCGTGTCGGGACGCGCCGTGGGAACGGCGTGCCTCGAGACGGCCCCCTGACCCGCCAGCAGACGGCCTCGCCCCGGCGTTGCCGTGCTCGCTTCCTCGATGCGCCGGGGTTACGATGCCGGACATGGCACGCGCAGGCGTCAGGGTGACCGCTCTCCTCGCCGGTCTGGCCGCCGTGGTTCTCGGCGTCGGCGCCGTCGGGCTCTTCTGGAAGGAGATCTACCTCGCGATCTACCCCGAGGCGCGCTTTCTCGGGCGGTGGATGGTTGTCGAGCCCGCGGACACGGTGGTCGAGGCGGTCAACGCGGCGCAGGGGCTCGTCGTTCTCTCGGGCGGGTCGAATCGCATGGTGAGCGGCGGCGACGAGTTCCTGGTCTACCGCGGCGCGGAGATCAGCGGCACGATCCGGGTCATCCGCGTCTACGACGACCTCAGCGGAGCGCGCATCGTCCATTCGACCGAGGGTCGCGAGCTGCAGGTCGGGGACGTCGCCCGGAGGATCCTGGAGTTCCGCGAGGACGGCCAGGTCCACCTCGGCCTCGCGCGCGGGAAGTACCAGATCACGCGCAGCAGCGCCCGTCTCACCGGCGTGCCCGGCGGCGATGTCGAGGCGACGTACCGCCCCGACAGCGACGACGACATCATCCTCGAGCTCGAGAGCGAGTGGCTCGCCGGCAGCGAGAAGAAACTCCGCCTGCGCCGGATTCCGGATGGGGGCGGCGAAGCGGTCAACGGCCAGAGAAGCTTTCGATGACGAGGACGGAGGGAGCCGTCAAGTTCGGCTGCGGAGGGGCGGTCGGCTTCTGTCTCGGCTTCCTCGTCGGACTCAGGCGCATGGTGGAACCGGATCCGTCCTTCGCGATCGCGATTGTTCTCGGGCTCATCATCGCGACCATCTTCGGTGTCCTCGCGATGAGGATGTGAGGAGCGCCGATCGACGCGCGAGACCGTTACCGCGTCAGCCCCTCGGGCAGTCCGTCGGGACCGAGGTGCTCGACAGGTATCCATTCGACGCTCGCGTGACTGTCCACGACGTTCATCCCGCCGTAGTGACCGGAACGCCGGGACCACGAGAATGCATGCTTGTCCGAGCTGATGACAACTGCTCCGCCAGGAGCCGAAACGCTCGTCGACGTCCACGAGTAGGCGCAGGTCTCCTCGCTGAGGCTGAAGTTGCCGTCGGCGTCGGCTGGAGCAGGGCTGCCGTTCCAGCTCCGGCAGACGAACAACTCAGGGCGCAGCCTCAACCCCGGTGCCGAGTAGAACGCGACCATGACGTTGAGTGACTCGTGCGCACGCGGGTGCTCGCCGGCGCCGAGCGGATACAGTCTCAGCCCGGTGGAGTCCGCGTAGAGCATTCCCATCTTGGCGATCTCACGGAGGTTGCCGGTGCAAGCGACCTTGTGGGCCGTGGATCTGCTCCGCTTCAGGATCGCGATTGCGGCGGGTACCACAATCGAAAGGATCAGCATCACGGCGAGAATACTCAATAATGACGCAGTTCGTTTGCCGGTGCCTCGCATGTCATGACCTCCGTCACCGGAACGCGCACCGGTGCACGTGCTGTTCGACAAGACCTGCTCTCACCGCTGCTACTCCGTCCCGAAATGCTCCTCGAGGAGCCGTTCCCAGTCGGCCTCGAGCCCCAGGTCACCGAGGACCTTGGCCGCGTCGCATTCGGCGACGTCGAGCAGGGCACGCAACACGTGGTTGTACTCGATGAACCCTGCGCGGTGTCGCTGCGCGTTCTGGCGAGCTTTCCCCATGCACACCCTGGCCGGTCGCGTGAAGCGGTCGAACATGCGTTCCACTCTACGCCGGCCGATGGTCCCGGGGAAGGTCTTCCGCGTGAGTTAAGTCCGCGGGAGGCCGTCGGTACGTGTTCCGTGACTGAGCAGGAGTTCGCCATCTGGCTGACGGCCGGCTGCGGCGCCATCGGCCTGGTCACGGGGTGCTGGACCGCGAGATCGTCGAGCGCCTCGCTTCTGGCCCTGCTCGTGGGGTTCCTCCTGGGTGCCGCGTGGGCGGTGGCTCTCGGCGGGCGAATCTGGTGCTTCGTTTGCGGGCCCTGTTTCATTGGCGTCGGTGGTCCTCTGCTCGTGACCCACTGCGTGTCTTCCGCGGTGGCGGTCTCGATACGAGCATGCGTGCGACGGCGGCAGCTCGAAGCGCTCCTCCGCGAGGGCGAGAACGCCCCGCCACCCGATGGCTTTTCCGGATGTCCGGAAGCCGGTCATCTGGGTCCATGATTCATTCCCTCGCCGCGACCGCGCCGTTACCATGACGGCATGGCAGGACGCTCGCGCACGAAGTCGACGTGGGTCGCCGTGGTCGCCTGCGCGGCGCTCATCGTCGCTGGCGTGGCAGGCGTCTTCTGGCGGCAGATCTACTACGCCCTGCGGCCCGAGGCGCGGTTCTGGGGGCGGTGGGAGGTCGTCCAGACGGAGCCGTCGTCGGTACCTATCCGGATGGTCGTCGAGTTTGGCAGGGACCGGAATCTGCGTGACGACCTCGGGGCTGCAGAGGCCGCTACCGACGTCCTGCTCGACGACTTGTACGCCGTCGTGTACCTGAGGCCGAAGTACGTGGTCACGCGCGACCGGATCCTCCTGTCCGGGCCGCTGCGTTTCCCGGACGCGTCGTTCGTCGACACTCGCACGGGGTCTGAAGCCGAGGGTTCGCTCGCTTTCACGTACCGATTCGAGACCGAAGATCGTCTGATCATCGACCGTTCCCGAGGTGTCTCCGACCACGGGGACGAGACCGTCGTCCTCAGGCGACTGCCCGACAAGGAGCCATGAGTACACGACGTCTCTGGATCGGGAGCCTCCCGGAGTCGGACCCATGAACCGAACACTCTGCATCGCACTCGCCGGCTGGCTCTGCCTCGCGACCACCGTCCAGGTGCAGGGGGCGTTCGAGTCGGGGCCGCTGTGGCTGCTCTGGCTCGGTCTCGCGCTCGGCGTCTGGAGGGACGGCAACGGCAATGTGTACTTCATGTACGACGGGGGAGTCTTCGGCGACGCGGCGTTCGTCCTGCGAAACGGCGAGGCCCGGCTCACCCGGGCCACAGGACAGCGCAGCATCGCGAGAAGGCTCTACGGCGACTGGTGGCAGCACCGCGCTGATTGATCCGAGTGCGCCGCCTCCGCCGTGGACCGTGGACCGTGGACCGTGGACCGTGGACCGTGACCGTGACCGTGGACCGTGACCGTGGACCGTGACCGTGGACCGTGACCGTGGACCGTGACCGTGGACCGTGACCGTGG
>JBFFXF010000128.1:0-19823 GCA_041569895.1 Planctomycetota bacterium | reverse complement strand
TGGGTGTCCAGGAAGGTCGCCGCCGCGGTCTTCGGTGAGGGAGCGCCCGGTGACGGCGACGCGACGCGCTCGGCGACGGTCGCCACCCGCATCGTCCGCCCGGTAAAGCAGGTGACGCGGACGCCGACGTCGAACGTCATCGCCAGGATCGAGGGCGCCGACCCGCGCCTGCGCGACGAGCACGTCGTCATCGGGGCGCACCTCGACCATGTCGGCAAGAAGGACGACGACATCTTCAACGGCGCGGACGACAACGCCTCCGGTTCGGCCGGCATCCTCGCCATCGCGCGCGCGTTCGTCTCGAACCCGGTCCGTCCACGGCGCAGCATCCTGCTGATCCTCTACGGGGCCGAGGAAAAGGGGCTCAAGGGCTCGCAGTTCTTCGTCGAGCGCCAGACCGTGCCGCTGGCGAGGATCGTCGCCAAGATCAACCTCGACATGATCGGTCGCGACGAGGAGGGGAAGGACGAGACCGCGGGCGAGAACCGCAACACGGTGCACCTGGTCGGGTCGCGACGGCACAGCCACCAGCTTCACGAGCTCATCCTCGAGCTCAACCGGTCGGTCGGCCTCGAGTTCGAGTATGACCAGGAGCGGGTCTATCGCTACAGCGACCAGTACCACTTCGGCGAGGCGGGAATCCCGTTCGTCTTCTTCTTCACCGGGTTCCACCGCGACTACCACAAGCCGACCGACACCGTCGAGAAGCTGAACTTCCAGAAGATGACGCGGATCGTGCGGCTCGCCTACCTTGTCGCGCACTCGGTGGCCGATCTCGACGGGCGACTGAAGCGGCGCCGCCTCGAGCGCTTCTGATCCCCGACGCGCGGGAGCTCCCCGTGCCGATCAGAACTCCATCGCCGACTCGTCCAGGGCGCGCTCGATGAAGCGGTCGACCTCCATCGTCACCTGCTCCTTCTGCGCCTCGCGGGACCGCACGCTGACGGTGCCGTTCTCGGCCTCCTTGGCGCCGACGATGAGCAGGTAGGGGACCTTCTCCCTCGACGCGCCGCGGATCTTGAAGCTGATCTTGTCGTCGCGGTCGTCGAGCTCGCACCGCAGCCCGGCCGCGACCAGCTTCTCGTGAACGCTCCGGCCGTACGGCACGGCGCCCTCCGATATGGTGAGCACCTTGACCTGGAGCGGGGCGAGCCACATCGGGAACTTGCCCGCGGTGTGCTCGATCACCGACGCGACGAAGCGCTCGAAGCTCCCGTAGATGGCGCGGTGGACGACGATCGGTCGCTTCTCGCTGTTGTCGGAGTCGACGTAGATCAGGTCGAACCGCTCAGGCAGGTTGAAGTCGAGCTGGATGGTCGCGCACTGGTGCTCGAACTCCCCGAAGAGGTTCGGGATGATGAAATCGATCTTCGGGCCGTAGAACGCAGCCTCGTTCGGATCGAGCTTGTACTCCAGGTCGTTCTTCTCGAGCGCGGACGCGAGGTCGGCCTCGGCGCGCTCCCACGTCGCCCGGTCCCCGAGCCACTTCTCCGGGAAGTGCTCCCAGTCGGAGACGCTCAGGAAGCAGCGGAACTCGATCCCGAACGCGCCGTACACGCGGCGGACGAGCCCGATCAGCTCGGTGATCTCCGCCTCGACCTGATCCGGCATCAGAAAGATGTGCGCGTCGTCCTGACAGAACTGATACGCGCGCCGGATCCCCTCGATCGCCCCGCTGTCCTCCTTGCGGTGCAGGACGCCCTGGTCGTGGATGCGGAGGGGCAGCTCGCGGTAGCTGCGCCGCTCGCTCCGATAGATCAGCATGTGCGCCGGGCAGTTCATCGGCTTCAGGCTGAAGACCTGATCGCCCTCGCCGAAGGTGAAGAGCTTGTCCCGGAACTTCTCCCAGTGGCCGGACGTCTCCCAGAGGCTCTTGTTGTAGAGCAGCGGCGTGCGCACCTCCTGGTAGCCGTTCGAGAAGAGCAGCTTCCGCATCTTCTCCGACAGGATGTTCATCAGCACCGTGCCGCGGTGCAGCCAGAAGGTGTTGCCGGGCGACTCGGGGTGCGACTGGAACAGCTTGAGGTCCTTGCCGATCTTGCGGTGGTCGCGCTCGACGGCGCTGTCGTGGCGCGCCACGTCGCGCTTGAGCTCTTCCTTCGTCGGCCAGCTGATGCCGTAGATGCGCTGGATCTGCTTGTTCTGCGAGTCCCCCCAGAGGTACGACCCCGAGACGTTGAGCAGCTTGAAGTGGCGGCAGAGTCCGGTGTGCTCGACGTGTGGCCCCTTGCAGAGGTCGGTGAAGTCGCCGTTGGTGTAAATACTGACGACGTCGCCCTCGACGCCCTGGTCCGCGGCCTCCTGCTGCGCCGTCGCCGAGCTCCCGGCCTTGGCCTCGATGAGGTCGAGCTTGTAGTCCTGACCGAGATCGCGGAAGAGCGTCACCGCCTCGTCCTTCCCGAGCACCTTGCGCTCGAACGGCTGGCGCTCCTTGACGATCTTCTTCATCTCGGCCTCGATCTTCGGGAGGTCCTCGGGGCCGAGGCGGTGCTCGAGGTCGATGTCGTAGTAGAAGCCGCGGTACGGCCGCGAGATCGGCGGGCCGACCGTGAAGCGCGCGTCGCTCCAGAGCCGCCTGACGGCGGCCGCCATGACGTGCGCGGTCGAATGGAGCAGGCAATAGTGGTCGAGCGGGATCCCCTTGATCTCGGCGTTCTCAGCGGCCTTCTCGCCGGGCGGTGGGCTCATCGTTTCTCTACCGTTCCTCTGTTTCGGTCGGCTCAAAGACGACATGAAGCGACTGTCGAGAAGGAGACCTTACCTTTCGGAGGGGAACGCGGCAAAGAGAAAGTGCGCCGGGTGGCCCGGTTCACGACCGCGGCTCGCCCGAGTGGAGGTGGCACGACACCGAGTGCCGCGGCTCGATCTCCTCGAGCGTCGGCGCCACCCGCCGGCACTCCTCGAGCACCTTCGGGCAGCGAGAGGCGAAGTCGCATCCCGTGCGGAGCGCCGACGGGTCGGGCGGATCGCCGGTCAGGATGATCCGCTGGCGCCGCCGCTCGACGGCGGGGTCGGGGATGGGGATCGACGAGAGCAGCGCCTCGGTGTAGGGGTGCAGCGGCTGGCGGTAGATGCGATCGGACGGGGCCTCCTCGACGATCTTGCCGAGGTACATCACCGCCACGCGGTGACTGATGCGCTTGACGACGGAGAGGTCGTGCGCGATGAAGACGTAGGAGAGACCGCGCCGCTGCTGGAGATCCATCAGCAGGTTGATCACCTGCGACCGGATCGAGACGTCGAGCGCCGACACCGGCTCGTCGCAGATCAGCACCTCGGGATCGAGCGCCAGCGATCGCGCGATGCCGATCCGCTGCCGCTGGCCGCCGGAGAACTCGTGGGGGTACCTCTTGACGAACTTCGGATCGAGGCCGACCTCCCGCATCAGCTCCTGGACGCGGGCGGCGATCTCGCGGGCGGGGAGGAGCCGGAATATGCGCATCGGCTCGGCGATGATGTCGCCGACCGTCATCCGCGGGTTGAGCGAGGCGTAGGGATCCTGGAAGACCAGCGGGATGTGGCGGCGGGCGCGGCGGAGAGCGCGGCCCGCCAGCGACGTCAGCTCCACCATGCGTCGCTCGCCGTTCCCGCCGGAGAGGTCGAGGCGCACGGAGCCCGACGACGGCCGCACGATGCGCAGGATGGCCTTCGCGGTGGTGGACTTGCCGCACCCCGACTCGCCGACCAGCCCGAGCGTCTCGCCGCGCCGCAGGTCGAAGCTGACGCCGTCGACCGCGCGCAGCACGGCGCCGCGGCGGAGCGGGAAGTGGACGCTCAGGTCGCGGACCTCGAGGATGGCGCCGCTCACGGCGGCGGCTCCACGAAGCAGGCCCGACGCCGCGCCGCGTTGCCCTCGATCGGCTCGAGCGCGGGATCGTCCGCGCGGCAGCGGTCCTCGACGAAATCGCAACGGGGCGCGAACGAGCACCCGCGGGGCAGCCGCGTCAGGTCGGGCGGCGTGCCCCGGATCGACGGCAGCTTCCCCCGCGAGTCGTCGTCGAGGCGCGGCACCGATCGCAGCAGCGCGCGCGTGTAGGGGTGCATCGGGCGCTCGAAGAGCGTCGCGGTGGGACCCTGCTCGACGATGCGTCCCGCGTACATGACGAGGATCTCGTCACAGAACCCGGCGGCGACGCCGAGATCGTGGGTGATCAGGATGATCGTCGTGCCGTGATCGCGCCGGATGCTCTGCATGAGCTCGAGGATCTGCGCCTGGATGGTCACGTCGAGCGCCGTCGTCGGCTCGTCGGCGATGAGAAGCGCGGGCTCGCACGCGAGCGCCATCGCCACCATGGCGCGCTGCCGCATGCCGCCCGAGAAGTGATGCGGATACGTGTCGCAGGCGCGTCCCGGATCGGGGATGCCGACCTCGGCGAGGAGCTCGATCGCGCGCGCCCGGGCCTCCCGCGGCGACTTGCCGCGGTGGATGACGAGCGGCTCGGAGACCTGATCGCCGATGGTCAGGAACGGGTTGAGCGACGTCATCGGGTCCTGGAAGATCATCGAGATGCGATTGCCGCGCAGCCGCCGCATGGCGTCGGCCGAGAGCTGCTGCAGCTCGACGCCGTCGAATCGCATCGCGGCGGCCGTGACCTCGCCCGGCGGGCACGGGATCAGCCCCATCAGGGCGAGGTTGAGCACGGTCTTGCCCGACCCGCTCTCGCCGACGATGCCGACGGCGCTGCCGCGCTCGATCGCCAGGCTGACCCCGTCGACGGCGCGCACGACGCCGTCGGGCGTGTGGAAGCGCGTGTACAGGTCGCGGATCTCGACGAGCGGCACGGCCGGCTATCTCCTCTGCCTCGGGTCAAGTGCGTCGCGGAGCCCGTCGCCGATGAAGTTGAGCGAGAAGAGCGCCAGCGAGATCGCCGCCGCGGGGTAGGTGATCAGCCACCAGTACGGCTTGATGACGTTGATCGCGTAGATCCCCTCCGAGGCGAGCGTGCCCCAGCTGCAGTCCGGCTCCGGGATGCCGAGGCCGATGAAGCTCAAAAACGCCTCGGCGAGGATGACGGTGGGGATGGTCAGCGTCGTGTAGACGATCACCGGTCCGAGCAGGTTGGGGATGATGTGCCGGAAGATGATGCGCGCGTTGCCCGCGCCGACAACGCGGGCTGCGACCACGAACTCGCGCTCCTTCAGAGACAGCACCTGCCCGCGCGTAATGCGCGCCAGCGTCAGCCACTGAACGAGCCCGAGCGCCACGAACATGACGATGACCGGGTTCGCCCAGTCGGAGAGCGTCACCGCCGTGCGCACGGAGCGGTCGATGCCGCGCTCGTCCGCCAGTCGCGCCGCCTCATCGTGGCGGCCCTCGCTCTCGAGCTGGCGGTACCGCACGACGTCCTGGCGGTGCTGGGCTGCCGTCGCGTGCAGCCCGTTGATCAGCGTCAGGATAAGGATCACCAGGAAGATGAACGGCAGCCCGTAGAGCACGTCGACGACGCGCATCATGTAGTGGTCGACCCGCCCGCCGAAGTATCCGGCCGTGGCGCCCCAGGTGAGGCCGATCGCCAGCGACACCAGAGTCGCCACCAGCCCGACGACGAACGAGATGCTGCCGCCGTAGAGCGTTCGCGCGAAGGTGTCGCGGCCGAGTCCGTCGGTGCCGAACCAGTGGCGGCTGCTCGGCGGCTGGAACGCCTCGTCCTTGTTGACGCGGGTGTGATCGACGTGCAGCGCGAAGAATCCGGGCGACGTCTCGCGGGCGCCCGGCTCCGGCCGGCCGGCCGCGTAGATCAGGCGCTGCGCGAAGCACAGGGCGATCAGCACCAGGATGATCCCGAGCGACACGGTCGCGAGCTGGTTCCGGCGTAGCCGGCGCAGCGCGTCGCGCAGGAGCGAGGTGCCCTCGACCGGTCCCTCCGCGTCGTCCTCCGCCGCACGCGTCTCGACGGCGAGGCGGCGCGTCCTGGCGATCACGGTCACCAGCGCGACGTTGGCCAGGACCCAGATGCCGAGCACCACCCAGGCGGCGACCGGCGCGTTGCGGATCGGCAGCAGCACGAAAAAGAAGAGCGTCGCGAGCGCGATCGACAGGTTGGCGGGTACCGAGAGCGGGTGCTCCGACCAGCGCCTCGTGCGATGGGTCGCGGGGGCGCTCTCGCCGGCGCCCGGGCCGCGCGCAGGATCGCCAGGGGGGGACGTGGACGCGTCCGTCACAGTTTCACCCTCGGGTCGAGAAGCGCGTAGCTCAGGTCGACCAGGAAGTTGAACACGCACAGCAGCGTGCTGAAGACGACCACCGCGCCGAGCACCAGGGAGTAATCGCGGTTGATCGCCGCCAGCACGAACTGCTTGCCGAGCCCGGGCACGTAGAAGATCTTCTCGATCACCAGCGATCCGGTGAGGATCAGCGCGAACGCCGGACCGAGGAACGAGACCACCGGCAGGACGGCGCCGCGCAGCGCGTGCTTGATCACCAGCTGGCTCTCGCGCAGCCCCTTGGCGTGCGCCGTCCGGACGAAGTCCTCGCCGAGCACCTCGAGCATGCCGACCCGCGCCAGCCGGCTGATGCGAGCGGCGAAGGGCAGCGACAGGGAGAGCGCCGGCAGGAAGACCTGCCCGTACGTGTCC
Source organism: Planctomycetota bacterium (assembly GCA_041569895.1). Taxonomy (GTDB): domain Bacteria; phylum Planctomycetota; class UBA8108; order UBA8108; family JACQVS01; genus JBFFXF01. The sequence goes on along the minus strand of JBFFXF010000128.1, from coordinate 13,247 downwards.
CAGCCAGCGAGCGGAAAGAAAGCGAAGTTGAACACGAAGATCATCACCAGGAGCGTCGCGATGACGAAGTTCGGCAGCGAGATCCCGAAGACGGCGAACACCATCAGCGCGTAGTCGAGAAGACTGTTCTGGCGCAGCGCCGCGATGAATCCGGACGTGAGCCCGAGCACGAGCGCGAACACCATCGCCAGCGAGCCGAGCGCGATCGACACCGGCAGGGTCTGCGCGATGATCTCGTTGACGGTCTTGCCGCGGTACTTCATCGACGGGCCGAAGTCGCCGTGAAACGCGATGCGCTCGAGCCAGAGGCCGTACTGGACGAGGAGGGGCCGGTCGAGGTTGTACTGCCGGTAGCGCGCCTCGCGCACTTCCGGTCGCAGGGCCCGCATCTCGTTCATGAACGGATCACCCGGCGCGAGGCGAATGATGAAAAACGAGATCGTCGCCACCGCCCACACGGTGACCACGACCCAGGCGAGCCTGTAGAGAACGAAACGTGGGTTCATTGGCCTCCCGAACCTCCGCGGTGGTCCGCGCGCTGCGCGCTGTCGCTTCGCACGGTCTGCCTTCCATTCTCTGCTTCTTTTCCTGCCTTCCTGCTTTCCTGCCTTCCTTGCCGTGCTCTGCCGTCAGTGTGTCGCCGGCGGAGTCGAGCAGCCCCTTCGGGCACGGGCACGGGCACGGGAACGGGAACGGGTGCGGGTGCGGGTGCGGGTGCGGGTGCGGGTACGACGTCGCGGTGATGCCGTGCGGTGGAAAGGCAGGCTGTCACGGCGTGTCTCCGCCCGCCCGGAAACGCGGGAAGTCCCGGTATCGCGAGCCCGACGCGGGGCCGCGGTCTCCCTCCCAGCGGAGGGTCTTCAACGGGTGCGCGTCGCGCGCGTTGAAGTGCATGCCGCGCAGCTCCGGCGGCCAGAGCTGGGTCCTGGTGTCGAAGTAGATCGGGATCGTCGGCATGTCGTGCATCAGCATCGTCTCGGCGACGTGGAAGAGGAGCATGCGGATCTCGAAGGCCCGATCGATGCGCACCGGTCGCGGCGTTCGGGCGTAGCTCTCCACGGCGTCGCGCAAGCTCCGGGCGAGATCGGGGCCGCCGGGCTCGAGCCGCACGGCGCCGACGACGCTGTCATAGGCCGACCAGCTCTCGACGTCGGCGAGCATCGCCGCCCGGGTCTCGTCGGTCTCGAGGTGCGCGAGGATCTCGGCGCAGTACCGGAGCACGATGCGGTCGTAGACCGGGTTCGAGTACTTCGGGTCGTTGTTCTGGTTCTCGGTCGTGAACATGTCGAGGAACGTGTTCGGGTCCGGGTAATCGCCGATCCATCCGGCCCGGCAGATGTCGAACTGCCCCGTGCGGCGCGAGTCGAGGTAGACACCCCATTCCTGGTTCGAGAGCTGCACGTCGATGCCGAGCTCGCGTTTCCAGATGCTCTGGATGAATGCCGCGATGCGCGCGTGACTCTCCAGCGTGTTGTAGAGCACCTGCAGCTTCGGTATGTCGAGGCCCGCGGCGCGCACCTCGCCGACGAGCCGGCGCGCCTCGGCGAGGTCCGCGGCGTAGTCGCCGGAGCCGAAGAGCGGCGTCGAGTCGTAATTCGGCACGCCCTCGGGAACGATCCGGTACGCCGGCGTCTGGAATCCCCGCGTGACGATCTCCACGATGCTCTGACGGTCGATCGACAGCGCCAGCGCACGCCGCAGCTTGCGACCGAGCTCGCCGGTGCGGAAGACGGGCAGGCGCATGTTGACACCGTAGTAGTAGACCGCGTTGATCGTCCCGTGGTGCAGGTGCCGCAGCTCGGCGTCCGGTCGCCGGTCGTGCTTCACGAGGTCGCCGCGGATCTCCGAAGGGATTTCGCGGATGCGGTCGACGTCGCCGTTGAGGTAGAGGTTGACGCTGGTGTTGAGCTCCTCGACGGCGAGCGCGTCGCAGATCTCGAGGCCGTTCTCGACGAACGGACCGAGCTCCTCGAGCAGCTCGAGCTCGCGCAGCTGGAATCCGGCGATGGCGCCGGCGTCGCGGAGCGGGCGGAGCTCGCGGAAACGTCGCTCGGCGTACTCGGCGTTCTCCCAGTAGTGGCGGTTCTTGCGCAGTCGTACGTGCGAGTTGAAGCGCCACTCATCGAGCCAGTACGCGCCGCTCGACACCAGGTTCTCCGGGCGCGTCCACGCCTCGCCGTGAGCCTCGATCGGCTCGCGAGGCACGATGAAGAGGGTGTAGAAGCTCATCAGAAAGAGGAAGTACGGCGTCGGCGAGCTCAGCGTGAACTGGACCGTGAGCTCGTCGGGCGTGCGGATGGCGACGAGCTCGCGGAACTTCTCGTCGCGAAAGCGCTCGAGCATCTCACGGTCGGGTCGTGTCAGCGCGGCGGCGCGGGTCACCGACACATCCGGTCGCTCGACGCGGTAGCGCGCGACCAGCTGGCTCCAGTGCGCCGCGACCGCGCGCTCGTACGCCTCGGCCCCGGCGATCGGATACAGCAGGAACGAGTACTCGGAGCCGGTCTCGGGGTGCAGGTGACGGCGAAAGGTGTAGACGACGTCGGACGCCACGACGTGTCGCCGCTTGCCGTCCACCTCGAAGATCTCTCCGCGGCGCACCCACCAGGCGTCGGGCCGCAGGCGGAAGGTGTAGGTCAGTCCGTCGATCTCCCAGGATTCGGCGACCGCCGGCACCGGCTCGAGCGTGCGCGGGTGGTAGGCGGTCAACCCCTCGAACAGGCTGATGGCGATCTCCCCCTCGGGCTGACCGCTCATCAGCGTCGGATCGAGAGTCTGGGGCTCGGTGCCGTTGTTCCAGACGTAGTCCGCCCGGCCGCGCCGGGTGCCGGTGAACGTCACCAGGAAGACGCCGACGCAGACCGCGCAGCCGGCGAGGATGAGCACCAGGTTCCGGTACATGCGTGGCCAGGATGGCAAGAGGCGATCGGGTTGTCAAACGGCGTCGCGGCGGCGGGCGACGAGCTATTGCCCTGCGCGCCGGCAGTCGAGACCGTCGTCGGTGGGATCGGGTCCCGGGTCGGGGTGAGGCGGGCGTGGCGGCGCCCCGCGATTGAACAGGAAGAAGAGGAGCGAGGCCGGGTCGACGATGTCGAGCAGGCCGTCGTCGTTGATATCGGCGGCGTCGCGGCAGTCGAGGGTCAGCGTGCCGCCGAAGAGGAACCCGAGGATGGTCACCGGATCGGAGATGTCGATGTGCCCGTCGCCGTTCGCGTCGCCGCGCACGAAGCTCGGCGAGCGGCTTCGCGGCACGTAGTGGAAGGCGTCGGCCAGCACGCCGACGCCGTCGGGGGTCTCGACCTCGACGGCGACGACGCCCGGCTCGTCCGATCGCGGCACGATGCCGAGCAGCATCGTCCGGTCGATCACCTGCACGCCTTCGGCCGGCGCCCCGCCGATGCGCACGATGGTCGCTCCGGGCATCGTCGAGAAGTGATCGCCGAACACGCTGAACACCGGTCGCATGCCGACCACCGCCGACGATGGCTCGATGCGCTCGACGATCGGCGCCGAGGTGTAGCTGAAGCGGTCGGCGTAGGTCGTCTCCCCGAAGAGACTGCGAACGCGGATGTCGACCGGTCCGGGGCGCCGGCCGGGGGGCAGGGTGCCGTCGACGATCGCCGAGTCGGTGACGGTGACGTTCTCGAGCGGCCGCCCGCCGATCCAGACGCGCGTCGTGTCGGGAGTGAAGTAGCGGCCGATCAGACGCAGCGGCGTTCCGCCGGCGATGTCGGCGGACTCCGGCAGCACGGTCGTGATGGCGGGGTCTCCGAAGTACGAGAACGTCCCCGGGAGGTTCGCGAAGCCGCTCGCGTTCGAGAGCACGATGGTCACCGAGCCCGGCGCCCGCCGCGGCGGTATGACGCCCGAGATCGTCTCGCTGTCCTCGACGACGACGAACTCCGTGCGAACGCCGCCGAAGCTGACGAACGTCCCCTCGAGATCGGGAACGAAATTGCGCCCGCGAAGGAGGAACGGCGATCCACCGCGAATCGAGTCGAACGGCGGCTCGATCGACAGCAGTACGGGCCGCGGCTCCGCCGTCCGGCGCGTCGACACGAGCCGGAAATCGTCGATGTTCCAGCCGCCAGCCTGCCCGAACCCGTCCGACTCGAGCTCGAACCGCACGACCACATCCGCCCGATCGTCCGCCAGTCCCGACACGTCATAGTCCATCAGCTTCCACGATCGATCGAACAGATCGCGCTCGTTCGACGACTGGTAGATCGGCGTGCCGTTGACCGAGATGCGCAGCGAGTCGCCGCGCTCCGCCGAGAGCCAGCGGCGGAACCGCAGGTGGACGCCGTGGAAACCGCGGCAGTCGATCGGCGCCGACTCGAGGAAGTTGTGCGAGAGCTGCGGGTAAAGCTTGTCGGAGCTGTTGTCGACCGCGAGGTCGTTCCCCCAGTGGCTCCGTCCGGTGAACGAGGACGGCGGGTCGACCAGGTTGCCGTCGACGAGGCTCCACCCCTCGCGCTTGCCGGTGCCGACGCGTCCCCACTGCCAGTCGTCCTGGTTGGCGCGGAAGCCGTTGTCGATCGTTCCGTGCCGCCACTCCCGGTGCCAGCGCTCCTCGCCCGCCGGGTAGACCTCGAGGATGTTCGCGACGGCGAAGGAGAACGTGCCATCGTCCGGCGCTCCCGCGGGCAGGGTGACCGCCGAGCCGCCGGGAGCTCGGGCCGCGAGGTAGTAGCGAACGGTGGTGCCCGCGGCCTGCGCGGGGATCTCGCCGACGAAGCGATCACCGTCGCGATCGAGCGGCGTCGTCCGGAACGTGTTGCCGCCATCGACCGAGACCTCGAGCGTCAACGACGGCTCGCCGAGGAACTCGAAGAGAGTCGAGATCTCCGCCTCCACCCGGAACGGACCTCCCGCGTCGACGGCGACATCCTCGAGCGGCTCGTGGCTGAGCTCGATCTGCTCAGGGAGGTGCAGGCCGACGTCGGCGAAAGATTGCAGGATCTCGCGCGCATGCGGCGTGCCGTTGAACGGGTCGAGGTCGTCGTCGTCGAGAATCAGGAAGTCGAGCACGAGCTCCTCCGAGATCAGCGCCGGCGCCAGGCGCACGCTGCCGATCACGAGCTCGCCGACGATGCGCCGCGCCATGTCATCCCCGTGCAGATCGCGCAGCCGCTCGACGAGGCGCCACAGCGCATGGCCGACGATCTGGCCGGCGTCGTGCGGCTCGCGCAGGACGTCGTCCGGAAACCTGAACTGGCCGATCGAGAGGTCGCGAGTCGGCGCGGGCGTCGCGGGCGGCTCCGGCCCGATGGCGTCGAACGCCTGCCCGATCATCGGCTGGCCGGTGACCAGCGCGACGAGCGTGTCCGAGATGCCCTCGTCCCACGCGGGCATCGGCGTTCTCTCGCCGAACGACTTCCAGATCATGAAGTGACCGTACTCGTGAATGATCCAGGTCGAGTACGCCGAGTTGGCGCACCGGTCGGCGCGAAAGAACCCGAGCTGGCCATCGCCCTCGGGAATGAAGATCGCGTCGCACGATCGCCCGGTGAGGTTGACGCGCGCGAGCACCGGCACGTCGATCTCCTCGAAGTCCGGCGCCAGCGTCTTGATGAAGTCGTGCGTGGCGTTGACGTGGAGGAACGCGTTGACCTGCGCCGTGGAGAACTCCGACGGCGCGTGATTCAGGAGCAGGTCGACCGGCACGCCCGGAAGCACGATGCGATCGGCGATGAGCTCGGGACCGGCGGCATCGTCGACCTCGCACCACGGACCGCGAAGGTCGAGCGCCAGACCGACCGGGTCGTCGCCCTCGACCTCGATCTCGAACGCGCCGTCGCGAGCCGTCAACCCGGTGACACCGCCGCTCCGCACGACGACCTGTCCGACCGGCTGTCGGCCGGGAGGGTTCCAGTCGGCGTCGGGCATCAGACCGGGAGTCGCGTTCGCGCGCAGCGTTCCCGACACGGTCCCGTGCGAGGTCCGGTCGAGCGCTCCGAAAACCGTCCCCGCCTTGCCCGCGATCTGATCCGCGGCGCCGACGTGGACGTTCCAGACCGATCCATTGTCGTCGGGCGGAAAGCGCGCCTCCCAGCACAGGGCGGGCTCCAGCAGGTCGCGATCGCCGGCGCGCGGAGGCGTGCCGCTCGGCGAGCGGACGGGCATCACGACGAGTCGCGTCCGTGGCAGCGAGGCGTGGCGCCACAGGGCGAGGTGCCCCGACGCGATGGTCTCCGCCTGGTCGCGCGAGATCGACGGCGTCGCCGCCGCGCAGCGCTCGATCAGCGGCTCGGGGAGGAGATCGGACGTGATGTTGACGATGCGGTCACCGCCGATCAGGAGCGCGACTCGGCCGCCGAGTACCGGCGCGTCACGGAAGCGCTGGTTGAAGACCACGAGGCGATACGCGCCCACCGATCGCACTCGCTCCGGCGTGAGCGACCGCTCGACGTCGACCGGGAAGAGATCGGCGTGGGCGGCGAGGAGATCTCGCGCCGCGCGAACCAGACCGGCGTCGTCCCGGGCGCGTTCCGCTTCGATGCGCACGCCATCGCCGAGCAGTCGGTGGGGCGTCAGCGTGTCCTCGTTCCACAGCACGAGCCAGCGGCCGGGGTGATCGCGACGGAACCTCTGAAAACCGGGATGCGTCGTGCTCAGGAGGTCCTGGAACGACGACCGCATGCGGTAGGGATCGTGCACGTGCGGCGGCAGGGCCGCCGCCGATCGACCGCCCGGTACCGTCGTCGAGAGCTGGGCGCGCAACGCCGGAGCGCCGAGCGCGAACGTCACGCCGGCCACGGCGACCGCCACGAGCAGTCGTGCAGCATCCGTTGGTTTCACGATTGAATCGAACTCGCGTTCCTCGACGCGCGAACGGCGGGGGAGGTGAGTCGGTCGAGCGGGCTGGTCTTCGTTCCCCGGCCGGAACCATTCCCGGCAGACCCCGGTGGAACCCTCGACAGGACCATCCGCCAGCACGATAGCGAGATCCGGACGTCGAGTCAAATGGGTAGGGATGATGATACCAGTGTGGGGTCGGGGGGCGAGATGATTCGGGCTACCGACTCCGACTCCGACTCGGACCTCCGTCTCTGACGTCTGCCTTCTGATCTCTGTCTCTGTCTCTGTCTCTCGAGGCCGAGGACGAGGACGAGGACGAACGGGAACGGGAGCGGGAGCGGGATGGTCTTGAGACCCGAAGGTCCTCTCGGGTAGCGTGTCCGCATGCGCGCCATCGTCTTTGATCGGCCCGGTGGGGTCGAGGTGCTTCGGGTTGCCGAGGTGGCGGATCCAGCTCGGGGGGCCGGGGAGTTGCTCGTTCGCAACTTCGCGACGGCGCTCAATCGGGCCGACATCCTCCAGCGTCTCGGCCGGTATCCGCCGCCGCCGGGGGAGTCGGAGATTCTCGGGCTCGAGTTCGCCGGTGAGGTGCTCGAGGCCGATGCCGACGCCGGCGGGTCCGGGGCGTACTCGGTCGGCGACCGCGTCTTCGGTCTCATCGCCGGTGGCGGCTACGCGGAGAAGGTGCGCGTCCCGACCGGCCTGGCGCTGCCGATTCCCGACACGCTCTCCTTCGAGGCGGCCGCGGCGGTGCCGGAGGTCTTCTTCACGGCGAACGAGGCGCTTTTCACGCACGGCGGGCTGCGGGCCGGCGAGACGGTTCTCATCCACGCCGGTGCGAGCGGTGTCGGCACGGCGGCGATCCAGCTCGCGCGTCGGCTCGGCGCCACGGTCATCACGACGGCCGGCAGCCAGGAGAAGCTCGAGCGATGTCGCGAGCTCGGCGCCGATCACGGCGTGCTGCGCGGGGAGGACTTCGCGACCAGGGCCCGCGACGTCACCGGCGGTCGTGGGGTCGACGTGATCGTCGACTGTGTCGGCGCCGCTTACTGGGACGCGAACGTCGCCGCGCTCGCGCGGGACGGACGTCTGGTGGTGATCGGGCTCCTGGGCGGGGCGCGCGTCGAGGCCGACCTCGCGACCATCGTCATGCGGCGCCTCCGCGTCGTCGGCACGGCGATGCGCGGGCTGCCGCTCGCCGACAAGCTCGCGATCGCCGAGCGGTTCCGCCGCGACGTCCTCCCCGACCTCGCCGCGGGCCGCCTGAAGCCGGTCATCGACAGCGTCCACATGCTCGAGGACGTCCAGGCGGCGCACCGCCGCATGGAAGAGAACTTGAACATCGGCAAGATCGTGCTGAGGATGTAGAGTCACCCAATCGGAGTCTCTCATGAATCACCAGCGCACGAACGACGGCGGAACGAAGTCGAGGACGAGGCGTCAGTTTCTCGGGGCGGCGCTCGCGGGGGCGGCCGGCTTCACCGGGCTGTCGCGGCCCGGGCTGCTGCTGGCGCTCGGGGAGAAGCCGGCGCTGCCGGCGGACATCCTCGCCGTACCGGACCGCTCCGCGTCGGCGCCGGCCGATCCGGTATCGCTCGAGCGCTGCCGGACGTACGACGTCAAGGCGCTCGTCGCGAGCTTCGAGAGCCTCTTCGATCGCATCGGCGGCATCGAGAAGCTGATGCGCGGCAAGACCGTCACCATGAAGCTCAACATCACCGGTGACGGACGGAGGAAGATGGCCGGGCTTCCCGCGGAGCGCACGTACCAGACGCACCCGGCCACCGTCGAGGCGCTCTGCGGTCTCTTTGCGAAGGCCGGCGCGCGGCGGATCATCCTGGTCGAGAGCTACTACCGCAATCGGCGACCCGAGGAGATCCTCGCGCGCCACGGCTGGGACCCCGATCGGATCGCCGCCGCAGGCGACCGCAAGGTGACCTTCGAGGACTCGAGGAATCGCGGCGAGTTCGACAGCTACGCCGAGATGAAGGTGCCGTACGGCGGATACGTCTTCGGCAAGTACCTGCTCAACCGTCGCTACGAGGACACCGACGTCTTCGTCTCGCTCGCGAAGCTGAAGAATCACATCACCGCGGGCATCACGTGCGCCGTCAAGAACCTCTTCGGCATCGCGCCGACGTCGCTCTACGGCAACGACGCGCCGAACGAGAGGACGACTCAGAACCGCGGCGCGATCCTCCACGACGCCAGTCGCGACGTCCCGGCCGGTGTCCCGGGCGAGCGACACAAGCTGCCGGAGGAGATCGCGTCGAAGTCGCGCAGCGAGATCTCCTACTACCGCGTGCCGCGAGTCACCGCGGACCTGATGGCAGCACGGCCGATCGACCTGTCGATCATCGACGGCATCGAGTCGGTGGTCGGCGGCGAGGGCCCGTGGTGCCGCGTCGAGCCGCACCGTCACGTGACGCCGGGGCTGCTCATCGCCGGTCGCAACGCGGTGACCACCGACACCGTCGGCGTCGGCGTCATGGGCTACGACCCGCAGGCCGGGTACGCGAAGCATCCCTTCCCCGGCGAGAACCACCTCAACCTCCTCGCGCGCGCCGGCGTCGGCACCAACGATCTCGCGAGGATCGAGACGCGCGGCGTGTCACTGGAGGACGCGCTCCACGAGTACCACCCGGGACGCGACCCGGGCTGGATCCGTCGGCACGTGCTCGGCAAAAAGGGCTAGCCGCACCGCGGACTCGTTCCCGTGCCCGTTCCCGATGAGGCTGCTCGACGACGCTGGCGGATTCCGACGGCAGAGATCGGCAAGGAAGGCAGGAATGCATGAATGCATGAGAAGAAGATCGGATCTCTGCTCTCGGAATCGGAGTCGGTGTCGGGAATCGGAATCCGATCTCGGAGTCGGAATCGGAGTCGGAATCGGTGTCGGTGTCGGTGTCGGTGTCGGAATCGGTGTCGGAGTCGGAGTCGGTCTCGGAATCGGAGGCGAGTCACCGCGCCGCCGGCGCCGTCTCCGGCTGGGGCGAGAAGTCGTCGAAGCGGTTGTTGACCGCGTCGAAGCCGATCTGCGCGTGCGTCACCAGGAAATCGATCAGTCCGGCGGGCAGGTTGATGGGGCTCGAGATGATGGTCAGCGGCCAGTCGAGGCGCTCGACCCGGACGCTGGTGATCTTGTCGGTTTCGAGCGTCAGCGACTCCGGCGTCGTGGCGTTGCGCCATGACCGTCCGGATCGATAGACCGCCGGCCAGCCGCTGAAACGGACGCGCCAGCTCGACGCCTCGTAGGCGCAGGGGCGGCAGACGATCTCGTCCTCCTTCACCATCTCCGGATCGACGCGAACGCGGAGCACCTCGCCGCCGTAGCCGATGCGGGCGGTCACCGGCTCCTCGAGCCGCTGGAGCGACTCGACGTGAACGAGCCTCGTCGAGTAGCAGGCGGTCGCGGCGAGCGGGAGCGCGCAGACCGCAGCCAGTGCGACAGCGCGACGCGCTTTCCGTTCGCGCGTCATTCGAGCCTCACGGACTCGGGTTCGCCGGCGATCTTGCCGTCGGCGATCGGGTAGACGAGCAGGCGCGTGGGCCTGCCGTTGACGACGACGCAGAGGCGATCGCCGCGAGGGCCGACGGCGTAGCCGTGGATCGACCCCTTCGAGACGCCGTCGATCTTCAGGTCCGCGCCCGCCGGCCCACTCGCCGCGCCCGGACCCGCAAGGCGCACGGCGCGGACGCTGCCGGTCTTGACGTTTCGTTTCGTCGTCGGAAACACCGCCCAGGCCCACGTGTCCTTCCCTCCGACGAGCGCCGGTCGTCCCGGAAGGCACGTCGCTCCAGCGACCGAGATGACCGAGCCATCCTTCGAGGACAGCACCGCGTGGAAACCCTGGACGCCGTCGTTCCAGGCGACATCGGTGAACACGAGGTTGACGGCGACGGTCTTTCCGTCTCGCGCCACGATCGACGTCGACGTGTCGTTGAAGACCACCTGACCGCGGTCCCGTCCCAGGATGGCGGCGATCTCTCTCGCGAGGTGGAAGAACGGCCGTTTCCAGCGCTGCTTCAGGTCGCGGCCGATCGACACCAGCTCCATGCCGCCGGTCGATTCGTCGATCCGATAGATCAGGAAACCGCCCTCCGGTCCGTCGCCGATGATCTCGGACTCCTCGAGCTCGAGGTGCGCGGCGCCGGTGGCGAGGTCGACGGCGACGACGCTGTTGTCGCCGGTGGCGTAGGCGATCGCGGTCGGCTTGCCGTCCGCGCTCCGCACGACGCCCGGGTTGCGGCGCATGGTTCGCTCCGAGGATGGAGGCGGACCAGCGATCCGTTGCCACCGCGGGGCGCCATCACCGTGGTCGCCGCCGACCGTGACGCGCCAGAGCGACTCCGAGCCCTCGACCGCCTCGTCGATGTCCCAGCGCACGGTGAGCGCCGCGAACGAGTCGCCGTCGAGCCACGCGGCCGCGAGGAATCGCGTCGAGCCGGTCTGCGCGGGAGGCGTCAGTCGCCGCGCCCCGGAGAGCCGGGCCCCGTCGCCGGTCGCCGCGCAGTCGAGCAACCAGAGACGCGACGCCGGCTTGTCGAGCTCCTCGCCGTCGGCGCCGGCGAGGACGAGCAGGCGGTGGCCGTCCGGCGACCAGATCGGCGATCGGTGCGGGCAGCCGAGGCCGAGCAACGCGACGGCCGCGAGGAGGGTGGAAATCGGCATCGGGAAGCGATCGCGAGGCGCGGGCACCACGTGGACTCCTTTTTCGTGTCGGGCTCGCTCGGGTTCTCGAGAGTGTCGACCGGAGAGCGATTGTAGCAAGCAGCCGTGGTGATTTCCCGGTTTTCAGGTCGCCCCGCTTCGACTATCATGCCCCTGGCGGCTTGCGGGTTCTCGCTGGCCGCGCCCGCGAACGAAAACGCGTCGGTTCGATTTTGAGGAGGACTCCCATGAGTCACGACCATCACGTTGACCATGACGACCGCAGGACGTGCCCGTGCTGTGACGACGAGTCGATCTCTCTGGAGCCGACCATCGACCGACGCGGGTTCCTGAGGACGGCCGGTGTCGCCGCGGCGGCCGCAGCGGGCCTCGCCGGCGCCACCGCGAGTGCCCGCCCCCTGATCCAGGTCGCGAGCGCGGCCACGGAAGAGAAGGCGAAGGAGAAGGTCGCGGAGGACTTCGTCAAGCTCTTCCACGAGAGCCTCGACGGCAAGCAGCGCGAGGCGCTCTGTTTCCCCTTCGACCACCCGCTCCGCAAGACCGTCAAGAACAACTGGCACATCACGCCGCAGCGCATGGGCGAGTTCCTCAAGCCCGACCAGCTCGAGCTCTGCCGCCATATCCTCAAGGGAATCACCACGGAGGACGGCTACGAGCGCTTCCAGAAGTCGATGAAGGACGACGACGGCGGCTTCGGACAGTACTCGTGCGCGCTCTTCGGCGATCCGGCGAGGGACAGGTACCAGTGGGTGTTGACCGGGCGCCACGTGACGCTGCGCGCCGACGGCAACACCACCGACAACACCGCCTTCGGCGGGCCGATCTTCTACGGGCACGCGGTGACCTTCAACGAGAAGCCCGACCACCCCGGAAACGTCTGGTGGCACCAGGGACGCGTCGCCAACGAGCTCTTCGGCGCGCTCGACGGCACGCAGCGCGAGAAGGCGCTGCTCGGCGACAGCCCGCCGGACACCCAGGCGTCGGTCGGATTCCGCGGCCGCGTCAAGACGATCCCCGGCCTCGCGGGCGCCGAGATGAGCCGCGACCAGAAGGAGCTCCTCCAGAAGACGCTCAAGAGCATGCTGGCGATGTTCCGCGAGGACGACGTCAAGGAGATCATGGAGTGCCTCAAGAAGAACGGCGGTATCGATGAGGCGCGCATCGCCTTCTACCGCTCGGGCGACATCGGCGACGACGGCGTCTGGGATCGCTGGCGTGTCGAGGGCCCCGCCTTCGTGTGGTACTTCCGCGGCTCCCCGCACGTGCACACCTGGGTGAACGTGGCGCACAGCGGACCGAAGTGGGTGTGACCCGCTAACCACCGGAACGACGGAAACGACGGCGCGGCGTGACCCGGCTCACTCCGCTGGCGGCAGGTAGTCCTCCCGCACCGGCGAGAAGATGTCGAGCGTCACCGCCCTCGCCTCGAGCCCCCGCGCCGAGTGCACGACGCCGCCGGGGATCTGATAGATCTCCCCGGCCTCGATCACCCGGCGCTCACCGTCGACGACCAGCTCGAAACGCCCCTCGAGACAGATCCCCGACTGCTCGTGCGGGTGACTGTGCTCCGGAACGACCCCTCCGGGCTCGAGCGTCACCCGGCTCAGCATGATGTGCGCGCCCCAGGAGAGCTCGGTCGAGACACCGGGAGCGAGCTGGCGATGGTAGGTGCGGGATCGGTCGACGAAGACGCCTGGATGGGGGAGCTCGGACTTACTCACGGGTTATCCTCCTCCGTACCCGTACCCGTACCCGTACCCGTGCCCGTTCCCGT
>JBFFXF010000127.1:0-20082 GCA_041569895.1 Planctomycetota bacterium | reverse complement strand
GTTCTCTGTCGCACGGCGACGGTAACGACAACGGAGACGGAACACGGATACGGAGCACGAGCACGGGCCCAACCCTGGCCTGGACGGTGGCCGTGACCCGTGGACCGTGACCCGTGGACCGTGTGGCGTGACCGTGTGCCGTGACCGTGACCGTGACCGTCTTGGCGTCGTCCAGCGAGTTTTGTCAATCACGACGGGCGCCTTCGGGCACGGGCACGGGAACGGGACCGGGGACGGGAACGGTGACAGGGGGGGTCCCCACACCCATTTTTCTTGGGAAATCCCCCATTTTCGCAGATAGACTTACTCAGTCGGTGTGAAGGGACCGCCTTCTCCGTCGCAGCTTCCGGCGGCGTTTCCGCCGGGGCGCCGGGCGCGCGGCCCGGGTGTCGACGGGAAGGGTTTGCGGGATCGACGTGCGTACACGGAGAGGTCGAGGTCGGGTCACGTCCCCGGACAGCCGGGGACCAGGCAGAGGGCAGCCGAGCGCCTTGAACGTCTATCCGATCGAGCTGGACATCACCCGCTCACCGGCGTTGCTCGCCGAGGGCGCGTCGCCGACCGAGGTCCTCGAGCCGGACACGAGGACCGAGTCGTCTCTCAGCCAGCCCTGGAACGTCGTCGTGTGGAACGATCCGATAACGTTGATGTCGTACGTGGTCTATGTCTTCCAGAAGCTCTTCGGGTTCGGCCGCGAGCATGCCACGCAGCTCATGCTCGAGGTGCATCATCGCGGGCGCGCGATCGTGGCGACGGTCGATCGGGAGAAGGCGGAGTACTACGTATCGCGACTGCACGGGTTCGGTCTCCAGGCGACTCTCGAGCAGACGGGCTGATGCGGTGAAGGCCGCCCGGAGTCTCCTCGAGTCCTCTCGAAGAGGTCCTCTGAAAGACGCGCGCGGTGATCTGGTTCGAAGAGGGTGAAGACGGCGGCTGGAACGTCTGGATCCTGGAGAAGGAGATCCCCGGACTGCTGTCGCTTCCCGGCCGCATGCGCGACCTCCTCGAGAACACCGACTTCACCGATCGAGTCACCGCGTCCCTCTTTCCCAGGGCCTACCGCCACAACGATGAGGCCGAGCTGGAGTACCAGCGGCTCCTCCGCGAGGACCTCGTCAAGCGTAAGCTCGAGGCCGTCGAGCTCGTCGAGAAGACGCTCGCGAGGGCGAAGCGGCGCACGGGCGTCGGCGGTCCGTGCGTGCTCGAGATATCGCTCTCCGGTGAAGACCTCGCGGTCTGGCTCGGGTTCCTGCACGACGTCCGACTGACGATCGGCAGCGCCCTCGGCATCACCGACGAGAGCTGGGAGCGCGACCTCCACCCGGACGATCCCGACTTCGACGAGCGCCTGCTGCTCAACCAGCTCTCCTACCTGGAGGAGGCGATCCTCCAGGCGATCAGGGAATCGGAATCGGGGGAGGAGGAGTGAACGCCGCCAGCCGCCACGGCGACGAGAAGCGTGCGCGCACGACGCGGGTCGCCGCCTGCACCGGCGGCGGCCGGACACGGCTCGAGTCACGTGATCTGCGTGCCCCGGCCGCGGGCGAGGCGGTGCTGCGCCTTCGCGTCGCGGGGCTCTGCGGCACGGACATCTTCAAGCTCGACAACGGCACGGCGCCCTCCGGCTCGGTGCTCGGGCACGAGATCGTCGGCGAGATCGTCGAGACCGGCGCCGGCGTTGACCTCGAGCCGGGACAGCGGGTCGTCGTGCCGCACCACGTCCCCTGCGGAGTCTGCGCGCTCTGCCGCGGGGACAGCGAGACGATGTGCCGCGAGTTCCGGCGCGACCTCCTCGAGCCCGGCGGGTTTTCGGAGTTGATTCTCGTGCGTCAGCAGGCGGTCGCGCGTGCGCTGCGGCCAGTGCCCGACCGCGTCGCCGACGAGGTGGCTGTCTTCATGGAGCCCGCCGCGTGCGTCCTCCGTGGCGTATTGCGATCCGGGATGACTCCGGATGGGGAGGGCACTGTCGTCGTCCAGGGGGGCGGCAGCATGGGTCTCCTCCACCTCCTGGTCCTGCGCGCCGTCCGCGCGCGGCGACCGGTGGTCGTCATCGACCCGGTCCCGGAGCGCCGATCGCTGGCGCTCGAGCTCGGCGCCGCGGCTGCGGCCGCGCCCGGCGAGCAGGCGCGGGACGTCGTTGCCGCGAGCTCGGCCGACCTCGGCGCCGACGCGGTGTTCGACACCGTGGGCGGGTCGGATGCGCTCCGATCGGCGCTCGCCCTGTGCCGCGAGGGCGGCACCACCGTGCTCTTCGCGCACGCGCCGGCGGGCGCCGCGGCGTCGTTCGACCTCAATGACCTCTTCAAGCACGAGCGGCGGATCGTCGGCACGTACTCCGGCACGGTGTCGGAGCAGGCCGAGGTCTTCGCGGCCATCGTCGCGGGCGCGCTGGACCCCTCGCCGCTCGTCACCCACCGGCTTCCGCTGGGACGCCTCGACGACGCCGTCGAGCTCGTCAGGCGGCGGGAGGCCCTCAAGGTGCTGCTGACGCCGCCGTGACGAACGCGACGAGTGCGCACATCCCGGAGCTGCCGCCGATCCCGCCGTCGATGCGCGGTGCGGTGCTCGTCGGGCCCGAGCGCATCGAGATCCGCGACGTCGAGGTGCCGCGGCCGGCGCCCGGCGAGGTCCTGGTGCGCATCGGCGCGGCGACGACGTGCGGCACGGACGTCAAGGTGTTTCGCCGTGGTGGACACCCGCGGATGCTCCGGGTGCCGACGCTCTTCGGCCACGAGCTCGCCGGCGCCGTGGCAGCGTGCGGCGATGGCGTCACCAGGGTGGCGCCGGGCGATCGCGTCGTGGTCGCCAACTCGGCCCCATGCGGCGCGTGCGAGCGCTGCGCCGGGGGTCGCGAGAACCTCTGCATCGATCTCCGCTACCTCAACGGGGCGTTCGCCGAGTACATCCTCGTGCCGGATCGCTTCGTCGCGGTGAGCACGCACGTCCTTCCGGACGCGCTCTCGTTCGAGCGCGCCGCGCTCGCCGAGCCGCTCGCGTGCGTGCTCCACGGGGTCGACGGGTGCGAGCTGTCCCGGCTCGACGGACGCGCCGAGGTGGTCGTCTACGGCGCCGGGCCGATCGGCCTGCTGTTCGTCGCCGCGCTCGCGCGAGAGGGGCATCGGGTCATTCTCGCCGACCCGAACGAGCCCCGCCTCGAGGTCGGCGCGCGACTTGGAGCCAGCGAGACGATCCGCATCGAGCGCGGCGGCGGCCAGGCGGCCACTGTCCGCCGTGCGACCGACGGCGCGGGCGGCGCCGCCGTGGCCGTCGACGCCACCGGCGTCCCCGAGGTCTGGACCGACGCCATCGAGTCGGTGCGTCCCGGCGGCCTGGTCAACCTCTTCGGCGGCTGCGCGCCGGGAACGTCGATCCCACTCGACACCCACCTCCTCCACTACAGCGAGATCACCGTCAAGGGCATCTACCACCACCGCCCATCCACCTTCCGCCGCGCCATCGAGCTCCTCGCCGACCCGCGGTTCCTCGCCGACGAGCTCCTGTCCGCCGAGCGCCCGATCGACGAGACCGAGGAGGCGTTGCGGAGCATGATGAGGAAGGAGACGTTGAAGGTGGTGATCCGGGGGCGCCGAAGCCCCTGACTCGACTCGGGGCTCCTCCTCTCGGCCCGGATCTCGTCCTCGTCCTCGTCCTCGTCCTCGTCCCCGTCCCCGTTCCCGTGCCCGTGCCCGTGCCCGTGCCCGTGCGGGAAAGCCATCGGCGTCGAGCGCCTGCTCACCGTCCGGGCCGGGACGGGCGGAGTTCGAGACCGAGGTCGGGAGCGGAGGCAGAGATCAGAGACCAGAAACCGAGATCAGAGATGCGATTCCGACTCCGAGGGCCGATGCCGATGCCGATACCGATACCGATTCCGACTCCGAGGACAAGGACGAAGGGCGGGCTTCCAGGTCTGCGTCGATCTGCGTCATCTGCGTTCCCGTCCCCGTCGTGCGTCGGCCGCGCCTTCGGTCAGACGTTAATCGCCTGGCCGAACGCATCCCGGGAGGCTTCCATGACTCCCTCCGAGAGGGTCGGGTGCGGGTGCATCGCCTCGATGATCTCGCGGGCGGTGGTCTCGAGGCCGCGGGCGGCGACGACCTCGGCGATGAGCTCGGTGGCGTCGTACCCGATGATGTGGCAGCCGAGCCACTCGCCGTACTTGCCGTCGTAGATGACCTTGACGAACCCCTCGGGGTGGCCGATCGCCGCCGCCTTGCCCGACGCGGTGAAGGGGAACTTGCCGACGCGGACGTCGTGGCCCGCCTTGCGCGCTTCCGCCTCGGTGAAGCCGACCGACGCGATCTGGGGCTGGCAGTACGTGCAACCGGGGACGTTCCGGTAGTTGATCGGGTGCGGGTCCTTGCCGGCGATCTTCTCGACGCAGACGACGCCCTCGTGGCTGGCGACGTGCGCGAGCCAGGGTGCGCCGATGACGTCACCGATGGCGTAGACCCCCTTCGCGGTGGTGCGGTAGAACTGGTCGACCTTGATGGCGCCCTTGGCGTGCTCGACGCCGACCTTCTCGAGCCCGAGGTCCTCGACGTTGCCGACGACGCCGACCGCCGAGAGCACCTGATCGACCTCGATCTTCTGCTCGCCCTTCGGAGTCTTCACCGTCGCCACGCACTTCTTGCCGGAGGTGTCGACCTTCTCGACGGAGCTCCCGGTGATGACCTCGATCCCCTTCTTCTTGAACGCTCGCGCGAGCTCCTTGGACACGTCCTCGTCCTCGATCGGCACCAGGCGGTCCATCAGCTCGACGATGGTCACGCTCGTGCCCATCTGGCTGTAGAAGTAGGCGAACTCCACGCCGATGGCGCCGGCGCCGACGATCAGGAGGCTGCCCGGCTTCTTCTTCTGCAGCATCGCCTCCTTGTAGGTGATGATCTTCTTGCCATCGACCGGGAGCGAGGGGAGCTCGCGCGCGCGGGCTCCGGTGGCGATGATGATGTGCCTGGCGGAAACTTTCGTCGCCGAGCCGACCTTCTCGCCGTCCATCGTCGTCGACGGCTGCACATCGAGCTCTCCGACCGCCGTGAAGCGGGCGTGTCCCTGGATGACGTCGATCTTGTTCTTCTTCATCAAGTACTCGACGCCCTTGTTCATCTTGTTGGCGACCTGCCGGCTGCGGTCGATGACGCTGTCGAAGCGCGCGTTCACCGAGCCGTCGAGCTCGAGACCGTAGTCCTTCAGGTGGCCGGCCTGTTCGACGATCTCGGCGGTCTTGAGCAGGGCCTTCGTCGGGATGCAGCCGATGTTGAGGCAGACGCCGCCGAGCTTGTTCTTCTCGACGACCGCCGTCCGGAAGCCGAGCTGGGCGCCCCGGATGGCGCACTCGTAGCCGCCGGGTCCGGTGCCTATGACGACGAGGTCGTACTGGGATTTCGATCGTGCCATCGTTCCGTCACCCGGTTGAGTTCCATCAGCCGGTCGCGCTCCGTCACTCCGTGGAGGTCGCCGGCCCGGGGCGAAGCCCGAGATTGTAAGGGGATTCGAGAATTACGCAACCTCGACCCCGCGAATCGCCGGCCGCCGGCTCAGCGAACCACGACGAGACCGTCACGCGCCGCGGCGCGGCGTCGCCGGGCGGCGGCGACACGGTAGAGGTCGAGGTACTTGCGGGCCGAGGCGGACCACGAGTGATCCCGCCGCATGGAGCGCTCGACGAGGCCCTTCCAGCGGTCGCGGTCGCTGAACGCCGCGATGGCCCGCTCGAGCGCGTCGAGCATCGCCTCGGCGGTGTACTCGCTGAAGCTGAACCCGACGCCGGCTCCCGGCTCCTCGTCGTCGTCCTGGACGGTGTCGGCGAGGCCGCCGGTGGCGCGGACGACCGGCACCGTGCCGTAGCGGAGGCTGTAGAGCTGGTTGAGACCGCACGGCTCGTAGAGCGACGGCATCAGGAACATGTCGGATCCGGCCTCGATGAGGTGCGCGAGCCCGTTGTCGAAGCGGAGCGCGACGCCGACCTGACGGGGATGGTCCTTCGCCGCCTGCTCGAGCACCTCGTGGTACTTCGGCAATCCCGTTCCGAGGACCACGAGGTTGATGCCGAGGTCGAGCATGTCGGCGAGCGCCTCCTCGACGAGGTCGAGCCCCTTCTGGTCGACGAGTCGCGTCACCATGCCGACCAGCGGTGTCGAGTCGAGGCGACGCGTGCTGAGACCCATCGTCTCGAGCAGCTTCTTCTTGGCGGCGCGCTTGCCGGCGGGCTTGTCGGCGGAGTAGCTCTTCGGGATGTGCGGGTCGTTCGCCGGATTCCACTCGTCGACGTCGATGCCGTTGAGGATCCCCACGAGGTCCGAGCCGCGCTCCACGAGCACGCCGCGCAGGTTCGAGACCAGCTTCGGGTCCTCGCAGATCTCCCGCGCGTACCGCTCGCTGACCGCGTTGACCTTGTCGGCGAGCACGATGCCGATCTTCATCAGGTTGACCTGCCCGTCGAACTCGAACGGGCTGCCCGCCCAGTACCACTCGCGACCGATGCCGACGTCGTCGAGGATCTCCGGCGGGTGCGTTCCCTGGTACCCGAGGTTGTGCAGCGTGAAGACCGAGGCGGCGCCGCCGATGGCGGGGTCGTCGCGGTAGTGCAGTCGCTGGAACGCGAGCGCGATCGCCGTCTGGTGGTCGTGGC
Source organism: Planctomycetota bacterium (assembly GCA_041569895.1). Taxonomy (GTDB): domain Bacteria; phylum Planctomycetota; class UBA8108; order UBA8108; family JACQVS01; genus JBFFXF01. The sequence goes on along the minus strand of JBFFXF010000127.1, from coordinate 13,454 downwards.
AGTGGAGGACGTCGACGCGCTCGCCGATCGCGGAGAGCGTCTCGAGCGCCGCCTTCGCGTAGATCGCGAACCGCCGAGCGCTGTCCGGATACTCCTCGCCGCTGGCGGGATCGGTGTAGATGCCGCCGCGATCGAACGAGCCGGGGTGGTCGATGAGCAACACCCGAACGCCGCGCGCGGGCGGCTCGACCTCGAGCACCCGGAAGGTCTGGACGACACCGCCGCCAAGGCCGATCTGCAGTCTCGCGAAGACCTCCCGCGCGCCGAATTGTGATCGATCGATCGTCCTGTAGCCGGGCAGGAGCAGCGTCACGTCGACGCCGAGCCCGGCGAGGGCCGCCGGCAACGCTCCGATGACGTCGCCGAGCCCGCCGGTCTTCGCCCAGGGCGCCGCCTCGGCGCTGAGGAACGCCACGCGCTCGACCGGGGCGTCCTCGCTCACCTCGACGGCGGACGGGCCGATCGGCGAGAAGACACGATGGTCGATCCACGGGAAGATGGCGTCGCGCTCCTCGATCTCGGTCAACTGGTCGAGCACGCCGGCTGCCCCGCCGTTGCCACCCGTAGCGCCGCTCGAGGCCCGAGCGAGGATCTCGAACCGCTCGAGGTGCTCCTCGACTCGCTTCCGCGCGTACTCCGGCGCGGTCCGGGAGCGCTGCAGGAACGGCCAGTCGCTCGCCTGCGCGAGCAACAGCTCGCGCGCCGCCTGATCGAGAACGCGCCGCTCGACCCCATCGGCCGCCGACGCATCCCGCACCAGGGTCTCGAAACTTTCCGAAGCCGACAGGAGACGCGTCGCGTTTCGATCGTTCTCGGCGTTGAGCCACACCTCGTGGTACCCGCCCGAGCCCCAGCTCGACTCCGACGGGGTCGCCACCTGCCCGTCCGGATACTCGGCGAGGTACTCCGACGGGGTCACCGGCGGTACGGTGCTGCCGCGGCTCGCGAAGCGCCGCAGCACGCGGTCGAGCCACTCGGGACCCTCGAACCACCAGTGCCCGAGGAGCTCCGCGTCGTACGGCGCGACGATGATCGGCGTCCGGCCGTCCTCGAGCGTGATCCCCTCAAGTCGCTGCGTGACGCGGGTGACGAAGTCCGCGGCGTGCGCCTCCACCCTCTCCAGGGCGCGCTCCCGCACGTAGGGAAGCTTGTGCGGCGTCGGCCCGGTGACGCGGTGGTACTTGAGGCCGGTCGCGACGCGGATCCCGTCGGGGCCGAGGACGTGCCGCACCGCCTCGCGCGGACCGTCGAACCCCAGGTCCTTGTAGAAATCCCGGTACTCCGGATCGCCGGGGTACCCCTCCTGCATGCTCCACACGATCCGCGAGGTCTCCGCGTCGCGCGCGAACGCCGCGACGCCCGACGGGCACACGACGGGGGCGTAGGTGCCGAGCTGGGCGGCCGGATCCGCGTGCAGCAACCCGTGGCTCTCGACGAAGAAGTAGCGCACGCCCGCCGCGGCGAGGAACCGATCGAGCCCCGGGAAGTAGGCGCACTCCGGCAACCAGAACCCCTCCGGATCGCGCCCGAACGCCCACCGGTAGCTCTCGACGCCGACGTCGATCTGCGCCCGAATCGACGCGGGCGTCGCCCGTAGGTGAGGCAGGTAGCCGTGCGTCGCGGCCGTCGTGATGATCTCGACGCAGCCCGCGTCCTGGAGTCTCGCGAACGCACCGACGACGTCACGGTCGAGCGACTCGGTGTAGTTGCGCCGCAGCACGTTGAAACGCTCGGCGTAGAACTGCGCCGTGCGGCCGAGCTCCGCGTGGCGCGACTGCCGGTCCGACTCGCGCTCCGCGAGCTCGATCAGCGAGTCGAGGTGGGCGACGTACCGCTCCTGGAGAAGCGGATCGCGGAGCATGGCGACGAGCGGCGGCGACAGTCCGACCGTGAGGCGGAAGTCGACGCCGTCCGACGCCAGTCTGTCGAGAACGGAGAGCAGCGGCAGGTAGCTCTCGGTCAACGCCTCGAAGAGCCAGGTCTCCTCGAGGAACTTCGGATGCTCCGGGTGTCGCACGTACGGCAGGTGCGCGTGGAGCACCAGGGCGACGTAGCCGCGCTGGCTCATTCCGTCTCACCCTCCGGGCGGCGCGCCGGTGAGCGGCGGACAACGTCCGCACCGCCTCCGAGCGCGAAGCGCGCCTCAAACGTGCCGTCCTCGTTCGCCTGCACCGCCCTGCCGTCGATCGACACGGTGGCGCCCGGCTCGGTTCTTCCATAAACGACGAGATCCGCGTGCAGCTCGAACGCGACGTCCGCCTCCGCGGGCACGGTCACGCCGAAGCTCGACGTGGTCTCGAGGAGCGGCGCGAGGCCGAGGCTCGAGGGGTCGGACGGAGCCGGGGCCGCGAGCTCGAGGCTCGACGGCTGACCGGTGGCGGCCGCCACGCCGGGCATGTCCTGCGCCAGCGCGTCCCGCCCGGCCGTCGCCAGCGGCGCCGTTCGGAGCGGAGGCCCCCACTCCGGGATGCCCGCGTGCGCGCCGTTGCCGTTCTCCTCATCGTCGCCTCCCGTGACCGCGGAGGCCGCCTCCGGAAGGGCCATCATCACGGGGACGGCGGCCGCGCTCCGGTGCGCCGCGGCGGAAGGAGCCTCGAGGACGAGTCGCGACGGCGCCTCTTCCCGCGTCGCGCGTTCGGTCCCGGTCTCGACGGCGCGGGCGCGGTCCTCCTCCTCCTCGCCCTGGCCGCCGTCGCCCCAGCCGGTGTCGACGACGGCCTCGGCGACGGCGATGCGCGCCGCCGTCCACGAGCGGGGCCCCCAGCGGCTCCGATCGGACCCGATCACCTCCGCACGACGCAGCCGTCGCGTCGACGTGCTGCGCTCGCGGGGCGTCTCGGTCGTCCGCGACCTCGCCAGCCTCGATCGGCGGCCATCCGCGGCGCGCAGGCCGAGCTCGACGACGTAGGAGCGCCCGGGAAAGACGTCGAAGTAGTAGTTGCCCTGCGGCGAGTTGACGTCGACCTCGAACGAGCCGAGTGAACGCCCGTCGTCGTACTCGATCAAGCTGCGGTCGAGGAGTCGCAGGGTGATCGCGGCGCCACGGTCCCGCAGGCGCTCGCGCTCGCCCGCGATCACGGCGGAGTCGCACCGCCAGAGCGCGACGACTCGCCGGGGCGCCAGCGTCAGGAGAGCCACCTCCACCGCCGCCGCTCCCGACGCGGGGCGATCACCGGCGTCCTCCACTCGGGGAGGCGATGGCGGCGCGACGGCGCCCGGAGGTCGCTCGCCACGAGAGCGAGACCGCTTCTTCGCGCCGCGGCGTGCCGCGGGCTTCTCGGACCTGGCGGGTCTGGAGGGCTTCGACGGGCGCCCGGCGGCCTGCCTCGCCGGTCGTTTCGTGGTTTTTTTCGCGGCCTTCTTGGCCGCCTTCTTCGCCGTTTTCTTCGCCGGCTTTTTCGCCGATCGTCGCGACGGCTGCCTTGACGAGCCGGAGGAGGCGCGGTCCCGGGAGCTCGACGACCGCGCCGCCGCGGCAGCCCCGGAGCCCTTCGACGCCCTCGACTTTTTCGACGTCTTCGACTTTTTCGACGTCTTGGAGGTCTTCCTCGACGGTTTCGACGTCGCGGGTGGTCTGGACGCCTTCGAGGCGGGCTTGATCGCCGTCGAGGACTTCGAGCGCGTGGACGACGACGACGCCCTCGACTCCTCGCGGGGGTCGGGCGATCGACGACGCTTCGGCTGATGCTCCGAACGGCGCTCCGGCACGGCTCTCACGGGTCAGATCGGCTTCACCCCTCTTCCGGGTCCGATAATATCACGGCGGGCGCTCTCCCCGCCAGACCACAGCCTACTTCGCCGCCACGGTCTGCTCACGCTCGCTCGGCGCGCGCCGTCCCTTCGCGGCCGCCGGGCGCTGGGCGGCGACCGCGGCGGTCGCCGATGGCAGGGGTCCCTCGTTCAGAATGACGTAGCGAATGATGTAGACCATGATCGGCACGCCGAGCAGCAGTCCCCAGACTCCGAAGTAGTGCTCGCCGACCACGAGGATGCCGAGGACCAGCACCGGATGGAGGTGCAGCATCTCGCCGAGGATCTTGGGGTTCAGGATGCTAGTCTCGATGAAGTGGATGACGAGGATCCCGACGACGGCGCCGACGCTCGCCATCAGCCCCTTGTCGACCAGCGCGATGAGCGCGATCGGGATGGTCGAGAGCACGACACCCAGAACCGGAATGAAGCTGCAGAAGAAGACGATCGTGCAGAGGAAGATCTCGAAGTCGAGCTCGAGGATGCGGATGAGCACGAAGGTCAGCAGCGTGTTGCAGATGGCGATGACGCCCTGGGCCTGGAACGCCCGGCCGATCAGGCTGCCGAACGCCGCGAGACCCGGCGCTATCTCGTTGTAGAAATCCCTGACGCGGCTGCGCTCGAGACGCGCGATGCCCTTCTTGATCCGCGGCAGGTCGAAGGCGATGAAAAAGCTCAGCAGCAGGGAGAGCGTGAAGTAGACGACGAACTGCGCCAGATCCCGGGCGAACTGACCGACGACGCCCGCCAGCGTCGGAATCTGGTCCTGGACCTTCTTCTTCAGGTCCTCGATCTGCAAGAACTTCCAGTCCTCGAGCACCTCGTTCGCCAGCGCCGTCTGCCGGGTGCGGCGGAAGCTCTCGCGGATCTCCTTTTCGAGTTGCTCGGGATCCGCCTCCTTGACGAGCGCCTCCTGGAAGTGCTCCTCTCCCTTCTGCAACGCCGCGTCGAGCGCGACGAACTTCTCGTACGGGTAGCTGTCCTTGTCGAACTCGGTGATCTTCTCGTAGAGGGCCCGGAACTCCTCCTCGTAGCGTTCGGAGTCGACGAGCTCGTTCCAGGCTTTTTCGCCGAGGTAGTCCTTGAAGTCGTCGATGAGCGCGTTGAACGCCTCATCGGGAACGTCCATCTCCTGGTTGGCGATCTGGTTCAGCACCCAGTCGTTGCGCGCTGCCTCGTACGTGACGCGATCCTGCTTGTGGTCCTCGAGGCTCGGCTCGGTTCCGATGGCGCGGACGGCGCCGTGATTGCGGGCGTAGTCCTGGTCGTAGCGCTCGTTCCACTCCTCCACGGCCGCGAGGTAGATGTCCGACGCACGCGTCTCGCGGATCCAGTCGCGCAGCGCGTCCGGAACGCTGTTCGAGGCCTGCAGCCGCCTGAACGCCGCCTCGCCGCGCTTCTCGACCACCTCCTTGCGCAGCAGTGTCGTGACGTTTTCCTTGAGGCTGCGGAATCGCTCGAGCTCCGTCGACTGGTACTTGTCTTCACGAAACGCCGCGAGGTCCTCCTCCTCCCGCTCGCGACCCTCGGCGTCGTTGTAGAGCTTGTTGTAGCGCCATTGACCGATCGTCTCGCGGGCGAGATCGTCCCAGATCGTCTGCGGCTGCACGTCGAGGGACCTGATCCGCAGGACCATGCGGTTGATCTGCTCCTTGAACGGCTCCTTGAGGAAGACGACCAGCCCGTAGAGGGAGCCGAGGAGGAGCAGGAAGGACACGGTGACCAGGACGCGGTGGAGCCACTGGCGGTCGTGGCCCGGCGCGAAGATCCTGATGGCGCTCCGGACCACACTGGTCATGATGTAACTGAAGATGAACGTCAGAAAGATGACCAGGAAGAACTCGCGTAGGCTCCAGACGAGGAAGAGGAAGAGCGCCCAGATGCTGAGTTTCTCCCACGGGAGCCACTTGAAGAACCCCGTCCGGGGGCGCCCGCCGTCCCCGGAGCCGCCTCCGCCGTCGTCGTGGCCGCCCGTCTCCGAGCCGCGATCGACGTCAGTGCTCGACCCGTCGGGGTCGGGTTCGGTGTGGGAGGGGCTCTGGTGATCGTTCATGGACTGCACCAACTGATCGGCCGATGGAGAGCGGCGCTTTCACTCTAACTCGGACGCCGGTCGACCGCCATGGCCTCGCCCGCCGTCGCCCGCGCCCCTATAGCGTAGCCGGTCGCTCCGAACAAGTCACGCGCTCGCAATCACTTGCACGAGCGGCCCCGGCGCCGGGGCAGGCGCCGCCGGCTCCCCCCGTCGGGCCACGACCGGCGCGGGGCCCGGCGTCGCGCCCTGGCCCGCCGCCCACCGTGAGTGTCTTGAGCGGCCTCCCGTTTTCGGAGATACTGCGCGCTGCTCCGGACACGGCGGGCGCCCGGCGTGCCGGACGCCCGGCTCGACCACGGAGGGACGTGAAGAGATCGGCAGCGAGGAGAGCGCGCCGCACGCGCGACCGGACGGTCACATCCGGCCCGACGCCGGCAGGCCCCGTTCGTCGGGATGGCCGGGACACGGTGCGCCCCGTGTCGGCGGCGGCGCCGCGGCTGTTTCTCGCGGCGGTGGTCGCGCTGGTCTGCAGCTGCGTCGGGACCCGCGACGCCCCGCCTCCGCGCCTGCAGACCATCGACGGACTCGACGGCCTCCACGGCACGGTGCGAGTCGTCGTCGATGGATACGGGATCCCTCACATCTACGCCACGAGCCGCCGCGATGCGGCATACGCCCTCGGCTGGTTCCACGCCCGAGACCGATTCCTGCAGATGGACATCTTCCGGCGCAGCGGCTCGGGGAGGCTCGCCGAGCTGCTCGGTCCGGCGGCGATCGAGGAGGATCGGCTGGCGCGGATTCTCGGCCTGCACCGGGCGGCGGAGTCGGCCTGGCAGCACCTCGTGCCAGCCCGGGAGCGCCGCATCATCGAGTCGTACACGGCGGGCGTCAACGCGTTCCTGCGCCAGCCGAACCCCGTCGGCCTCTCCGTCCACTATCGCAAGAACGGACTGATCCCCGAGCCGTGGAAGCCGGAGGATTGCTTCGCCATCCACAAGCGATTCACGGCGGAGCTCTCCCACTCGTTCGATGACGTGTTCCTGCAACTCGTCGCCGAGAAGCTCGGTGAGGACGCGGCGCTGACCCTCTTCCCGATCGAACGCGACGATCGCGTCCCGACCGTGCGCGAGCCGAGGAGCCCGGAGTTCATCATGGGCCTCCGTCGGAGCGCCAGCGTCGAGCGTTCCGCCGGCACGGGGGACGCCGTCGCACGAGAGGCCTCGCCGCCCCTCGACGGTCTCGCGACCGCGTGCGCGGACGTGCTCGAGCGCTTCACCGGCGTGCCGTCGCGGTTCGCGTCGCCGGGGGCGCGCGCCAGCAACTGCTGGGTCCTCAGCGGCCGATTGACGCGGGACGGCCACGCGATCCTCTGCAGTGACCCGCACCTCGCGCTCAGCCATCCGCCGACCTTCTACACCGCGCACCTCGACTCGCCCGGCCTCAGCGTTATCGGCATCACGGTCCCGGGGAGCCCGGCGGTCATCTTCGGCCACAACGGGACCATCGCCTGGGCGGGCACGAACGCGCAGGCCGACGTCACCGACTTCTACGTCGAGACTTTTCACCCGCAGGATCCGACTCGGTTTCTCCATCGCGGCCGCTGGCTGCCGGTCGAGGAGATCGAGGAGGAGATCCGCGTTCGGGGCCAGGAGAGCGTCAAGTTCACGGTGCGCCGGACGGCGCACGGGCCGATCATCACCGAGCGCGGGAAGACGCTCTCGATGCGCTGGATGGGCGGCATTCCGTCCGCCGAGATCGTCTCCTTCCTGATGATCAACGCCGCGAGGGACGTGCGATCGTTCCTCGACGCGCTGCGCAACTACGTCGCCCCCGCGCTGACGCTCGTCTACGCGGACACCGAGGGGCACATCGCCGCGCGACCCACCGGCGTCGTGCCACGGCGCGCCCGTGGTCTCGGGAGGTATCCGGTCGATGGCGCGGGCGGCGAGCACGAATGGATCGCGCCCGTTCCCTTCGAGGAGATGCCGTTCTCGCTCGACCCCGCGCAGGGTTACATCGTCTCGGCGAACCAGCGACTCGCGCCGCCGGACTTCGCGCACTATCTCGGCTGGGAGTTCGATCCGGCGTTCCGCGCGCGGAGGATCGATTCGGTGCTCCGCTCTTCGAATCGATTCACGCTCCCGCGCATGCAGCAGCTCCAGCTCGACGTGCTCGATCTCGCCACTCGCGAGCTGTTGCCGGTGCTCGTCGAGGCGTTCGTCGACGAGCCGCCCGTCGACCCGATCGCCAACCTGTCGCTGCGGCTCGTGCGCGCGTGGGACCACAACGTGCACATCGACGCGGTCGAGCCGACGATCGCCTGGAAGTGGCTGCAGACGTTCGCCGACGACGTGTGGACCGACGAGTGGGAGCGCGCCCAGCTGCCGCGCTCGGGGAACTGGGGCTTCTGCTCCAACGGCTGGCGTCCTCCCCTCGACGTGCTCGTCAGGCTCACCCTCCACGAGCCCGATTCCCCGTGGTTCGACGACGTGCGGACCGAGGAGCGCGAGGACCGGGACGCCCTGATCCGCCGCAGCTTCCTGCACGCGGTGGAATCGCTCGTCGACGAGTACGGGCCGACGATCTCCACGTGGGCGTGGGGCCGGCGCAACCGCATGATCCTCCCCGACCTGCTCCGCACTCCCGACGGCGGGCTCGATCTCGGACCGGTGCCCGGGAACATCAACACGGTCTCGCCGGGCGGTGATGGCGGCGTCGTCACCATCGGCGCGGTCTATCGCATGGCGCTGCCGCTCGGCGACCTGAAGAGCGCGCGCGGCGCCGGTCCGGGGATCCAGGCCTCGCGCCGCCCCGGGATGCGGGGACGCGAGCAGGCCCGTGAGCAGGCGCGGTCCTACCTCGATGGCAGCTACCTGCCGCTCTACTTCCACGCCTTCCCCGGCGACTTCCCCGACTACCAAGTCGAGCAACTGTTGATCATGACGCCGAACTGGCCGAACACCGAGTGAGTGACGAGCGAGCGCTCCTCAACACGGTGTTGCGCTCTCTCCGGCGAGCTCCGGGTAGCCGCTGGACACGAGCGCCGGCCGCCCCGTGACGGTGACGCGCTCGATTCGACGGCGAGGAATGATCGCGGTGTCCCCCGCGAGCGCTTCGTCGACGACCGACCGGAGCTTCACGAACCCGATGCCCTCGGCGAGCCGCTCGCGCAGCCAGCTCCGGAACGGCGCCAGAAGAATGCCTCCCTCGACCTCGGCGTGCGCCGGGTAGACGTGCGTGCGACGCGCCTCGGGCCCGCCGCCGGCCTCGCCGAGCGCGGCCGGGAAGAGCGGCTCCCCGCCGCCGCGTGTCATGGCCTCCTCGGGACAGGGCCCGGTCGACGGCACCTCGAGCATGCGCGCCGGGCGCTCATCGACGACGGGGAAGAAGGGCGGGCCGAAACGCGTCGAGCTCGTCCAGTCGAAGTCGTGACGCTCCAGCTCGAGAAGAGCGCGGTCGTCGATCATCCACCCGGGCGCGGCGAACGCACGGGGCGGCTCGCCGAGGATCCGCGCGTGCGACTCGACCGCTCGCGAGACCTCGGCCGCGACCTCGTCGTCGTGGAGCCGCTCGAGGCCGTCCTGCCAGCGGCGATGGTCCCAGCCGTGGAGGCCGACGTCGTGCCCCTCATCACGCGCGCGTCGCATGACGTCGCCGAGGCGAGCGCCGATGACCGGCGACGGCAGCAGCGTCCCCGAGAGCGCGGTCCGAAGGCCGTACATGCGCAGCGCGCGGGTGCGGATCATCTTGCGGAGGAAACCGCGCTGCCTGAGCACGTTGACGATCGCCCGTCCGGAGCGGTCGGGGCCGTGGCAGAAGAAGAACGTGCCGTGAACGCCGAGCTCCGAGAGGAGATCGAGGAGCCGCGGCACCCCCTTGCCGGCGCCCTCGTACGTGTCGACGTCGAACTTGAGCGAGATCGTCGAGAACGCCAGGGCGGTCCGCCTCCGTGAGTCCGGCCGGTTTAGCGCGCGCGTCTCTTCTTCGCGGTTCGCGCGACCTTCGACTTGCGCACGGTCTTGCGGCGGCCGGAGGACCTGGCTGCCTTCTTGGCGCGTGACTTCTTCGCTCTCGCCTTCCGGGCGGGAGCCTTCTTCTTCTTCGACTTTTTCCGCGCCGCCGACTTCGCCGTCCGCTTCTTGGCTGCCTTCCCCGCCGCCCGCTTCCTGGCCGCCTTCTTCTTCCCCCGCTTCGCGCCCTTCGCGGTCTTCTTCCTTGCCGGTCGCTTCGCCGCCTTCCTGGCGGCCTTGTCGCGCGCCGCCGCGGCGCGCTCGTCGAGGACCGCCTGGGCGGCGGCGAGGCGCGCAATGGGAACGCGGTAGGGCGAGCAGGAGACGTAGTCCATGCCGACGCGATGGCAGAACTTCACCGACTCCGGATCGCCGCCGTGCTCGCCGCAGATGCCGATCTTGAGTCTGGGACGGGCGCCGCGGCCGCGCTCGATGCCGATGCGGATCAGCTCCCCGATGCCGCGCTGGTCGATGGTCTGGAAGGGATCGTAATCGAGGATGCCGCGCTCGAGGTAATCGCCCAGGAAGCTGCCGATATCGTCGCGCGAGAACCCGAAACCCATCTGCGTCAGGTCGTTGGTGCCGAACGAGAAGAACTCGGCCACCTCCGCGATGCTGTCGGCGACGAGAGCGGCTCGCGGAATCTCGATCATCGTCCCGACCAGATGCGGGATCTCGCGCAGACCGCTCGCCGCGAGCACCTCGCCGTGGACGCGGCGGACGATGTCGACCTGGTTTTGCAGCTCGTTCTCGCCTCCGACGACGGGGATCATCACCTCGGGCATCGCCGTGCCGCCCTCTCTCTGGATCTCGGCGGCAGCCTCGAAGATGGCCCGCACCTGCGTCTCCGTGATCTCCGGGTAGGTGATGCCGAGTCGGACGCCGCGGTGCCCCATCATCGGGTTCACCTCGGTGAGCTGCTCGGCGCGGCGATCGAGCTCCTCGAGGCCCATGCCGACGGCCTCGGCGAGCTCGCGCCTCTGGATCTCCCCGTGCGGAATGAACTCGTGCAGCGGGGGATCCAGCAGGCGTATCGTCACCGGCAGGCCGTCCATCGCGGCGAGGGTCGCCTTGATATCGCTCTTGATGTGCTCGTAGAGCTCGCCGAGCGCCTCGCGGCGCTCCTCGGTGCTCCTGGCGACGATCACCTTGCGCAGCTTGAAGAGCGGCACATCGGCGCCCTCGCCGTAGAACATGTGCTCCGTGCGGAAGAGCCCGATCCCCTCGGCGCCGAAGGAGCGCGCCTTGCGGGCGTCGGCCGGCGTGTCAGCGTTGGTGCGCACGCGCAGTCGCCGCACCCGATCGCAGACCGCCAGAAAATCGTCCAGCGTCTCGTTGGAATCGCCGGAGTCGATCATCGGCATCTCGCCCTCGTACACCGTGCCGCGCGTTCCGTTGAGGCTCAGCCAGTCGCCGCGGTGGAGGGTCCGGCCGTTGACCGACAGCGTGCCGGCGCGGGTGTCGATCCGGAGCGCCGCGCATCCGACCACGCAGCACTTGCCCCAGCCACGAGCGACGAGCGCGGCGTGAGACGTCATGCCGCCACGAGAGGTGAGAATCGCCTGCGCGGCGCGCATCCCCTCGATATCCTCGGGGTTGGTCTCCTCGCGGACGAGGACCACGCGATGCCCGCGCTGCGCCCAGTCCACGGCTTCCTCCGCCGAGAAGACGATTTCGCCGGCAGCGCCGCCGGGCCCCGCCGGCAAGCCCTTGGCGAGCGGCGCGCGCGCCTTCTCGGCCTCGGGATCGATGATCGGGTGCAGGAGCTCGCCGAGCTGCGCCGGCGTCACCCGCCTGACGGCGTCCTCCGCGCCGATCAGCTTCTCGCGGAGCATGTCGACCGCCATGCGCACGGCGGCCGGCCCGTTCCGCTTGCCGACGCGACACTGCAGCATGTAGAGAGTTCCCTTCTCGATGGTGAACTCGATGTCCTGCATGTCGCGATAGTGCTTCTCGAGGCGCCGCTGCATCGCGTCGAGCTGCCGGTAGAGCTTCGGCATCCCATGCTCGAGCGTCAATGCGTCGCGGTTGTGCTCGCTCTGCGAGTCGCTGTTGAGCGGCGACGGCGTGCGAGTGCCGGCGACCACGTCCTCGCCCTGCGCGTTGACGAGGTACTCGCCGTAGAAGATCGGTTGGCCGTTGCCGGGATCACGCGTGAACGCCACGCCCGTCGCCGAGTCGTCTCCCATGTTGCCGAAGACCATCGCCTGGACGTTCACCGCGGTTCCCCACTCGTCGGGGATGCCCTCGATCCGGCGATACGACACGGCGCGCTTGCCGTTCCACGAGGCGAACACCGCATCGATTCCGCCCCAGAGCTGCTTCTCCGGATCGTCGGGAAACGGCTTGCCGAGGACCTGCTGGATCTTCTCCTTGTACCGGCTACAGAGCGATTTGAGGTCCTCCGCGGTGAGCTCGGTGTCGTTGGTGTAGCCGCGTTCCCGCTTGACGCCCTCGAGGATCTCCTCGAGCTGCCGGCGGATGCCGTGACCCTCCACCGGCTCGACGCCCGCGGCCTTCTCCATGACGACGTCGGCGTACATGGTGATCAGCCGGCGGTAGGCGTCGTACACGAAGCGCTCGTTGCCCGATCGTCGGATGAGACCGGGGATGGTCTTGTCCGTCAGCCCGATGTTGAGCACGGTTTCCATCATGCCCGGCATCGAGCTCCTCGCCCCGGAGCGCACCGAGACGAGCAAGGGGTTCTTCGAGTCGCCGAACTTGCGCTTCATCAGTCGCTCGACGCCGCGCAGCGCCTTTTCGACCTGGCGCTTCAGCTCGGGCGGATACTTCTTGCCGTGCCCGTAGTAGTACGCGCAGACGTCGGTCGTCAGCGTGAAGCCGGGTGGCACGGGCAGGCGCAGCTTCGGGTGGCCGGCCATCTCGGCGAGGTTGGCTCCCTTGCCACCGAGGAGGTTTCGCATGCTCCCGTCGCCATCCGCCTTCCCGCCCCCGAAGGAGTACACGTATTTCGACTTGGATCGTCCTGCGGCTCTCGTGGCCATCGAGGTGTTCCCCTGATTCTCGGTCTCGGACGTGACCCGGCGTCGTCGCGGTGGTCGTGCCCCGCGTCCGCCCGGTGAAAGAGCGGGATTGTATGTGATTCCCGGGAGTCTGAGAACCCCATTTCCCGTCGAATCGACCCGCCTGTCGGCGGGTCGAGACGCGGCCAGAAATTCGCGGATTCCTGTTGTCAAAAGCCGGTTTGAACCTATAAAAGTACGTGGACATGCGAGTTCTGCCCGGCGTCCGGCGCGCTTCGAGCGTACGTTGGTCGCGTCCGGGCGCCAAGAAGAGGAGGCCTCATGGCTCACATCGTTTGTGAACCTTGCAAGAACTGTAAGTACACCGACTGCGTCGCGGTCTGCCCAGTCGAGTGCTTTCATGAAGACGAGCTGATGCTCTACATCGACCCCGACGAGTGCATCGACTGCGCGCTGTGCATCCCCGAGTGTCCGGTCGAGGCGATCTTCGCGGACTCCGACGTGCCGGAGCAGTGGCAGAGCTACATCCAGGAGAACGCCGAGAAGGCTCCGAACCTGCCGGTGATCAACGAGCAGAAGGACCCGCTGCCGACGGCTCCGCCGCGCGCGCACGACTGAGCGCGCGACCGAGACGACAATCGCGGGGGGGCGGTGGGACGACGAGTCAGGGAAGGG
>JBFFXF010000126.1:0-20083 GCA_041569895.1 Planctomycetota bacterium | reverse complement strand
CCGCCGCTCGCATCGTTTGAGGGGGGCATGTATCCTGGGCGGTCATGTACGACCGCTGCCGATACTCCCGCCGGAGAGCGACGCCCCGGCCCGCCCGCGCCAGCCCCGCCCGCGCCATTGCGGCCGTCCTGGCGATGGTCGTCGGGGGCGGCGGCGTGCTCGCGGGTCCCGTCGAGTTCAGCCGCGACGTCCGGCCGATCCTCTCCGACCGGTGCTTCAAGTGTCACGGCCCCGACGAGCGCGCTCGCAAGTCCGATCTGCGGCTCGATCGGCGTGACGGCGCGCTCCGCGTGCTCGCACCAGGGCAGCTCGAGCGCAGCGAGCTCGCGCGGCGGATCCGCAGCGACGATCCCGACGAGCGCATGCCGCCGCCCTCGTCCAAGCTCTCGCTCTCTCCGGGCGAGATCGACACGCTGCTGCGCTGGATCGAGGCCGGCGCGCCGTACGAGCTCCACTGGTCCTTCGCGCCGATCCGCCGCGTGCCGGTTCCGGCGGTCGAGCGCGCGGACTGGCCCCGCAACGAGATCGACCACTTCATCCTGGCGCGTCTCGAGAAGGCGGGCATCGAGCCGTCTCCGGAGGCGAGCCGCGAGCGGCTGATCCGGCGAGTGACGTTCGATCTGATCGGGCTGCCGCCGACGCTGGAGGAGATCGACGCCTTCCTGGCCGATCGCGAGCCGGACGCGTACGAGCGCCTGGTCGCCCGTCTGCTCGAGCGCACCGAGTACGGCGAGCGGATGGCGGCCGACTGGCTGGATGTGGCGCGGTACTCCGACACGTACGGTTACCAGGTCGACCGGGACCGCTTCGTCTGGCCGTGGCGCGACTGGGTGATCCGCGCGTTCAACGAGAATCTCCCCTGGGATCAGTTCGTCACCCGGCAGCTCGCCGGCGACCTGCTTCCCGACGCCGGCGACGACGCGGTGCTCGCCACGACGTTCAACCGCCTGCACCCGCAGAAGGTCGAGGGGGGCAGCGTTCCGGAGGAGTTCCGGGTCGAGTACGTCGCCGACCGTCTCCACACGTTCGCGACGGCGTTCCTCGGTCTCACGCTGGAATGCGCCCGGTGCCACGACCACAAGTACGATCCGATCTCGCAGCGCGAGTACTACGAGCTCTTCGCCTTCTTCAACAACATCGACGAGGCCGGGCTCTACTCGTACTTCACGTCGTCCGTGCCGACGCCGACCCTGGTGCTGGCCGACCCCGCCGCCAGGGAGCGAATCGCCGAGGTCGAGCGGCGGATCGCGGAGGCCGAGCGCAACGTCCTCACGACGGCGGACGCCCGGGTCGCGGCGTTCGAGGCATGGCTCGACGAGAGACCGTCGGAGGCGACCGTCCCCGGCCGCATCGCGCACCTCGATTTCGAGTCGATCGGCGACGGCCCGAACCGCGGCGTGCCGGGCCGCGTCGGACAGGCGGTCGAGCTCTCGGGCGACGACGGCATCGGTCTCGAGGTGGGCAACTTCCGGCGGTTCGAGCCGTTCTCGGTGGCGCTCTGGATGAAGACGCCGGACTTCAAGGAGCGCGCCGTGGTCTTCCACCGCTCGCGAGCCTGGACCGACGCGGGCAGTCGCGGCTATCAACTGCTCATCGAGGACGGCCGGCTGAGCGCGTCACTGATCCATTTCTGGCCCGGCAACGCGATCCGCGTCCGCACGCGGGAACCTGTCCCGGTGGGCGAATGGCTCCACGTCGCGGTCACCTGGGACGGATCGAGCCGGGCGGACGGCCTGCGCATCTTCGTCAACGGCTCGCAGGCAGCGTGCGACGTCGTTCGTGATCACCTGACGAAGAACATCACCGGCGGCGGCGGCGACACCATCAGGATCGGCGAGCGGTTCCGCGATCGGGGTTTCACGCGGGGGCTCGTCGACGAGTTCCAGGTCTTCGACCGCGAACTGACCGCGCTCGAGGTCGCGCACCTCCACGACGGCGAGAGCCTCACGACGGCGCTTCGCTCTCCTGCCGCGGCGCTCGGTGGCGCGAGGCGCGAGGCGCTGCTCGCGTACTACCTCTCCACGGTCGATGCGGAGTACGCCAGGGCGCTCGCGGGGCTCCGCGCCGCGCGCGAGGAGCGCAGCAAGGCGGTCGACGGCCTGCGCGAGATCATGGTGATGCGCGAGCTTCCCGAGCGGCGTCCGACGTTCCGGCTCCACCGCGGCGCCTACGACGCGCCCCGCGAGCCCGTCGAGTCGGCAACGCCGGACGTGCTGTCCGCGTTCGGAGACCGGCCGCGGAACCGCCTCGGTCTCGCGCAGTGGCTCACCGATCCCGAGCACCCCCTGACCGCGCGTGTCGCCGTGAACCGGCTCTGGCAGCTCTGCTTCGGCCGCGGCCTGGTGGACACGCCGGAGGACTTCGGCAGCCAGGGGCGTCCGCCCACGCATCCCGAGCTCCTCGACTGGCTGGCGCGTGACTTCGTCGACAGCGGCTGGGACATCAAGCGCATGCTCGCCAGGATCGTCGGCTCCGCGACGTACCGGCAGGTCTCGACGGCCTCTCCCGAGCTGCGAGCTCGAGATCCCGAGAATCGGCTGCTTGCGCGCGCACCGAGCTACCGGCTCGCCGCCGAGATGATCCGTGACGGCGCACTCGCGGCGAGCGGGCTCCTCGTCCGCCGCATCGGCGGCCCGTCGGTGCGGCCGTACGAGCTCGCGGTCTCCTTCAAGCCGATCAAGCCCGAAAGCGGCGAGGGGCTCTACCGGCGCAGCGTCTACACCTTCTGGAAGCGGACCGCGCCGGCGCCCGCGATGATGACGCTCGACGCCTCGAAGCGCGACGTCTGCGTCGTGCGTCGCGAGCGCACCTCGTCGCCGCTGCAGGCGTTCGTGCTCCTCAACGGGACGCAGTACGTCGAGGCGGCGCGCGTGCTCGGTGAGCGGCTGCTCCGCAAGCACGGCGAAGACGTCGACGCGCTCGTCGTCGAGCTGTTTCGCGTGCTCGTCAGCCGCCGCCCCGACGCGCGCGAGATGGGCGTGCTGCGGGCGCTCTTCGAGGAGCAACTCGAGTACTTCTCCAGGCACACGGACCGCGCCCTGGAGTACCTGAAGACGGGTCAGGCGCCGTTCGATCCGTCGATTCCGCCGCAGCGTCTCGCCGCGGCAGGTGTCCTGGCGGGAGCGGTGATGGGCTATGATGAGTCGCTGGTGAAGCGCTAAGCCTGGATTCTTCTCGCCGGGAGCGAGAAGAATCCAGGCTCTGATCAAGAGCACGGGTTTTGCTGTACCCGAATGTTTTGCGTGGAGAAGTCTTCGGACGCTATCTCAGGATTGGCAAACGAAGGAAGGGAAGTGATGGCGGAATGCCGCCATTATCTTTCTTTGGCATCGGCGAACCCGGCTTCTCCGCGCCTTGCGAGAAGAATGCCAGCGGAGCGAGACTCAGGGAAATGATCGAAAAAACACCAACTCGGCGTTGCACCGGTTTCGAGTGGCCGACCGATCGGCGGCGCTTCCTCGCCACCTTCGGTCTCGGCCTCGGGGGGATCGCGCTGGCGGACCTTCTGCGCGCGGAGCAGATCGGCGGCGGCGGGCTTCATTTCGCGCCGCGCGCGCGCCGGATCATCTGGCTCTTCCAGAGCGGCGCGCCGTCGCAGCTCGACCTCTTCGATCACAAGCCGGTTCTCGCGCAGCGTCACGGCACCGAGCTGCCCGACGAGGTGCGACGCGGACAGCGGTTGACGGCGATGAGCGGGAACCAGTCGAGCCTGCCGCTCGTCGCATCCCCGTTCGAGTTCCGGCAGCACGGTCAGAGCGGTTCGTGGATCAGCGAGCTGCTCCCGCACACGGCGACGATCGCCGACGAGCTCTGCTTCGTGAAGTCGATGTACACCGAGGCGATCAACCACGGCCCGGCCGTGACGTTCCTGCAGACCGGCTCGCAGTTCCCCGGCCGTCCGAGCATGGGCGCGTGGCTCGACTACGGTCTCGGCGCCGACAACGCCGATCTGCCCTCGTTCGTCGTCCTCGTCACCAAGAACAAGGGCGGCCAGCCGCTGGTCTCGCGTCTCTGGGGAAGCGGCTTTCTCCCGGCGCGACACCAGGGCGTGCGATTCCGCTCCGGACGGGACCCGGTGCTGTACGTTGCCAACCCGGCCGGCATCGATGCGGCCAGTCGGCGGCGCATGCTCGACCGACTCCAGGAGCTGCATCGGATCGAGCTCGAACGCACCGCCGATCCCGCGATCGACGCCAGGATCGCGCAGTACGAGCTGGCGTTCCGGATGCAGTCCTCGATCCCCGACGTCACCGACCTCTCCGACGAGCCGGACTCCGTCCTCGACGAGTACGGCCCGGACGCCCGCAACGCCGGCAGCTACGCCGCCAACTGCGTCCTCGCCAGACGGCTCGCCGAGCGCGGTGTCCGCTTCGTCCAGCTCTACCACCCCGGGTGGGATCAGCACGGCAACCTTCCCGGCGGCATCACGACGCAGTGTCGCGAGACCGACCGCGCGACCGCCGCGCTGGTCAACGACCTCAAGCGTCGCGGACTGCTCGACGACACGCTGGTCATCTGGGGGGGCGAGTTCGGTCGCACGAACTACTGCCAGGGAAAGCTCGCCGGCAAGAACTTCGGCCGCGACCATCACCCGCGCTGCTTCACGATCTGGATGGCGGGAGGCGGCGTGCGCGCCGGGACGACGTACGGCGAGACGGATCCTCTCGGGTACAACGTCGCCGCCGGCGGCGTCCACGTGCACGACCTGCACGCGACGATCCTCCGCCTCCTCGGCATCGACCACGAGCGGCTGACCTTCAAGTATCAGGGCCGGTGGTTCCGTCTGACGGACGTGCACGGGAAGGTGATCGACGAGGTCATCGCATGAGCTCCACGTCGTCGGCCCGGCGGGTGTTCCCCGAAGCGTGAGCGCCTGCAAGCACTCGAGCACGCTGATCCTCGCCGCCGGCGGGATCCTCTGGGACGGGGCGCCCGGACGTTCGCGAATCGCGCTCGTGTACCGGCCGCGCCACGGGGACTGGTCCCTGCCGAAGGGGAAGGTGGAGCCGGGCGAGACGCTCGAGGAGACCGCCCTCCGCGAAGTCGCCGAGGAGACCGGTCTCGACGTGACGCTCGACCGCTTCGCCGGCGTCGTTCACTACGAGGTGCGCGGCAAGCCGAAGCTGGTCTTCTTCTGGCACATGACGGCGATCGAGCTGACTCCCTTCGAGCCGAATGACGAGGTTACCGAGCTCGCGTGGCGGCCCGTCGACGAGGCGATCGAGAAGCTCGATTACGAGACCGAGCGCGACGTGGTGCGCCGTTCGACGTGACCGTCTCCGGTGGCGGACCCGTCCGGCACGGCTACGCGACTCCGCCGGCGAGACTATCTGACGACGACTCATGATGAACGCAGGAAGACGAGGAACGAAGGAAGGTCCGTTCGACGGCTCGAGCTTAGCCTCGAAGATCAACCCTATCAGTCCCTCCGTTTCCTGCTTTCCTGAGTTTCCTGCGTTCCTCATGAATGGTCTGACGGCAAACCTCCGAGGTCGATTCTTCCTGCCGGAACAGGAATGGCATGGCCAGCGAGCACGAGGACGCAACGCAGATTGAGAATGCCCCATCCGTTTCCCGAGACCAATCGTTTCGTTCACCAGGTCTACCCGACTCCGCTGGTTCCCGTTCGCCTCGATGACGCGGACCCCCGCATCTGGTGCAAGCTCGAGTTTCTCAATCCGAGCGGGTCCACCAAGGACCGCATCGCGCGATACATGCTCGAGAAGGCCTGGCGGCGGGGGATCATCCGGTCCGGGTCGGAGGTGGTCGAGGCGTCGAGCGGATCGACGAGCATCGCGCTGGCGCTCGTGTGCGCGCAGATGAGCCTTCGCTTCACCGCCGTGATGCCCGAGGGTGTCAGCGATGAACGCCTGCTGATGATCCAGGCGTTCGGCGGGCGCGTCGTCCTGACGCCGCGAGGCGATGGCATGCGCGGCGCCATCGAGCGCTCCAGGGAGATCGCCGAGCAGACCGGTGCCTTCGCCACCTCCCAGTTCGAGAATCCCGACAACTGCGAGACGCATCGCACCTGGACGGGCCCGGAGATCCTCTCGCAGATTCCCGGCGGCCGCGTCGACGGGCTGGCGTCGGGTGTGGGCACCGGCGGCACCATCGTCGGCCTCCACGAGGCGTTCGCCGACGCCGGTGGCGACGTCGTGCCCTTCGTCGCGCGTCCGGTCGCGGGCAGGGTGATCCGCGAGGTGGAGTGCTGCAGCTTCAGCGCCCGGATTCCCGGCGTGGTCGAGGGCATGTCCCGGCTCTACAGCAAGGAGACCTTGCCCAACGCCGTCGAGATCGAAGTCGACGACGACGAGGCGCTCGAGGCGACGCGCCGGCTGATGGCGCGCGGCTTCCCGGTCGGCCCGAGCTCCGGCCTCAACTTCGTGGCGGCGCTCGAGGGCGCGAGAAGCCTCGGTGATGACCCGCGCGTGGTCACGGTGTTTCCGGACCGCATGGAGAGGTATTTCTCGACGGAGTTGTTTCGGAGGCGAGAGTAAGGGCGCCGATTCACGCCCACCGGTTCCTTGTTTTTGTTATGTCCACTTCACGCCGGCGGTCCTAAGATCTCGCCATGGCAGACACGGTACTTCCTCCCGGTTCACCGCTGTCCGATGACGATGCGAAGCTTCGTGATGCGCAGCGCGAGATCCTCGAGTCCCTCGGGGCGCTCGGGGCGCGGCGGCACATCTTTCTCTGTTGCGATCAGACGAAGCCGAAGTGCAGCAGTCGCAAGCGATCGAATACGGCCTGGGACTATCTGAAGAAGCGGTTGAAGAAGCTCGGGCTCACGAGGCGCGGGGGCATCCAGCGGACGAAGGCGAACTGCCTTCGCGTGTGCGTCGGGGGGCCGATCGCGGTGGTCTATCCGGATGGCGCCTGGTACCGCGAGTGCGACCCGCCGGTGCTCGAGCGCATCATCCAGGAGCACCTGATCGGGGGACGCGTCGTCGAGGAGTACCTGATCGGCGTCTTCCCGCTCGACCCCCGTTGATGGCCGCGAGAATTGTGGTCGACTTCGAAGGCTTGCTGTCAGACGATTCATGAGGAAGGCAGGAAACTCAGGAACGCAGGAAACGGAAGGATTGATGGGGTCGAGCTTCGTGAGCTCCCTCTCACGCCACCAGCTCGTGACATGACCCACTCCCCGACCGACATCCCCGCCGAGATGCGAGCCCTCGTCCTCGATGGCGTGGGTTTCGAGCGGCTTCGCGTCCGCGCCGTGCCGACGCCGCGGCCCGGTCCGCGGCAGGCGCTGGCGCGGGTCGACGCGGCGGGGATCTGCACCTCGCTGATCAAGCTGGTCGAGCAGGGGCCGGACCACAAGCTGCTTCACGGGTGGGACGTCGAGAAGTTCCCGTTGATCCTCGGCGACGAGGGCTCGCTGACCATCGTCGAGGTCGGCGAGGAACTCGCCGACGGCCTGCGACCGGGGCAGCGGTTCGTGGCGCAGCCGGCCGTCGATCACCCGCCGATCAACCACCGCGAGCGGTACCGCGACGGCGGGCGCGGTGTCGAGAAGATCGCGCTCGGGTACACGCTCGCCGGCCACCTTGCCGAGTACATGCTGATTCCCGAGGAGGTGATCGAGGCGCAGTGCCTGGCGCCGATCCGTGACGCCGACTTTCCGGCGGCGCATGCCGCGATGAGCGAGCCGATCTCGTGCGTGATCTCCGCCCTGGATCACCACATGCACCTCGAGCAGGACGGGCCGATGGCGGAACGGCGCGCCGTCAAGGGACTGCGGCGAGGCGGCGTCGTCGTCATCATCGGCGCCGGGGCGATGGGACGGATGCATGTCGACGTCGCGCTCAGCTACAGGCCGGCGGCGATCGTCGCGATCGATCTGATCGAGGAGCGGCTCGGGCGCGTGCGGGCGCTCTTCGGGGAGCGTGCGCGGGACGCCGGCGTCGGGCTCGTCACGGTGAACCCCTCCGAGCGCGAGCCGATCGAGGTCGTCCGCGAGCTCACTTCCGATCGCGGCGCCGACGACGTCATCGTCGCCGTGGGATCGCGCCCGGCGATCGAGTCGGCGCAGCATCTCGTCGGTCGCGGTGGGGTGCTCGACCTCTTCGGCGGATTGAAGAAGGGCGAGGACACGGTCGGGCTCGACGCCGGCATCATCCACTACGGCGAGATCAACGTCACCGGGTCGAGCGGCGGCTCGCCGTGGGACGTCGCGCGCACGCTCGAGCTGATGCAGGACGGCGAGATCGACGCCGGATCGCACATTACCCGCATCGGCGATCTCGAGCACGCCGTGGAGTTCCTCGAGGAGATCAGGGCCCAGGCGATCGACGGCAAGGCGGTCGTCTATCCGCACCGCCGGACGGAGACCATCGAATCGGTCCGCTCCTGGAGCGCGGCGGATGAGCGGCGCTGGCTGCGCGGCGGGAGCTGACGATGGCGCTCTCGGGAAAGCGCACCTACGTCGGCTTCGGATTCGGCGCCATCCAGGCCGGGCTCTTCCTGCAGGAGGCTCACCGCTCCGGCAACTTCGGGCGGCTCGTCGTCGCCGAGGTCGTTCCCGAGGTGGTCGCGACGCTGCGCGACGCCGGTGGGGTCTACGCCGTGAACGTCGCTCACGACGACCGGATCGAGGCGGTCGAGGTCGGACCGGTCGAGGTCTTCGACCCGTCGGTCGCGGCGGACCGCGAGGAGCTCGTGATCGCCATTGCGGCCGCGGAGGAGATCGGCACGGCGGTGCCGAGCGTGACGTTCTACACCGGCGACAGCGCGGCGAGCCTCGACCGCGTCCTCGCGGACGGCCTCCGCCGGAAGGCGGTGACCAGCGGCCCGCGGGCGGTCGTGTACGCCGCGGAGAATCACAACGACGCGGCGTCGATCCTGCGTGGACGAGTCGCCGCGGCGCTCGGCGTCGACGCGGGCTTCGCGCTCGAGCGGGTGCGCTTTCTCGATACCGTGATCGGCAAGATGAGCGGCCTCATCACGTCGGCGAGCGAGATCGAGGCGCTCGGTCTCCGCGCCATCGCTCGCGGCGACGACCGCGCGTTTCTCGTCGAGGCGTTCAACCGCATCCTCGTGTCGCGTGTGGGATTCCCCGGCGAGTTCCAGCGCGGGATCGACGTCTTCGAGGAGAAGCCGGATCTCCTCCCGTTCGAGGAGGCGAAGCTCTACGGTCACAACGCGACGCACGCGCTCGCCGCCTACGTCGGTGCCGTTCGCGGCCTCGAGCGCATCGCCGAGGTCAGGGAGCTGCCCGGCGCGATGGCGTTTCTGCGAGGGGCGTTCATCGAGGAATCGGGCGCGCCGCTGGTCGAGAAGCACGCCGGCGTCGACGAGCTCTTTACGTGGAACGGTTATCGGCGGTACGCTGATGACCTGCTTCGTCGCATGACGAATCCCTTCCTTCGAGACACGGTCGAGCGCGTCGGGAGGGATCCCGCCCGCAAGCTCGGCTGGTCGGATCGGCTGGTCGGCACCATGCGGCTCGCTCGCTCGACCGGCATCGCGCCGCGCCGGTACGCCCTCGGCGCGGCGGCGGCGCTGGCGCGCATCGACGCGGCGATCCTCGAGAGCGCCGCGCCGGCGGAGGCCGCGGGGAGCGCGCTCGGCGCCATCTGGAAGGACGACGGACCGCCAGCGGACGACCAGCGCGACATCGTCGGGCTGGTCGCGGCCGGGTTGCGGCGGTTGCAGCGCTGGCGGTCGTCGGGGTTCGGCGACCTCGAGCTGCTCTTCTGCGTGGACGAATGACGAGTTGACGCCGGACGGCGCACGATCGACTATTGAGAAGGACCGAGTGAGCGGATGACTGACGGCGTCGACAATCATCTCGAGATGCACTCCGGAGACGAGGCGTCATGGCACATTCCGTACTGATGCCCCAGGCGGGCCAGTCGATGACCGAGGGAAAGATCGTCGAGTGGTTCGTCGAGGAGGGAGCCACCGTCAACCGCGGCGATCCGCTCCTCGTCATCGAGACCGACAAGGCGAACATGGACGTCGAGGCGCCGGCGAGCGGCGTCGTGCGCAAGGTCTTCCACGCCGCCGACGAGGTGGTGCCGGTGCTCGAGCTGCTCGCCGTGATCGGCGGCGCCGACGAGGAGATCGACTTCGACGCTCTGCGGCAGTCCGCCGCGCAGCAGGCAGGGGCGCAGTCCGCGACATCGGCCGCCGCGGAGTCGAGCGCCCCGGCGGCATCCGCCTCACCGCCACCACCGCCCGCAGCGGCGAAGCAGTCCGTGTCGTCGAGTCCGCCGGCGGCGCACGGCGCCCCGTCCTCCGGCCCGGCAACGGTCGCCCCCGCCGCGACCGACCGGAGCGCTCCGCCCGGGGCGCCGCGCAGCTCCAACGGTGATGGCCACATCCGGACGTCGCCGCTCGCGCGTCGTCTGGCGCGTATCCGCGGCATCGACATCCGCACGCTGCGCGGCAGCGGTCCGAGCGGTCGCATCATCCGCCGCGACGTCGAAGCGGCGGGGGCCGCGGGCGGTGTCGCTCAGGCGATCGCCGGCCCGCCTTCCCCGGTGGCGGCGAAACCGTACCCGCCACCCTCGCCCCGTCCGCCCGATCGTGTCGTGATCGATGGCATGCGCCGGGCGATCGGCACGGCGCTCCAGCAGTCGAAGACGCGCGCGCCGCACTTCTACCTCACGGTGGAGATCGACGTCACCGCCGCGCTCGAGCTCCGTCAGGGGCTCGAGGCTCAGGGGATCCAGATCTCGGTGAACGACCTCGTCGTGCGCGCCGTCGCCATCGCGCTCGTCGACGAGCCACGCGTCAACTGTCGCGTCTCGGACGAGGCGATCGAGTATCCGCGCGAGGTCAACATCGGCGTCGCGGTCGGCCTCGACGAGGGGCTCGTCGTGCCCGTCGTCCTCGGCGCCGACCAGCGCGACCTCGCGGGCATCGCGGAGGAGACGCGTCGCATCATCGACGCGGCGAGACAGGGCAAGCTGATCGGCATGGGGAGGGGAACGTTCACGATCTCGAATCTCGGCATGTTCGGTGTCGACGCGTTCACCGCCGTGATCAATCCGCCCGAGGGCGCCATCCTCGCCGTCGGCGCCGCCACGCCGCGCCTGGTGCCCCTCGGCGGCGGTTTCTTCCCGCGCACCATCCTGCGCGCGACCATCTCGGCGGATCACCGCGCCATCGACGGCCTGCTGGCGGCGAAGTTCATGGCGCGGGTGAAGCGGCTGCTCGAGGAGCCCGAGCGCCTGCGTTGACGCGCTCGATCGTTCCGGGCGCGGCGTCACCGCCCGAGACGGAACGCCTCGACGAGCTCGGCGAGATCGCGTCCCGGACAGAGCGTGCCATGGAGCCCCTGCTCCTTGCGGATCTCGTTGTGCGTCAGCACGCTCGACCGCTCGATCCCCCAATGCGCGCACGCGCGCTCGAGCAGGACGCGGATCGAGACGCGCTGTCCGATCGAGAGCTCCTGGCGGTCGTAGTCGCCGAGGACGAGGATGCCGAGGTTGCCGCGGTTGGCGGCCCGGTTGCCGGCGTGCGCCCCGATCGACTCGACGGGTCGCCCCTCCCAGATCCTCCCGGCGCGGTCGACGATCATGTGGTAGCCGACGTCGGTCCACTTGCGCACCGACTGGTGGTGTTTCTGGATCGACCGCAGCTCCCGGACCGTCGACGCGAGGTCGTACCGATCGAAGAGCGCCGCCTGATGATGGATGGTGATGCGCGTCGGCGGACCGTGTATTCGCAGACGACCGCGAGGCGGTCTCGCCCTCCAGCTCGCGCGTGGCCGCACGTCGACACCGAGCCCACCGAGCTCTGGCGGCGTCTCGACGGCCTGCGGGGCGGGGTCGGCGGTCTCGAGGACGGCCTCGTTCGACACCGGGGGGTGGACCCACCAGCCCGTCCAGTCGATGCTCGCGACGGCGACGCCGGCGAGCACGACCGCCGCCACGATCGCCACCTCCTCGACGCGCTGCCAGCTGCTCCCCTCGCGGGTCGGCTGCTCGGACATTCCTCGTTTCCCTTCACTCCCCGCGCGTGCCCGGGACGTCGCGCCGGCGAGTCCTCAGTACGACTGCGCCATGACCACGCGCTCGCGTGACGCCGCGCCGCAGCCGATGCAGGTTCCGTCCTCGACGAGCCCCTCGCTCTCGAACGGGATGACGCGGATCGACGTGCGGAACTCGTCGGCCAGGGCCTTCTCGCACGCCGCGTCCCCGCACCAGTGGGCGAGAGCGAAACCTCCCTCGCCGCCGAAGTACTCGGCGAACTCCTCGCGCGAATCGATCGAGCGCGTGCGGGACTCCCGGAACGCGAGCGCGCGCTCGTAGAGCTCGCGCTGCATCGCGGCGAGGATCCCGGGCACCGATTCGAGCGCCTCGTCGCGCGGCAGGAACGCCTTGCCGTCGCCGCCGAAGCGACGCGCCAGGCAGAGCTGCCCCTTGTCGAGATCCTTCGGTCCGATCTCGATCCTCAGCGGCACGCCCTTGAGCTCCCACTCGTTGAACTTGAAGCCCGGACTCTGACCCTCTCTCTTATCGACGTGCACGCGCTGATCACGGCGGAGCGCCGTCACGACGCGCTCGCATTCCTCGAGAACGCGCGCGCGCTCCTCCTCCTTCCTGAAGATCGGCACGATGACCACCTGGATCGGCGCCAGCAGCGGCGGCAGCACCAGCCCCTGGTCATCGGAATGCGCCATGATCAGCGCTCCGATGAGCCGGGTCGAGACGCCCCAGCTCGTCGCGTGGACGTAGCGCAGCTGTCCCGACTCGTCCTGGAACTGCACGTCGAACGCGCGCGCGAAGTTCTCGCCGAGATAGTGCGACGTGCCCGCCTGCAGCGCCTTCCCGTCCTGCATCATCGCCTCGATCGAGAAGGTGTCGACGGCGCCCTTGAACCTCTCGAGATCCGTCTTCTTGCCGGTGAACACCGGCACCGCCATGACGTCCTCCGCGAACGAGCGGTAGATCTCCAGGATCCTCAGAGTCTCCTCGCGGGCGTCCGCCTCGTTCTCGTGCGCCGTGTGCCCCTCCTGCCACAGGAACTCGCACGTGCGCAGGAAGAGACGCGTTCGCATCTCCCAGCGGACGACGTTGCACCACTGGTTCATCAGGAGCGGGAGGTCGCGGTGCGACTGGATCCACTTCTTGTACATGCTCCAGATGATCATCTCGGAGGTCGGGCGCACGTAGAGCTTCTCGGGAAGGGTCTCGCCGCCGCCCTCGGTGACCACGGCGCACTCCGGCGCGAAGCCCTCGAAGTGCTCCTTCTCGCGCTCGATGTAGCTCTCGGGGATGAAGAGCGGGAAGTAGGCGTTCTCGTGCCCCGTCTCCTTGAAGCGCGCGTCGAGGTGCCGCTGGATCTGCTCCCAGATGGCGTAGCCGTGCGGGCGGATGACCATGCAGCCCTTGACCGGCGCGTAGTCGGCCAGGCCGGCCCGCAGGATGATGTCGTGATACCAGCCGGAGTAGTCCTCCGACCGCGGCGTGATCTTCTTCTCATCCCGCTTCTTCTTGCTCATCGGACCCTGCTCACTGGGCTGATTTCCGCTCGTTTTCCGGTCGAACAGTCGTCGTCGCGTCTCCGGACGCCCGCTCGCGGACGCACCGGCGGAAGGTGCAGATTCTACTGGCTCCACCGGGTCGAATCCACTCGGCCGCGGAGATTGAATACCGGCTCGCGTCGCGGCGTCCAACGTCTCACCGGGCAGACCATGCCGCAGCCGAGACGCGGTTGCCGAGACGCCATGTCCTCCGTGACGACCTCTGTATCGGTGGGCCCGGCTACGGCCTTGCCGCCCCGAACGGGCTTCGGGTAAAGTCACGGGTCCGAGAAAATGTCCGATTTCGAGCACGACCCCTCCCCGTCAACGCCGGCGCCGCTTCCGCGGAATGCGGACGGCGCCGCGGGAGCGCAGGAATCCGCCTATAATATCGCCCTGATCGTCGTCGACGATCTGCGGGCGGACCACCTGTCCTGCCACGGCTACGAGCGCGAGACGACGCCGTTTCTCGACGCGAGACTGCGCGACGGCGGGGGCGTCTACTTCAGAAACTACATGACGCCGACCGGCTGGACGCTGAGCGCATGCGCCTCGATCCTCACCGGCCAGCTGGCGGACGTGCACGGCCTCACCGATCACCACAACCGCTTCCAGACCGCGAAGCTGGGTCACTCGCTCGGGCGAGAGTATTATCGGATCGCGTTCACCAACAACGGCAACACGATTCCCGATTCGGTCTCGGCCGACTACCTCTCCGGTCTCGGCATGAAGAGGCGTCCCGCGAAGTGGCGATTCTTCGGCTGGGACGACGGGTTCGACGAGTTCGTCTGGACCTATCGCGATGACCACGTGCGCCCCTTCGAGGCGGCCCGGCGGTTTCTCGAGCAGCCGGGTGGCGGCGGGCGACCCTGGTTCCTCTTCTTCCATTCCAACCTGGTCCATGACTACCACATGGACCGGAGCTATTTCCTGGAGGTGCAGGACTGGCTCGGCCGCGACATCCACCCGTCGCTGCGCGGCTTTCGTGACGGTCCGTGGGTGTGGCACCATTGCCCGAGCGGCATGGGGCTCGACCAGATGAAGGAGGAGATCGTCGCCAAGTACGACTCCGGGATCCGCGCCGCGGACCGGCTCGTCGAGAGTCTCTTCCAGCGCATCGACTTCGATCGGACCATCGTCATCTTCGTCAGCGATCACGGCGAGGGCTTCGAGCCCGAGCTCGGGCGCGTTCACCACTGCGGACGGCTGCACCAGGATCTGCTCCACGTGCCGCTGGCGATATGGCTGCCGCCGGAGCTCCGCGAGCGGTACTCGATGCCGCCCGTCGAGGAGCGCTTCTGCTCTATCCTCGATATCGTGCCGACGATCCTCACCATGCTCGGGCACGTCGTCGACGGGTATCCGGGGCGGCTGCTCTTCGATCTGTCCGCGCACCGGCGGCTCGACGGCATCGATCGCGGCTACATCTACTGGCGCGACGACTGCCGCCGCGAGAGCTACGACACCGCGAGAATCGAGATCCGGTCCGAGCTCATCTATCCGCTAAAGCGGATCGAGGTGCGGAAGAACGACGCGGTGCGGCGAGAGGCGTACAACCTCGCCTACGATCCCGGCGAGCGGGACAACCTCGTCGATCGTCGCGGCAAGAACGAACCGGAGCTCGGCCCGGTGAGCTTCGTCGTCGCGGTCAACGACTTGGAGGAGCTCGAGGTCAACCTGCTCGCGTCGCCGGTGGCGCGATCGTCGCGCCACGAATGGGTGCTGGTCGACAACACCGGCAACCGGCGATACGACAGCATCTCCCGGCTCTACAACGACGCGCTGCGGACGGCCCGCCATGATCTCGTCTTCTTCATGCACCAGGACGTCTACCTCCCCGAGGGATGGGAGGCGCGAACGGCGCACGCCATCGCGGACCTCGAGCGGCGCGATCCGCGCTGGGGCGTGCTCGGCGCGGTCGGCGCGATCCCCGCGCAGGAGAACAGCGATCAGCCGAAGGTGCTCAAGGGGCACTGGTGCGATCCGCACGGCTACCATTGGGAGCTGCCGCTGCCGCACGAGGTCGAGTCGATCGACGAGCAGTGGCTCGGTCTCCGAAAGAGCGGCGGCCTCGCGTTCGATCCCGACCTCCCCGGCTTTCACTGCTACGGAATCGACATCTGCCTCGCGGCGCGCGATCGTGGCGTGAAGTGTTACGCGATCGACTCGTTCGTCTGGCACAAGTACGCCGATCGGCGCGGGCACCTGATCGCGTCGTCGCAGGACTCGCCGAAGATCCGCGACCGGTGGTCGCCGGCGTTCATGGCGGAGTTCAATCCGTCGGCGGAATACGTCGAGAAGAAGTGGAGCAAGTACCTCCCATTCCAGACGACGTCCTGGAACTGGAAATGAACGCCGCCAGCGGCCAGGCGCTCGCGCCGGTCTTCATCGTCGGCTGTGCGCGCTCCGGGACGTCGATTCTCGGCGAGACGATCGCCGCGCATCCCCGCGTCGTCTACCTCTACGAGGCGAACACCATCTGGAGACGCTTCTTTCCCGATCGCGACGACGACCGGCTGACGCCGGCGGACTGCCGCGACGCCGCCGCGATCGAGGGCCTCCGCGGCGCGCTCGCGACCGTGCTCGAGGAGGGCGGCGGCGACGTGCTCGTCGAGAAGAACCCGAAGCACACGCTGCGGATCGCGTTTCTCGACCATGTCCTTCCGGCGTGCCGCGTGCTCCATATCGTCCGTGACGCGCGCGACACGGTGGCGTCGCTGATGTTCCGGAACCGCGGCCGCGAGTGGGGGCACCTGCGCGTGCCGGGGTGGTCCGAGCTGCTGGCGCGGTACCCGGAGGAGAATCACCTCCGCTGCGCGCACCAGTGGCTCGAGTCCGTGAGCATCGCGCGGCGCGAGGGAATGGCGCTCGGCACCGGGCGCTACCTCGAGCTTCGCTACGAGGACCTCGTCGCGCGGCCGCTGGAGACCGTCGAGGCGGCGCTCTCGCTCGCCGGGCTCCAGATGACCGGCGAGGTGCGCGAGGCCGCCGTGAAGATCCAGGACCTCACCGCCGGATCGTATCACGCGCGGCGGCAGGTGCGGCACTTCGTGGACAACCATGCGCGGCGGGTGGGCCGCCACGCCGAGAACCTCACCGCGGAGCAGGTCGCGGACATCATGTCGGTGTGCGGCGACCTGATGCGCGATCTCGGCTACGGTGACGCGGCGCCTCCGGAGAGGCAGGCACGCCGATGACGCCGGCGCCGCAACGCTTCTCGGACGGCGCCGGCGCCTTCGCCAGGGGCTGGAGGATCGTGCTCGCGCACCCGCAGCTGCTGCCGTGGCTCATCATGCCGTTCGTGCTCAACCTCATCATCTACGTCGCGCTCGTCGTGGTGTGCGTCGTGTACTTCAAGGGATGGGTCGACGAGTTCTTCGCCGACCGCACCGCATGGTACTGGACGTGGACCGGCGCGAAGTACCTCTCGTGGCTCGTCTACGCCGTCGTGCTGCTCTTCGCCGTCGTCTTCACCTTCGTTCCCGTCGGCATCGTGATCTCCGCGCCGTTCAACGAGGTCCTCTCGCAGAAGACGGAGGCGATCGTCTTCCCGGAAGCGCCCGCCGCCGGCGGCGGTGTACGCGGGCTGGCCGTCGACGTCGGGCTGGCTGTGTGGCACGCGTTGCTCCGGAGCATCATCTGGCTCGCGCTCTTCACCCTGACGCTGCCCCTGCGACTCGTGCCGGTGGCGGGACAGATCGTCATGGGCTACGTCGATCTCAGGTTCCTCGCGTGGGATGGCCTTGACTACGCCCTGGCGAGACGGAGGATGGGCTTCTTCGAGAAGTGGAGGTTCCTCGGCCGTCACCGTGCGAGGACGCTCGGGCTCGGGGCGGTCGCGTACGTCCTGATCCTGGTGCCGTTGACGGCGCTCTTCGTGTTCCCGATGCTCGCGCTCTCGGGGACGCTCCTCTACTGCGAGATCAAGAAGACGCCGGCCGACATCGTCGTCGACTCCCCATGAACATCCTCGAGCGCATCTTCCGGGTTCGCGAGGCGGGGTCGACCGTCCCGCGCGAGCTCCTCGGCGGGCTGACGACGTTTTTGACGATGGCGTACATAATCGTCGTCAACCCGGTCTTCCTCGTCGCTGCCGGCATGCCGGCCGACGGCGCGCTCCTCGCGACCGTCCTGGCGAGCGCCTTCGCGACGCTGCTGATGGGCTTCGCGGTCAACCTGCCGGTGGCGCTCGCGCCCGGGATGGGCCTCAACGCGTTCTTCGCGTACACCATCTGCGGCGAGGGCGGCGTGTCGTGGCAGACCGGTCTGGGGCTGCTCGCGCTCGTCGCGCTCGTCTTCCTCCTGCTGACGGTCGGACGCGTGCGCGCGATCATCACCTCGGGCGTGCCGCGCACGCTGCGATTCGCCGCCGCGGTCGGCATCGGGCTCTTCATCACGCAGATCGGCCTCGCGCACGCGGGAATCGTCGTCGACCACCCCGCGACGCTGGTCACCTTCGGCGACGTGACCAGCGGTCACACGGCCCTGGCGCTCGCCGGCGTCGCCATCACGTTGACTCTCGTGGCGTGGCGGGTGCGGACGGCGATCTTCTGGGGGTTGCTGATGACCGCGGTGATCGGCGCGGCGTTCGGGATGGTGTCGATCGATGGCACGTGGGTGAGCATGCCCCGCGGATCGCTGCCCGGCCTCGAGATGGATATCGCCGGCGCGTTCAGGGCCAACCTGCTGCCGCTCGGCGTCGCGCTGCTCTTCTTCGCGATCTTCGACGCCATGGGGACGCTCTTCGCCGTCGGCGCCGAGGCCGGCCTGCTCGATCAGCGCGGCGAGTTCCCGCGGCTCGGACGCGCGCTCACCGTCGACGCGTTCGGCGCGCTCGCGGGAGCGGGGTTCGGAACGTCTTCCGTGACCTGTTACATCGAGAGCGCCACCGGCGTCAGCACCGGCGCTCGCACGGGTCTCGCGAACATGGTCACCGGGTGCTGCTTCCTGCTGTCGCTCTTCCTGATGCCGCTCGTGTCGGCGATGGCCTCGGGGGTCACCGTCGAGACGCCGGCCGGCGCGTCGACGACGTTCTACCCCGTGACCGCGCCGGCGCTCATCCTGGTCGGCGCGCTGATGGTCCGGAGCGTCATCCGCATCGACTGGGACGACGTCACCGAGGCGATCCCCGCGTTCCTGACCATCATCGTCATGCCGACGACCTTCAACATCTCGCACGGTCTCGCCGCGGGTTTCATGAGTTACGCGGGGATGAAGGTCGCGGCGGGCCGGTGGCGGGACGTGCACTGGATCGTGCACGTGGTCGCGATTCTCTTCGCGTGGAGGTACATCTGGGTTCCCGGACGCTAGCCCTGGTTTTCTCGCTTCCCGCGAGAAAACCAGGGCTAGCGTTTGAAAGGGCGAGGGGTCGCTGTAGCCGGATGGCTTGTGTCGAGAAAATTTGCGGATGCCAGTTTACGGTCGGGAAAAGAAACGGGAATAGAAACGGGGAAAGGGACGGGGAAAGAGGCTAGGAGAAGTAGCCTGAATTGGAGATAGAGTAGTCCGCCATCGAGAAAACTTGCGGATGGCGCTCGGACCAGGGCGCGGTGCCACGATGACTTCGACGAGGCGGCGACGTGTTCTCTTTTTCATCGCTCTCCTGAGCGCGCTGGCGGTCGGCGCCGGTTTCGCGGGAGTCGTGCTCCGCAGGCTCCACATCGAGCGGCAGGCGATCCATTCCCTCTCGTCGCCGGACGTCCGCACGCGCCGGGAGGCGGCGCGGGCGCTCGTCGAGCTGCGGTCCGTGCGCGGAACGCGCGCGCTGGTCACCGCCGCCCGTGCGGAACGGGTCGACTCCTCGTGGATCGCCGAGGCGATCGTCGACATCGCCGCAGGCGCCACGCCCACGGCGGACTCGCTGCTGACGGCGAGCCTCGTCGAGTGGCTCGAGTCGGCGAGCGGCGGCGACTGGGCGGTGGCCTCCTTCGTCGGCGCGCTCGGAGAGGTGTCGCTGCCCGCGATCTCTCGCGCGCTGCGCGGGCAGAGCAGCACGGGACGTCTGCGGGCGATCGAGTCGCTCAAGTGGATGT
The DNA here is from genome assembly GCA_041569895.1 of Planctomycetota bacterium. Taxonomy (GTDB): domain Bacteria; phylum Planctomycetota; class UBA8108; order UBA8108; family JACQVS01; genus JBFFXF01. The sequence continues at coordinate 574 of JBFFXF010000126.1, read as the reverse complement.
CGCCAATCCCGCCGGAGGCGATCCCGCTCGTGGAGGAGGCCCTGGCGGGGTCGCCTCAGGAGCGGTACGAGGCGCTGAAGATCGTCGCGAGCTCGCGTGAAGTCGCCGTCGAGGTCCGGCCGCTGCTCACGGGTCTCCTCGGGGATCGCGACAGGCGGGTTCGATTCGCGGCGTTCCGGATCCTCGCCGATTCGGGCGCGGCGCGAGCGGCGGTCGAGGGGCTGCTCTCGCAGCTCGACGACGCCGAGTTCGACGGAGTTCTCCGCCAGCGCCTGCGGTCGCTCGGCCAGGAGGGGGTCGCGCTCCTCCCCGGTTTCACGGCCGCGCTCCGCTCCTCGGACGCGCGAGTGCGTGCCCGGGCGGCGTGGCTGCTCCCCGACATCCACGTGCTGGCTCGCCAGACCGCGCCGATCCAATCGGCGCTGCATGCCGCGCTCGACGATGGCGATCCACTGGTCAGGTGGGCGGCGCTGCGATCGCTGACGCGAATCCTCGAGATGCTGTCGCTCGACCGCGCGCTCGCCGCTCGCCTGCTCCGGGACGCGAGCCCGCTGGTGCGCCGCCGCGCCGCGGT